>NZ_BAAGVC010000044.1:0-547925 GCF_054781075.1 Cyclobacterium sediminis | reverse complement strand
CCCGAAAAAAGCTTTAAACAGCTAAATTCGGGGTTTTTGTGTTATGTTTTTGTTAATTATTACGCTGGTTATCAGGTAATTAATAAATCAGCAAGAAGCCCTAAATACTATCATGAGGTAAACTTTGCTATTCGTTTTGGGAAATAATCCACCAATGTATTAATTACTTCAAAATGAGCCCTGGAAAGCCGTGCACTAACTGAGTTTTGACTAATATGCTCCATCGCTCCTAATGCTGTTTGATTTTTTTCAGGGTGCTTGAATGCAAGACACACCATTTTTGCAGAATTGATTGACCAGCTGTCCATGATCGTCAATGCCAACTGAAGCATAAGGTTTATTTCCTCGTTTAGCTCTGTGTATTCGCTCTTAAACATTATCCCCTGCTGCTCCTTTTCAAGCTCCTCAAATATCTCACCCGAATAAACATAAGCAGGCCCATTATTTTCCAATAGTCTATCGGATACATAATGCTCCTCTCCTATGCCCAAGCCCATCCTTATGTCTAACGGTGCTATTGACCTGATGGCAGCCTTCAATAAAATGGCTGCAAATAATAACTGCCCCGGTTCCTTTATTCTCAATTGAAAGCTGTCTCCCCGATAGATTTCCCAATCGCTTCCCTCCTTTCCCCATTCTTTCAATTCTTTCTTTAATTCCTGCATCCACTGAGCTGCCGGAACTTTACGTGAATTGATCAAATCTGCTGTGATGATCCCTATCATTGAATGCTTTATTTATCTACTATTTACAAGATAAACCAATTTATCGATTAATTAGTGGATAAACAAAATTATCGACTAAAAAGAAGATAAATTTAAGTATTTAGCATGAATTGATCCATAACACCGACTATTCCAATAAGGAGGAAGCCAATCAAACCTGTCACCAAAAGGTAATACAAGGTAGGAAGAATGGTTTTGCGAAGCACACTTCCTTCTTTGCCTAGGAGCCCTACTGTGGCGGAGGCTGCTACAACATTGTGTATGGCGATCATATTTCCGGCTGCCGCACCAACTGCCTGCAATGCCAAAATCCAGGTGGGAGACATTCCAAGGTTATCAGCAACTCCGAATTGAAACAAGCTAAACATTAAATTGCTAATGGTATTGCTACCGGCAATAAAGGCACCAAGCGCTCCTATAAATGGAGCAAAGAATGGATAAACCATCCCCACTTTATCTGCCGACCATTCTGCCATCAAAATAGGCATGGACAGCATACCGGAAGCATTCTCTCCTGAGTTAATATACACCCTGACCATGGCAACAGCAAAGAGTAACACTGCACCTGCTTTGAAAATCATTTGTCCACTTTCAGAAAATGCTGCTTTCACTGCCCTGCCATTCATCCCGTGAAGAAAATAAGTAAATACACAAACAATAAGCAGAAGTGTACCGGGCAAATACAAGGGCGTGCTGGTGGCAGCAATATTGGTTCCAAATATGGGATCAATACCAAAAGAAACACTGGTTAGCCAATTTTTAAAAGGCAATTGGGGCAGCCTACTTAATACCAATAACATGGCTAAAAAAACATAAGGTAACCAAGCTAATTTTAAGGAGAATTTTGGCTTCATTGAAGTCATCTCAGCTTCAACTTCATTGTTAAAATTCGCTGCTCCCAACCAGTCTTCAGGCCAGTGCTTGGCTTCTTCCATTTCCCAGGTTAATTTAGGCACCAAAAAACCCTTCCTGGCTGCAGAAACTACCAAAGCCAAACCCACTAAAGCGCCAATAAGAGAAGGAAACTCAGGCCCTAAAAAAAGCCCTGTAATCAGATAAGGAATGGTAAATGACAACCCGGCAAAAATTGCAAAAGGAAAAACCTGAAACCCTTCCTTCCAGGATCTGTTTTTACCAAAAAACCTGCAAAGCATCAAAACCATTAGAAAAGGCATAAAGCTACCGACAAGGGCATGTACAATGGCCGCATTACCGGTGACAGCAGCCAACACATCAGCAATATTTAAACCCATCAAATCTAATCTGGATGTCAATTCAGGGTTTTCCAAACCTCCTTTAACACCAACCAATATGGGCGTTCCCACTGCACCGAAAGTAACAGCAGTGCTCTGCACCATCATCCCCAAAACCACCGCTGCCAAGGCAGGGAAACCAAGTGCAACCAATAAAGGGGCGACAATAGCCGCAGGAGTACCAAACCCGGCTGCTCCTTCAAGAAAAGACCCAAAAAGCCATACAATAATGATTACCTGAATTCTTCGGTCTTTACTAATTCCAAAAAAACCATCCCGAATACGGTCGACAGCTCCTGAATATTTGAGAAAATTAAGCAATAAAATAGCACCAAAAACAATGTATAGGATATCAAAAGTGATAAACAAACTTTGAATGGTGGAAGCCAGAATGGTCAATAGTGACATTCCCCAGAATACAAAAGCCAAAATTGAGGTAAGCACAAAAGTTACCGGCATCGTGAATTTGGCAGGAATACGAAAGCCTACCAACATTACTGAAGCCACCAAAATTGGAAAAACAGCTAGAAAAAACAATAAGGTTTGAGACATCTTTTACAACAAATGTAAACAATCGCTAAAAGCATTAAACAATAAAATCCAGATTTTCTGTGATTCGCTCTCCATTTGTATTCAAGTGGTTGATATAGCGATCAATTCTTTTTTCAGCAAGCTTTAAATCAACATTATTTAGGTTAATATTTAACAAATCAATAAACCATGGAATCTTCTCCACTTGCCCAACATATTTCTTCACAATAGCTTTGGCAATGGGAAGTGTAGTAGCCTTAGAAGCTTCATGAACATCTTTGCTATCCGCAGCTAAAAGTTTATGATACTCCTCTTCCAATAACCTGTTGAACAATTCTTCAGTGAAAATGTCTCCTTGATTTACTCCGGAATCTTTATCAGCCTCGGTAATTTTAGCACCTTTGTGAAGCCACTCCCATAAGATACTCAAGCGTATTTCACCCGTGGCCATATCCTCCATTAGGTAAAGTACATTTTCATTACCAAAAAAGTCAGCCGGTTTCAAAGCCGCAGCTTGCATGCCCTGCCCAAAAGCATTGGCATACTGCAAGCCTACACTTAATAAATTCCTTGCACCTCTAATCGTTCTGGGAGCAGGTTCAAGGTGGATCAAGCCTCCAGCATCTTCTTGGGAATAACTAAGCTTTTCAAAGCTTCTTCCCATTTGATTGGCTTTACCAGTTTTCTCCCAAACGGGGCGAACAATATGAACCATTTTCCAATGGGCAACCCATTTTCCACTTGCTCCTTCCATCAGTTCCCTTTCCGCGCCGGCCAAAGCTTTCTCCATACTTGCGCTTACTCCTTCCGTGGATCCAACAGGTATATTGGGCTCCATCCCCCCTTGCCATAAAGCAAAATTACCTTTGCTATCAGGTGTATTCACTGCTCTTCTTACCCTGTCTTCATAATTCCTCATATAGCCATAAGTCATGCCTATGGACTCTATATTGGGGTTGATAAAGGACTGATCCCATGCCATCGCATCTGATACACTATTGATATAATCCCAGCGGCCGGTATTATAACCTACAAAGTGTTTTCCTAAAGCTGCCCTAATTTCCATAAGTTGGAAAGTTGCTTCTAGCTGCTCCACCAGTACATATACCTTGATGGTTCCATCTTCCAGTTTCAAATGCTTTTCCAAAGCACTGATCATCTTATTCCACAATGCGGCTTCTTCGGCCGTTTGAATTTTTGGCAGGTACAGCACTATAGAAGCGTTTGCCGCTAACAAGGCCTGAAAATTATTCACCACATAAAGTACCAAATCCGCAATGGAAGCTGAAAAAGAAGCTCCACTGCTAATCCGAATATGCCTATCGTCTAAATGAAGTCCCCTGGCCCTAAAAATCTTGGTGGTAAAATTCAGCTGTTCTCTCCAATTAACAATTTTTTCCTGACCAAAGAAGCTTTTACTCCAATTGTTCATTTGGGATGCTACCTCTTCAGCCACTGTAAAAAATGTTGGGGAGCCCTGGATGGCCAATTTAAGGTTTCGTTGATTGTCCAAGGACATGGTAGACACCTGGCCTAAAGCATCTTCTCCATCAAACATCCAACCATCAGCCCCGGAAAGTAAAGCATAAGCTACATTCCGAATACTACTTTCTAAACTTGCATTGGGCTTTGCTCCGGGCCCGGTACCTTGAATCCACTGTTGCTGAAGATCTGAGGGGATTTCAGCTCCTTCAAATTTGCCAGACCTGGCATCCGATACCAGAATATTAGTACCCGGTATATTGGTATCCGGATTTAAAAATGTTAATTTACTCCCTTTTCGACTCCTTTCTTTTCTCCTGCGGAGCCTAATATCCATAAGCTTTTTTACTTCTTCATTAAATGGAGCCATGAATGAAAGGGCATCTATCACTCCTGGAGAATAAACATCCCCATAAGTCTCTCTTAAATTATTCCTGATAAGAATTTCGGAATTACTCATCTTTTTAGTTTCTTCTAGGTTATTGTTTTATGGATTAAAAAACACCCTTTTCCTAATCAGACCTCCACCTACAAGTAAAAGCAAATTGAAAAGGTTTTCATTTGAAATATAGTAAAAGCATAGGAAACAATAATCAAGCAAGATAACAAACCCTTGCAGCTGCCACATTCCCTATTATTTCAATAGCTAATAAATGCTAATGGTTAAATATCTATTTAAATACTTAAGGTAAAAAATTTGTGCAAAGGAAAACCAATTAAAAACATAAAAACTAAACAAATAAAGTGTGTAGAACTCTTCAATGTAAAAAGGATAGGGAGCATTAACCCGGGTGATACATTAGATTTTTGTGTCATACATTGGCTTAATCGGTATAAAAAAAATACCACGGGTAAACAACCCGTGGTAAATCAATCCATCATTATTTTATAAGCCATTCTCAATTGTAACAGCTATGCTAAGCCGGACTTCCCAGGTTAAAATTATTAATACCTTCCTGTTTAATAAATGGCTGATTTCTCATCCGTTGTCCAGACACTTTATAAATGGCATTGGCCACTGCACCACCGGTAGGAGGAAGCGCAGGTTCTCCCAGTCCAGTTGGGTCAATTCCATTGTCAATAAAATGAGTTTCGATTTCAGGAATTTCTTTCATGCGAATCAATCGATAGCTATCAAAGTTCTTTTGATCAGCCATACCATCTGTAAAAGTGAGATTGGCAAACATTGCATGCCCCATACCATCCAACATGCCCCCCCTAACTTGCTGATCTGCTCCGGTAGGGTTGATAACTATTCCACAGTCTGTAACAGCAAATATTTTATCCAGCACTGCTTGACCATCTTTAATTTTTGCCTCAGCTACCTGCGCAACATAAGATCTATGAGAAAAATACACACTAAAACCTTGAGAAACCCCTTCCTTTTTGCCCCAGTTTGATTTTTCTGCCACCGTCTCAATTACACCTTTCATTCGGTCAATATCATAATGTATTTCCCCCACAGGGTTTTTCTTGGCTTTGGCCAATAGTCCTAATCTTAATTCTATGGGGTCCTTGCCCATGGCCTCTGCAACTTCGTCAAGAAATGACTGTTCAGCAAAAGCCAAGAAATTGGTTATTGGCGCACGCCATGCATTGGTGGTAATCGGTGACTTGTAATCAGCCGATCTTATTTCCAGGTTATCGATTGCGCCTGCAGGAAAATTATTCTCTCTCGTTGTATTTCCTGCATTGATGCCGGCTCCACTCAACTTATAACCTATCAACTCATCTTTATTGTTCAAAGCAGCTTCAAACCTATACTTAACGGCAGGCCTATAGGCACCACCGGTGATGTCATCTTCTCTTGACCAAGTTAATTTTACAGGGGCTTTTAGCATTTTAGATAGTTCAACTGCTTCCTCTACAAAATCTGCCCTAAGTCTCCTGCCAAAACCACCTCCCAAACGGGTTAATGCTACACTTACTTTCTCAGGATCTATTCCACAAATCTTTGCTGCTGCTTTTCTAGCACGATCTGGGGTTTGTGAAGGACCTATTAACTCCACACTATCCTCCTTTACATTTGCAAAAAAATTCATGGGTTCCATAGGACTATGGGATAGGAATGGGCATTGGTATTCACTTTTGATTACCCTTGCTGCATTTCTAAAAGCGGTATTTACATCCCCATCCTTTCTTTTGACTTCACCCTCCCCGGAATTCAACAACTCATCAAATTTCTTATCATGGAAGGCTGTAGATTCCAAAGTTCCTTCTATTGGCTCATAAGCAATTTTCAAAAGTTTCCTTGCTTTCATCAGAGGCCAGGTTCCTTCACCTATTACTGCTACATTATTTTTAAAAGTAAGCACATCCTTTACCCCTTTGACATTTTTTGCAGCTTCTGAATCAACCTTTTTCAGCTTCATTCCAAATGGAGGCCTTTGAATCATGGCATGAAGCATATTTTCCCGATAAACATCCAGCCCATACAAAGGTTGTCCCGTAAACATGGCATCATTGTCTACATTTTTTACTGCTGTTCCAATGATTTTAAAATCATTGATGTCTTTTAAAGCTACATTCTCCGGAACCGGCAATGAAGCTGCATCAGTAGCAAGCTCTCCATAGCTGATTTTTTTTGACCCGTGAACAACATTTCCTTTCTCTGTAGTCAAGGAGGATAAAGGTACATCCAATCGCTTTGCAGCGGCCTCCATTAGCATCTGCCTTGCTGTGGCTCCGGCCTGTCTGAGTCTTTGCCAAGAATGAGGCATGGCTCCAGAGCCACCGGTGACCTGTCTATCGTATTTCTCAGTATCCAAAAAAGCTTGCTTCACTCTTACATTAGACCAATCTACATCCAATTCCTCTGCAACAATCATTGGAAAGGAAGTTTTGATATTTTGTCCCAGTTCGGGGTTGGGTGAATAGATGACTACATGGTTTGTCGGGGATATTGATAGAAAACTATTGTAATTGATGGCTTTATCAAAGATTTCATCATTGCTGACAACTTTCATTTTGGGAGAATCACAAGCTGACCAATTAAATCCAATCAGTAAACCACCACCTGCAGTTGCTGCAATTTTTAAAAAATCCCTTCTATTTGATTTTAGTGCTTTGTTCATGATTATTTAATTTTTGATGAGGCCAATAAAACTGCTTCCTTGATACGGTGGTAAGTGCCACATCTACACAAATTGGCATTCATCCCATCGATTACCTCTTCCTCGGTAGGTGAAGGGTTATTCTTTAGCATAGCTGCCGCTGTCATTATCTGCCCGGCCTGACAATAGCCACACTGGGCAACGTCCACTTCTTTCCAGGCTTGTTGCACAGGATGATCTCCTGCTTCCGAAAGCCCTTCGATAGTGGTGATCTTAGCATCTCCTACAGAGGAAATCGGTAATCCACAAGACCTAACAGCAGCATCATTGAGATGAACTGTGCAAGCCCCACATTGTGAAATACCGCAGGAATATTTGGTTCCAACCAGTCCCAAGTTGTCCCGAAGTACCCATAGTAAAGGGGTATCTGAATCAACATCTACCTCATAGCTTTTGTTGTTGACTTGAATTTTGTAATTCGCCATATTTATTTAGGTATAGTTATTTTTTACTTCAATTTTAAAACGCTTAGGTTTCCTAAATTAATTAAATTTTATGTCATTCAAGAAATATGCTTTACAAATCAAGAATCTTTAAAGGTAGATCTAATCAATAACCTATTAATTTGAATCTGAATCATATTCATCTTGTAAAAAAATTCATACCATCCTATCATTACTATTTAGATGTGTTTTTTTGGACGGTACTAATTTTTATTTCTCTACACAACACCTCAAAATAAGCTGTTTATTCTTTTGTTATTGAAAAATAAATAATTAAATTTTGAGGTACAATAAACCAACGCAATTTTTCTACCTCAAACCCTAAATTATTATTAAAATGAATAAATTACCGGGCTTACTGGTTTTGGCCGGGGTTATTTTAGTTGTCCTGTTTTTTTATTCCAATCCCGAAGTTTTGGATAAAATATGGTTATGGCTGGTTGGTTTTATTGGTTATTTAATCATGCTGCTTCGTAAAGGTTTTGATAGATTAAAAGACTTATTTAAAGAAAGTGAAACAGCCCCCATTCAAAAGGCATCTAAGGAAAGCCTTAACGATAAAATTAACCATATAAATATAGCCGATAATCCAGATATAAAAAAGATCAAATCTTTGGTAGAAAATGATGGTGTAGCATCAGTCCCGGAGGCTTTGGTAACCATTCTAAGGTATATAGATGATGGGAATACTACTTTGGGTATGTTGTTTATTGAAAAGAAATTTTTCGCCTACACCTTGGAAGATACTCATCGTGATGAAAAAATACCCGGGGGAACTAGAATTCCGGAGGGACATTATAAACTGGGCATCAATGAAAACCTCAGTCCATTGACGCAACGGTATAGGAATAGGTTTAACTGGTTTTCATACCATATTGAGATAAAAGAAATTCCTAACTATGACAAGGTTTATGTCCATATAGGAAATACGCATAAAGACACAGAAGGATGTATTCTAATTGCGGACGGGGTCAATGCAGCCAATCCTGAAAAAATGATCCTACAATCTCAGAAAGCTTACGAACGCTTCTATAAAATGGTATATCCAAAGATAAACCAAAATGAGCCCTTAACTATCAATATTCTAAACGAAAATTGGTTGGAGCGACTTACTAAAAATCAGCAGCTAGTCAACGCCTAATAAATGATTCAATAACCAATACAGACCGATATACTCCATGGAAAAAAGCCCTTCATCCGTCGATAATCAGGACACAAAGTCTTCCTTTATATCCGAACGAAATTATTTGATAATCCATATCATTTCGATAGTAGTAATCGCTCTTGCTGCCCTGATTTTCATAGTGCCTAGCATGGAAAGCGCCAACCATGCCTTTGCTATCGGCTTTGTGATCATTGTGGCCTTAAGTTTTATCTACGGCTTAATCGCAAGACATATTAGTCCCAAGGTAAAAGACAGGAATCCAAATTTTAACCCATACCATACTTTTTTCTTTAAAGGAACGGTCATCCTTTCTGTCATCCTGGTCATCTTTGCAATTCTCGGTGCCCTCTTTGTTTACATTGAGCATGACAATCTATTTCAGGCGGTAGGCCTTGCCACCACTGTCATCTGGATCGCATTATTCCTCATTTACTTTATGTGGTCTGTTTACCATTACAATATAAATTACGGCTTAACAGACCAGGATTGGCAACGCATTTATGATTTCAGAGACATGCACAGCAAAGGCATTCCTGTAAAAGCTTCTGATCTGGAAATGCCCGAACACAATCCGTATAAAAGTCAAACTTTCGGCTTACCTCCGGGAACAGTAAGGGGCATGATCGCTTTTACCCTGCTGATGGGAGGAATGTCATTGTTGATCGTCAGCTTTGGAACACAATATTCCGGAGTAGATGCAGCCTTATTGAGTCAACAATTTGAATTTTTTGAAACCGCCTTCTTAATGATGATCGCTTTCTATTTTGGGGACAAGTCTCTAAAATACTTACGCGAAAGGTGGGTACCTAAACAAAACAATACCCAAAACGGTGGGCAAGTTCAAAATAATCAATCCCTGTCCCCTTCTTCCTCTCAAGAAAGCAAGGCAATGGTTCCTATGGACAGTCTGGAATTAGACAATGCTTACTTTGACAATGAAGATAGGATCTTTTCCATTGAAAACGGCCTTCAACCTGCAGACGTACCTCCGGCTAGCCAGCAAAGGTCTTTGTTATCCACTTCATTTGAAGCACAACCCGAAATAAGTTTACAAAGAGAAGAATATGTTCAAATCAAAGACAACACCAATAGCAAATTGCTAAGTGACATGGACATAAGGATCGCCTTGGATGAATTGGAAGCGAAGGAAAATATAAAAATAAGCCTACCGGTAATAAAGGCATTGGTTAAGGTGGAGTCTGCAGGCCGTGGACACCTGAGTGACGGAAGGGCTAAAATTCTATTTGAAGGCCACAAGTTCTGGTACTGGCTTAACGCGTTCGGAAAAGATCCGGAAGCCTTAAGTGTAGGTCATGAAGACATTATCTATAAAAAGTGGACCAGAACCCATTATAGGGTAGGTTTAAAGGAATATGACAGGCTTGAAGAAGCCAGAAAAATAGATCCAAAAGCGGCCATTTATGCCACTTCCTGGGGTTTGTTCCAAATACTGGGTGAAAACATGGAACACCATATCAAATCCAGAAATTATAAGGATGTGGAAGAGTTTGAAGCCAAGCAAAACGAATCCGAATATTTCCATTTCTTGGATTTCCTGGCGTTTATTAAAATTAAGAAGGTTCGAGGCAAAGCCCTGATTGAGTACATTTCTGAATCAAATGAAGGAAATTATGATTGGGAATCTTTTGCCTATGGGTACAATGGAAGTGGCTATAAAGTCAATGAATACCATCTCAAGATGAAACACTTTTATGAGCAATTCAAAAATGAGCAAACATGGAAAGCTTAAAATCGAAATTGACCCATATGGCCTTTCTCTTCGGTATTCTAATTCTAATTAGCAGTTGTAAAGAAGAAAAGAGAGGCTTGGTTATAGGTAAAATACAACAAGCCAGTGACCTAGTGGTTACAGAATTTGTTGTGGACAAGGTGGTTTTCGGAAAGAAGGAAAAAAATATATTTTTTGTACCCGTTAATGAAGCCTCATTTTTAGCTTACTCCAGGGCCAAAATTAAAACAGGTATCAACCTCGAAAGAATAAAAGAAGAAGACATCTTGATTGAAGGAAACAAAATAACGCTCTCGCTTCCTACCATTGAAGTGATAAATTTCTCTTATCCTCCAGAGGATTTTATAGAAGATTCATTGGTGTCCAATCCAAAACGTTTTTTGAACTCCATTAACTTGGAAGATCAAGAAACTTTCTTTAGGCTTGCAGAAATGGATATTAGAGACCAGCTTCCTTATATGGGCTTGGTGGAAACCAGTCAAAACCATACCAGAAAATTGATGCATACTTTGCTAAAAAACTTTGATTTTGAGGAAAATTTTATCCATTTCAAAAGTGATTCTTTGAAAGTAAGGCAAATACAAATTTCAGACAATACCATAAATCCATGATAGGTCAAATCCTTGGTAGTGCTCGCCTCATTATACAAATACTGGTAGTAGTCGCTGCAGTAGTATTGGTATACATGTGGAATCCAATGAATGTATTTGGAGGGAAAGCCACATTAAAGCCTACAGCCAATATGGTTTCAGAAATTAGAGAAATGGGCGAAATGATCACTGCTGAGTATTATGGGGAAGTATTGACATCTATTGATGAAGTACAAATTGATTTTCAACAGGAACCTGAAATTAACCTACAGGCAGAAGCGACATTCGAAAAAATTCAGGAGGAGATTGTTAACCTTAGAAACTTCCAAAAACTACCAGTGGATCAACGATTGGAGATTGGTGACCCCAATAAAGTACTTAAAAGAAGAGTGAGAACAAAGACTTTGGTGAATGAGGTAGGGAAAAGCAATATTCTTGAGAAACTTGATTATCTGGGCGATTGGAAAAACACCAGTCGCATGCTTTTTTTCAATGAAGTTTTATCTTTTATTTACCTGAAGCAAAATGATAAAGAAGATGTCATCACAGAACCTTTAAGAGAAAATAGATTAAGAAAAACTTTGGAGAAATGGTACCTTGACGATTCCAATGTGGAATGGTCCATCAAAGCATTTACCTCAGATTTCTTCTCCAGTAAATTATCTGACCTTCCCCGCAGAGAAGCAAAGAAAAAGCTAGCCATGATAGGTAGGGGAACGGTAAAAGCCGGTTTTGATTTTAAAGATTTACAAAACCATATGTACTACCTCAATGAGGAGGTGGGCGAATTGCATATTTTTGGATTGGCTCCTAAAATCTTAAATGCCGACATTAACCCATGGTTTATACCTGAAAAAGGAATCCCGGGTTTTGACCTACTAACCTACAATGGCAAGGTAAACTTTAAAGATAGCAAGAAAGTAAAAATCTATGCGGTCCAGAAGCTAAAAACCAATGCGAGAACTGCTGGAATAATTGATCAGGCTGAGTTAAATGGGGGTCAAACGATTAGTCGGTTAGTCAATTTACTTACAGAAGTAGAAGTCAAAAAGGTAATTTTTCACCATGATGAAATCATAGACCTTACCAAAGAAATCCAGAAGGATCACTATATCAGCTATGAAGAAGCTGCATTGTTTGAAAGGACGCTTGAAGTAGAATTGGACAAAATTGATTCCTTGAAGGAGGCTCAAGAGGATAGGTACAATAACAGGAATTTGGCCGAAAATAAATTAAACACACTGGTTCAAATGCTCAAACAATTACAAACGAATGAGTTTGAGGATCAAAGCTTAACTTATAACCATTTTGCTACCTTTTGGTACCGTATCAGTGAAGATGGACTTATAGATGAGAAGGATTGGATGAAGATTATTAACACCAATAAGGAAATGGTAAACAATCGGACTGCTGCACTGTGGACAAACATGGACACCTTATTGTTAAGAGCCCAATGGAATGTAGGCTTGCACCAAATGCTACAAGATTCAATAGCCATTGGCGAATATCTTCCAAAAACCATGGCCCTGCGTGACTGGGAAAATAGGGACTTGAGAATCCCTGTTAGAAACATCGCTTTAGACCTTACAGATTCAATCGTTTCATTTGACCAGTTCGATCCAAACAATGAAATAAGAGACAGCCTCTTACATTTGATAAGTTTAGAAAAATATCAGCCTGCTGAATGGGATAAATGGATAAAGGAAAAAGAAAGTATTGTAAACATTGGGGAAAAAGACTCCTTGAGCTCTTTTGCCAATAGCCCTTCAAAGTTCTGGTTATACCATAAAGACGATCCGAATCATATTAAAGAAGTAAATATTCCTTTGAATAAAATAACTTTTCCAATGTTACTTGGTTTGGACATTCATAACAATGTGGAGGTTGGCAATCATATTGTATTTAAATCGTCAGAGAACCTATTGGAAGATCTAAAACAGCCCAATTCCGGCCAAGAAAATGGCTTGACTGATAGTCAGCTTGATGGTTTAGAGCAGCATTTAACCAACCTTTACACCCAACACCAAGCTTATCATAACCGAGATTTCCTCACCAGGGCCAATCATTGGTTTTCTGAGAAAATGGAAAGCAAATCCGGAATTCTTGACATGTTCAAATAAAGCTTAACAATCCGATACCTTATCAGGGAATCCATCGTTAAGGTTTAAAATAGGTTTCAAAAACATTACCGGCAAAAAACTTACCGAAAGAACTGATGGCCTTTCTTCCCTCTTCTTTGGTTTTTGGGTGCATGGCCTTAACAGTTCTCAACTGCTTAAGCAGGTCTGAAACCTTGATAACCAACTTACCCTTGCCTACAATATTCCCGGCAGGGGAATTCCCTTCATAAAGCGTAATAAAAAGGGTTGTCGTATCCTTCCAAGCATCCACTACATTGTCGTTGTGGATGTCTTTAAAACCTTCAAAATAAAAATTATCACCTTCAGGGCTGATAAGTTCTGCTGTATAATTCATTCGCTTTCTTTCACTATCCCCCTCATCTTGAATAAATAAATTAAAATCACCATTGTAAGCAGCGATGGCTTCTTTACATATTGCAGGAGCACTCATACTACCAACCATTTTACCTGCATGTTTCTCATTGGTAATAAATGCGTCAATGTCTTCCGTTTGAATGGTTAGGGTAAACTCAAATGTGGTATTATCGATTTTCCCTTTGGCAAAGCCTTTTTCAAAATCTCCCTTTTCACCAATACCAATAAAGCCCTTCATGGTTTCAGTAAATTGCACCCCGGTACCTGTGATTTGATTACCAACCGGCTTGGATGGAGCCACAAAATCATAATTCATATCATAGCCTTTCTCCTCAGCAATAAGCTTACAACTCCTTTCAGTCAGTGCACTGATAGTTAAGAGGGGATTGGTCCCTACGGGTCTAGGTATTATGGCTCCATCTAATACATACAAGCCATCGTGTAAGGCGGTATCACTTTCTCCTGAATACACCTGCCCCTTATGATCCACTACACCGCTATCCACACTGTCTCCCATCCCACATCCTCCCAATGGGTGTACAGTTACCAGATCATAATTCATCAAATTATTCCATGTCGGATTGGGTATTTTAGTTCCTCCCAAAGCCTGAGTGGCACTGAACATCTCTCCACTAACTTTCTTAAAGATCTCCTGTTTACCTACACCTTCCCAATTTAAGTTTAATTTCCCTTCATCATCCATTTTCATGACTCCATTTCCATCATCATGCGTCATCACCAAATAGATTTGGGTATGGGCAACTGCGCCATGAAAAGCTCCTAAAAAAAGGCTTCTCAACTCTCTTAACTTTTCTTTAAAGTAATCTTTAAATCCTCTGTCCGTGTCTTTTCCCACCAACCTAGAAAAAGCAATCAAGGCCTTAGGCATTAAACTTCTTATTGGACCCGGAACGGTTCCTTCCTCAAGGGTCATTCCCGAAGATAAATCTTTGCGTTCTCTTAAGTCGATGATACTGGTGATACAAGGTCCTACATTAGCTATTTGATCCGTTCCCTTATTTCCCAAGCCTATGCCATTGATCCTTTCATCATTGTTATAGCCAAAACCAAGTACATCACCATTGCCTGTAAACCTCATTCCCAATCTGTCAGAAACCTTTAAACCTTTTTTGACAGAACGGAAAAGAATTTCCGTAGAGCCCAAAGAACCGGCACTTAGCACCACATTCTTTGCCCTGACAAACAATAGTGGTGCATCAAAATTATCTCTGCCAATACCAATTGGATGGTAGTAAACCTGCCAATATGATTTAAACTTTTTGACATACCGGACATTAATGGAGGTAAAAATATCTGCCCCATGGTTAAACGCATCCGGTAAATAGTTCATTGCCGTGGTATTCTTTGCGCCTACATTACAACCCGTAACACAGTCCCCACAATTTGTACATTTTGGTTGCTGAACACCAACGTGATTGGTTTTATTTTCAAAATTTACATTGATATCCAATAAACCAAAGTGAGCCGACATATAATCAGCTGATTTGCGCATGGCTTCGGTTTTTTTCAGCACCGGGTAACCATTTTTATTTTCAGGGTATGGATTGGGCTTCAGCATATCCCATGCCCTATCTACCCCTTCTTCAAAGGAGGCCAAGTCTTGCCTTATTGGCAAGGGCCACATTTCATCCTGCATTACCCTTTTCTCCGGTTTAATGGAGACGTTGGCATTTACTAAGGAAGTGCCACCCAGCCCACAACCTTTAAATACATTAATGCCATTTCCCATGGTAAATTCATAGAGACCGTTTTTTTCAAGACTCGTAGATTTCCCCTTTATGAAATTCATTTCTTTTGAGGCACCCAGTAAGGTATCGGGAAATTCCCCGGGCAAAAACTCTTTCCCTTTCTCAAAGAGACAAACAGACTGCCCGGCACGAGCCATTCTAGAGGCTGAGATGCTACCTCCATATCCAGAACCTATAATCACATAGTCATATTCCGGTTGTATACTGCCGAGGGGTTTAGCTAATTTTTTCATTTTTTATAAATATTGGGTCCTCTATCAATTCATAGTTAATGGGTCCTCCTTCAAAACGAGGATTTTTCTCAGTTCCTACTTCTTTCCAATTGCTAACTACATTTTTTACACCTATTGGGTAAATGGTAAGCCCTTCTTTGGTTACCGAAATTCTCAAAAAGTTTTTATACCCTTCCCATCTGTAAGAAGAGGACGCCTCAGTAATGTGGTTCTTTAAAAGGCTAACACTTACCGTTAAATAAAGGCCAAAAATCAAGCAACTTATAAACCCACCCAGAACTACCATCTCAGCGGTAAACAGGGCTATTTGCTTACCATTATCCACCTCAAGTCCCCAAACGGTTAGGTTCATATAGGAAAAAAGCCACAATAAGAAATAAAAATTAATCACATGAAGCAGACCATGAATGACACCTGCGATATAATTGAGTTTCTTTTTTCCTGAGCTGGTATCAGTAAATAATATTAAGCCGGCAAATAATAAGAGGTTAAGAAAAAGAGCTGTAGGAAAGTGTAACAAATTAGAACCTATGACGCTCAAAATTTGAGACAATTCACCTTGGAAAAGGTCGAATTCAGATAATTTTTCCATCAAACTTTCCCCTCCGGTAGGCTTTGTTTGGAGTATCCATGTGGTAAAGACATTGTAAGTCCCAAAAAACAACAACATCGTAAGGCTAAAAAACGGAAAGACGAGGTTTAGCAAACTAAGTTTGGTAGAACCTGATTTTGAGGGGAATGTTTTCTTTAATTCCGCTTTTCTTTCATGGGTACCTATTATTTCTTCTTTTAACGTATGAGTAGGATGCATAAAGGCCCCGCCACCACCGGCAGTAATAAAGTGACATGGCTTGGTTTCGTCTTTTATGGTTTCATACCTGGCATAATGGTGCAAATCACCTGTTAATATTGCTTCGATATTTATTGACTTGTTTTTTTCTTCGTAGTCTTTTTCACCTTGACCCAATAATACCTTATCAATAAAAAATTGTAGCCTATCAAAAGAGTCATTTTTTGTGTCGAAAGATTTGTAAACCCAAGAAGGTTCAGAAGTACAAAGGATCACTTTACTATTGGCGTTGAAATGCTCTTTGGCAATTTTTTTAAAGAAGCATATTTGGGGATAATCAATATCAGCATTTAACTGAATATCAATGGCAATAACCCAGTAATCATAGGGAAGTTTGAGTGCAAAATAGCTTCTGTTTTGCTGGGTTTTCCAATTTCCCAAGGAACGCTTTTGCGTAAATAATCTTAAAAAATTAGTCAATCCATCATACCAATCATGATTTCCTGGAATAGCAAATACATCCGGACGTTCTATGGCTTTTTTATCTTTTGGAAAAGCAGCTGTATAAGGCCCCCTCAACCTATTGTCATATTCTATATTTTCGGGGGTGGGGTAAACTTCATCTCCACCCATTATTAGCACATCCCCCCTTTTGAGGGTTTTCCCTCTCAGTTCCAATTCCTCTCTGGCCAATAGACTGGCCATTGTATAGGTGGAGTTAAATCCATCCCCTAAATCGGATATATAGTCAAACCATAATGCTTCTTTTTTGGAATAATCAAAAGGCTTGCAATCTTGATCAAGTGCTGCCTGAAGCTCTCTTCGGTCAGCAAAATTTCCAAAAACAGAAGACAAGACTGTTTTAACACTTGTGAAAGCCAATTGCTTAGGGTCATACCAATTGACCATTGGTTTTCTTTCAAACTTCATTCTTCAATAGTTTTTGTAACATCCTATATTTAAACACCAAACCGGCATTTGATCCACTTTTCTTTTTGGCTAAGCTTAACAATACCCCTTTAAGCCTAGAAAAGAAGGCCTGATAAAGGGTTCCTGCCATTAAATCGTTTTTTTCTGACAAGGATGATAATTTCAAGTCTATAGATTTAAAAGCAAGACCCATTAACCAATACTTGGGGCCAGAACACTTTAATTCAGCTTTCAAAATGTACTTATTCTCTTTATCATTCAATGCGGTCTCTATTGTCATAGAGGCATTTCCGTTAACATTTTTGACAATCTCAACCGAAGTTTCACCGCCAATCATTTCCACTTTACTCTCCTCGAAATAAAGACTTGAAAAAGCTTCTAGAATTTTAAATTCATTGCAATAAGAAAGTCGCAAGAAAAGATGGAAAACAACTTGATGTCTTTTTTTTCCTTCCAAAATCTCTCCCGAAAATTCCATTGGGATACAAAAATAATCTCCTGAATCTATGGTCTGGGTGGCACTAAAATCAAGTACATCACCTTTTTCCGGCAGTGAATTGAGATAGTTTTTGGCATCCTGATACCCCATATTAATCAGAGCCCTTGCCGTAATTTTCTTTAGAAACAATTCAGGATCCAGGGGCAAGGGGAGCTTTGGCTTTACTACAAAAACTTGAATTTTTCGGGTTTGACCATAGGGCGAATGTCCTAGGTCAATTAGTTGATTGATCCATTTTATTTGCTCAAACTCTTCAAAAATCGCCCCATTGGCACTCATTTCAATGGAGTGCACGTACTGGTTAAGCGAACCTGATAAATAACTCGGGTAATTGCCAATTCCCCAAATCAACCATAAGTCTTCTGCTCCTCTTTTCACTGCCTCCAGTAAATTGGCATCTTTTACCCAAACCGCATCAATAAACCAATCATCCTTTACTTTTAAGGCCGGCATCAAAATTGGCAAAGACACTCCTGCTAACAGGTGGTTTTCTTCTACCTTCCCTGAAGGTATGGTATCCACTGTTTTTTTGGTGAAATTGCAAACTGAAAAAGTAACAGGTAATTTTAGATTATTTATTTTTTCCACTGCCACACCAAAATGGGGCAAGACCTTATCCCGAATCCCATCTGCATCACCAAAAGCCCTGAGGTTCCATGGTCTAAAATATTCCTTTAGTTTGATAAAAGAGGTGAAATGGTTAAAGTTTAAAGTTTTCCATTTTTCAATGATATTTTCCACCGAATGTCCAGAGGCCAGCATGGAAGCATTGAATATACCACCTGAAGCCCCATCTGCATGGGAAAAGACCAAACCATCTTCCTGCATGGCTTTCATTACACCCGCTTGGTAAGCAACACGCATTCCCCCACCCGCAAGTATTAATGCACGGTTCGGTTGATTTTTAGATGGTTGCTTAGTCAATAACATTATAAATAAATTTTATAATAAAGCTTCGCTGAATAATGACAGTGTTCTTCCTTACAATGCTAAAACCTGTAGAAAGTTATGAATTACTTGTATTGAGCACACGTAAATAAATAAAGAAAATCAGTCCGGAAAATAGATCAAAAATGGCAACAGACATGGCTAAAATGGAGAACAAACCATTAAACACGCCTATTGATACTGCTATAAACGCTCCAAATTTTTGAAGTGCCGACCACAATACCACCTGTTTATTGGTTACAGCACTGTAAACTGCATGGAGCAGCATGCCTCCAAATAACGCCATAAACATGCCTACAATTCCGAAGAAATGTGCCGAAGATGCGGTTGCCACTTCCTTTCCTATAAAACCCAGCATAAAAGAAGGGGCTAGCATTTGTACCAACCCTGAGATTAAGGTTATAAATGCAATGAGTACCACCAACAATTCTGTGTACCTAGGAGTCAATCCAAATATTTTTTTTTCAGCCATTGTACTGGTGCTTTGGTTTTGCTTTTGCAATAAAGAAATACATGGTGATAAACCACATGATGGTTAGAATTATCCAGCGAACGTCGTTTAGAAACATCCATTCATCCAGCAGGGCTTTCAAGGTAGCTTCATCTGTCAACCCTGCTTTAAATTGATTGTTGACGTCTTCGATATACATTTGTTGCACCAAAACCGGTGCTAAAAGCCCTGGAATCCACGCCAAGGGCACCCATCGAAGACCTGTTTTCCATTCAGTAATTAGCATAATCACCAATGCTACTGCCATAATAGGAATGGACACAAAGAAGAACTTTGTTGCCAAGTCTGTTTGTGGAATTATGGCGTCATAATAATTTGATAGGTTTAAAGTCTTTGGATAATTTGGAAACCAGAAATAATGTAAGGACCAAAACATTCCTAAATAAATCGATGCACAAAAAAATATGTAAGCATTATTGATGTCTAATAATGTTTTTTTTAGAGGACTCATTTTGTAATTTTATTTTTATTTAATACGATATTTTTCATAATCAGTAATGGAAGGTGGGGCTAACCAATCCTCTGAATAACCCAATGGATACACCGATTCCAAACCTTCAGTCATTTCTTTGGGAGGTTCATCATAAGTCATAAACCAGCATTCAAAATGGTCATCCAAAATACCGTTTGTTTTAGGCATAAAAGTGGTGAAAAATGGATTCGGGTTTATGTCAATATCCTTCAAGGGAGCAACTTTTGGGTGGTCCCCTATGAAAAGGCTTCCCTTGGCCTTGCCCAAAAGATTGATTCCCGCTTTGGTTTCAAAATAAATGTAAGAGGCCATCAGCATATTTCTAAACCTGCAATAATTTGTCGCTCCAACCTTCAATTTAATAGAGGGAGATTTGGGTTTATCAATTTCAATTCGAAATGCAAATTGCCCATCTTTTTCGTACTGACTTGTCACCTGATCATCAGTAACTATAAAATCGAGATTCGCTTTATGCTTAGGCATGCCCCAAATTCCCTTGCCTCCCTTCACTGAAATTTCACTGCTTACCGGGAGGTCTAAGATATACTGCCCAGTCCCATAATGTCCCAGTAGCAATGTATTTAGAATTCTCGGTGCCGGTTTTGGTCCATGAGTACAAGCGATGGCTATACTGTACTCGATGTATTTACCTATACTGGTATCCAGGTAATTTATGATTGTAATCATCAGGGCAGCCCTTCCATTGGGCAACTTCATGGCATGGATTTCATTTCCAGGCAGTAAGGCATTGGCTTTTTCCCAGTCACAAGAAAAACCAGCCATCAAAGCGGGAGAATCTGAAGAGCTTACAGGCATGGTATAGGGTATGCCATCTACAAGGGCATACCTACCTGTATATTTTTTTATTCTTTTTGGTGGCATAATGATTTATCATCCAAGTTCTAGTTCATTAATCATTTTTGGGAACACATCTATGTGAGCATTTTTACCGAAAAACACATCCAAGTGACTGTAATTATCTAATAGGTATAATTTATGCAATCCGGGTTGTAATTTATTTAAATACTCAAAAGTGTTTTCCTGACTTTTAGGCAAAAAACATTTATTTTCCTTACCTGCAAACAATACAAACCTTGCTGATGTCTTGGGCGCTTCTTCTGTATAATCCCCTCCTCCCTTTTCAAAATGAACCAAGGCCCCATTTCTTACACACTTCTGTATGTGGTGAAAAAAGGACAGTGGAACGTGGGCAAATTCATATTGAATCCAATTTTTTGTTTTATCATCTATATTTTCAAGTTCCCACAATGCAGGAAACCCTGACCCGTAGGTGAAGCTAACCATTTTACCTACCAGTGAATCTTTCTCCCAATGCGTAGCTTTCACTACATTAAGCATTAGTTTAGACTTAAAATCTGGAGCTCTTAATCCCCATTGTGGGTCTAGAAATTTAAAAAATCTACTCACCAAAGGCACGAGTACATTTAATTTAATACCGGAATAAAATGGAACCACGGGATGTAAAGAAACCGCGTTGCTTATAATTAATTTCACTTCCGGAATAAGCCCTAAAATGGAGGAAATCATAAAACTGGTACTGCCTTGACAATGAATTATTGCCATTATTTCTTTAGCTCCTGTTCGTTCGATCACCTTTCTTACCGCTGCAGGATGATCATATTGAGCCACCTGATCCAAATTCCATTCATTGGGCTCAAATTGAATACTCCCTCTCCAATTTTCTAACCATACATCATATCCGGCTGCTTCAAGGGCATATATGATATTATTTTTGGATGGTGGGTTGAATATATTACTACTCACCCCGGCACCATGCACCAAAAGCACCGGACCTTTAGAGGCATTGGAAGACTTAAGATGCTTCAAGTCACATTGGAAGCCATCCAAAGATTCAAATGTTATGGTCTCAAAATAATGGCTCATTTATATAATTTTATCTTCATAAATTTAACAAAATAAAATTAACATCAAATGACTTATCTTAAAAAATACAACTAAAAATACTTAATAATATGCTATTTATACAGTAATTTATGGAGATGGGCAAATAAAGGAAGAAAGTAAAAAAAACTCAGTTTAACCCTATTAATATAAAAATATTGATAGACTAAGGAGTTTATGCATTTCAAAAAAATACCGTAATTTCCCTTTATTTTTGTCTGGTAATATTGACTAAATTTAAGCGCTCAATCCCCAAGTAACCCCCCCTTAAATATACCCGAAATAGTAAAACTATCAAGTTATGTTTTGGTAATAAAGCATACCTGGCTTACAGTTTGAATTTAAACCCAAAACCTGCCAGAATTATTTTAATACGTCCTAAAATCACATATGCCGAACACAAACTAAGATGGATCAACATCCACTAAAAATCTAACCGACCGAAAACGCTTGTCTCCCTGCAATGCTGAAATCTTGTGGGACATTTCATGCTTAAAATGTTCTTGGGCTTGTGAACTTCTTTCAAGTTTAATCCATATTTCAAAATGGAATAAATTTTTTATTTTACCAATCAGTGCTTTTTCAGGACCTAATATGATCTTCCTTCCATCAATATCAGAGAGTAAATTTTTCAATTGCGATGCAGCTGTTTCCGTAATTTTAAAATCCTTATGTTTGACAACAATTTTAATATTTTTGACAAAAGGAGGATAAAAAAATTGCCGTCTATCCCCCATTTCCTGTCGGTAAAATTCAGTATACTTACCCTCAATTATCTCCTTGAAAATCAGTTGATCAGGCCTTCTTGTTTGAACAATTACATTACCTGTTTTATTTCTTCTTCCGGCTCTTCCTGCTACTTGGGTAATTTGTTGGAAAGCCCTTTCTCCGGACCTAAAATCAGGGTAAAACAATATCCGATCCGCATCAACAATCCCTACCAAAGAAACCATGTCAAAATCAAGTCCCTTGGTAATCATTTGAGTCCCTACCAATATGTCAACATTGCCGGATCCAAATTCCTCTAAAATCTTTTGATAACCGTACTTACTACGTGTGGTATCCAAGTCCATTCTTAGTATTCTCGCTTCCGGAAACAATAGAGAAAGGTTCTCCTCTATCCTTTCGGTACCGGAACCAACTGTAGTGATTTTCTCACTTCCACAAGCCTGACATTTATTGGGAACCTTTTCTTTAAATCCACAATAATGACACCTCAATTCATTCTGGTATTGATGATAAGTTAAACTCACATCGCAATGTTCACACTCAGGGATCCAACCACATTCTTCACAAGAAATATAGGGCGCATATCCTCTCCTGTTTTGAAAAATAAGGACTTGTTCCTGATTGTTGAGCGCCTCTTGAATTTTCTCTCTCATCAGTCTGGTAAAATCCAGTTTAAGCAAGTTCTTTTTTTTGTCTTTCAGTATGTCTGCCAGGTGAAAATGAGGTAATTCTGCCCCTCCATAGCGTTTGTCCATTTTTACATATCCGTATTTACCATTCTGGGCATTGTAAAAACTTTCAAATGCCGGGGTGGCAGTACCCAAAACAGTTTTTGCCTGATGCAGCCATGCTAACATAATGGCAGCATCCCGGGCATGAAATCGAGGTGCAGGGTCAAATTGTTTGTAGGAAGGCTCATGTTCCTCATCTACTATAACCAGCCCTAAACTGTCGAAAGGTAAAAATAAAGAAGACCTTACACCAATAATAAAATTATACTTTCCGGATAACACCCCTTGCCAAACATCTACCCTTTCATTGTCTGAATACCTGGAATGAAAAATCCCCATTTTATCTCCAAACACCTTTTGAAGCCTTGAAACCAAATGCGTAGTCAAAGCAATCTCAGGCAATAACAGCAGTACCTGAGAACCGCTATCTAAAACATCATTGATTAACCTTATGTATATTTCTGTTTTCCCTGAGCCCGTAATTCCATGGAGAAGTACCGTAGATTTGTTGCCAAATTCATGCTGGATGGATTCATAGGCCTCCATTTGATCTTGTGAAAGCTCAATAGGTCGCTCATCAATTTTTATGGGATCAAAACGGCTTATTTTCACTTTAAAACTTTCAAAGACCTTATTTTTCACAAGGGTTTCAATAGATGAAGGAGAACAACCTGCATCTGTCAAAACTTTCTTTGACAATCCTTTTTCATTAAGTTCCTGGTTATTGAATACCGGTACTTGCTGTAGGTATTTGAGCAAGACATTTTCTTGCTTTTCTTTGCCTTTAATTTTTTCAAACAGCCCATTTAACTTATTGCTCTCCAATAAGTATTCAGGAGAAAAGCGCACCCTTGTTTCTGTTTTAGGGCTGTATTTTTCCTTAACCGATTCGTAAACAAGAATGGCTTTTTTTGCCAAGAGACTTTTTATAATTTTATGCAGGTCCTTGGCCACCACCAATGGCTCAAGCTGATCTACATTCATCTCCTGATTTTTCTCCAACACTTCTAATATGGCCAACTCCCTATCATCCATCGGGAAATTCGGGTTCTCTAGATCAAAGTCAGGATGAATTTGTACCTTACTTTCTGTAGAAAGTTTCAAGCCACTGGGCAAAGCTGCATTCATAACTTCGCCGATATGGCAGCAATAATAGCCCGCTATCCAGCCCCAGAATTTTATCTGTAAGGCATTGACTATGGGGTAATCATCCAGTAAGTCCAAGACGGGCTTGGCCTTATAGGCCTCAGGAGCTTTTTGGTGAACTTTAGCCACAATCCCCGTCAGGATTCTTTTTTTTCCAAATTGAACCATTACCCTATATCCAATTCCTATCTCATCCTGAATTTCCGGACTTACACTATAAGTAAATGCACGGGGTATAGGCACAGGCAGGATAATGTCTGCATACAAGTTTTTACTTGTTGAAGGGTAACTATGTCCAAAGAGATCTTCCACTATTCATCTTATTGTTTAGTCTTGGGCAATTTTGGCAGTTGCTGAATGGCAGCTTCTATGGTGTCAACAGGTTGCTTGCAAGTTTTATCAAAGCAAACATAAAAAGTAGATTTCTCCCCCATTTTATCCGCCAATATTGGAAGCACAATGTTTGCGTTGGTATCTGCAGCAACAATTGTATTGGGCCGGTAGGTTTTCTGGAGTGTTAAGCCAAGCTCGCTAGCCTCTTTTCCTGCAATTACCATTTCAGCAGTAGGTACCGATTGCTCTAAATAAAAGTTTGCCCAATTGGCTAGAAAATCCGGTTCTTTCATTAATATTTCACTAACCAACTGCAACATGCTCTTTGCTTGCGCAAGATAAGTATCCTTGTATAAATATAGCCCCAGTTGATGAAGATTTCTTGCCATTATTGAGTTGGAAGAAGGGATAACGTTGTCAAAAATCTCCTTCTTATTGGCGATCAACTTTTCAGTTTTAGGGTCATTAAAATAAAACATCCCATCTTCCTCATCGTAAAAATTTTCCATGACCTTCTGAGTTAGCCATTCCGCTCTGTTTAGCCAAAGTGGATCAAAAGAAATTTTATAAAGGGAAATAAAGCATTGGATTACTGCTCCATAGTCTTCCAAAAATGCAGGCGTGTAGGCTTCATTGTCTTTGTAATTTCTATACAGCACATTTTCAATGACCATGTGGTTCCAAATGAAATTCCCACTCGCTAAAGCAGTATTTCTAATTTCTTCCTCACCAATTGCCAGATAGGCATGACATAATCCATCAATTATCCATCCATTCCAACCACTGATGATTTTATCATCCAATCCCGGCTTGGTCCTAAGCGTCCTTTTTGATAATAATCTTTGTTTTACTTCTGTCAATTTGTATTGAAAAGCATCAAGAGTAAATCCAAAATTCTCAGCAACTTCTGTATAGGATTTGGTCTGAAAAAGTAGATTTACATTGGGCTCCCAATTCCCTTGCCTTTTAATTCCATACAATTGGCAAAACCAATCCAAATCCCCCCCTAGCTCATCTTCCAACTCAGAATATGTCCAAGTATAAAATTTCCCTTCCTCTCCCTCACTATCTGCATCCATTGCAGCGTAAAAACCCATTTCAGGGCTACACATTTCATTAAGTAGCCAGCTTATTGTTTCAATAACTTTTTCTTTAAAAAGGGCATTAGAATTGTATTGGTAAGCTTTACTATAGAGACTCAGCAACTGACCATTGTCATATAACATTTTTTCAAAATGAGGCACAAACCACTTACCATCCACACTATACCTGCAAAAACCACCACTCAAGTGATCATAAATACTTCCCATACCCATTTTTTCCAAGGTAAAACAAACCTTTTCACCCAAGTCTTTTTGATCATCCAAAATGGCCATGTCCAATAAAAAGCTCCAAATTGTAGGCATTGGAAATTTCGGCACTCTTTTCATTCCTCCCCATTCAGGGTCAAATCCCTTCGCCAGTTTTCTAGCCAGCTCCCTAGCATTCTCCGGTAAAAAACCAGTATTTCTTTTCTTTAAACCATATTTGTCTATTACGGACCGTTCGATACTTTGGCCAAAGCCTTCTGCACTTTTTACTAGTTCCTTGTATTCTTGAGAAAAAGCCCGGGCAACTCCTGAAAGCACTTTTATCCATTGATCTTTTGTGAAATAAGTCCCTCCATAGAAAGGTTTCTGATTGGGAAGCAAAAACACATTAAGTGGCCAGCCCCCCTGTAAGCCCATTACCTGTACTGCTTCCATATAAATATTATCCAGGTCAGGCCTTTCTTCCCTATCAATTTTTATGCATATAAAATGGGCATTCATCAAGTCCGCTACTTCCAGGTCTTCAAAGCTTTCCCTTTCCATAACATGGCACCAATGACAAGCTGAATACCCAATACTAACCAGTATAGGTTTGTTCTCAAGCTTCGCTTTATCGAGTGCCTCTTTTGACCAAGGGTACCATTCTACCGGATTATGGGCATGCTGTTGTAAGTATATACTTTTACTATTTATCAGTTGATTGGCGTTCATACTTCCGGTAATAAAATACTATTAAAACAACTTCAGCTGTTCCTCAATGGATTGTTTCTCATGGGAAAAATCGAGATTTTCAGGCATCAAAGAAATCAATTCTTTTAGTTTTAGAAGAAATTTTTGATGGGCTTGAGACTGAGGATTGAATGGTCGATGTTTAAGGTTACGTTTTATTTGATCAACATGTTGAATCAAGTCTTTGGTTTCCTCATTGAAAAAAGCAGTTTGAAATTGCTCCCATATATACTCCTCAGCCATGAAACTGGGATGAATCATATCGTCCTTATAAAAGCGGTAATCTCGGAGGTCATCCATCATTATTTCATAGGCCGGAAAATAATAAATCTCAGGATAGGCTGCTACCAATTGGTGGCAAAGTATATTGAGCAAGCTCTTACTTAGCTGATTTTGACTAATTCCATCTTTGATATGGCGCACCGGACTCACTGTTAAAACCACTTGAATACCCGGGTTAATTAACAAAATATTTTGATAAAAAGCATTAAAGCCTTCCATCATTTCATCCAAGCCTAAAAGGCTTTTTGAAAAATACTTTTGTGGCTGTTTGTGGCAATTGGCTACTATACTACCATTTTCCAGTAAGCGATAAACAAAGGCCGTCCCTAGCGTTATAAATAAATGAGTAGCAGATTCTAACTGTTCACTTACCTTAATACGGGTTCCTCCAATTTTCATTTCAAGCGCTTCAACGGAAGTACCACTAAAAGAGGAATGAAGCTGGTAATGAAAAAAATGATCATGTCTATTTAAATACAAGTCAGGATCCAAAGGCTTACCCGTAATTGACTTTATTAAAAGATTAAAAATAGATGCGGGGTTGAATGTTGTCCCATAGGGGTTCACTAAGGCATTGAATTTACAATCAAGTAACCTTTCTCCTATCACTTCTGAAAAGCAAGATCCTATGGTAATTATATTTGATGAATGGTGAATTCCTTTGTCACACTGCTTAAAGCGGAAAGTAGTTCTAAAACTTTTCATTGTTGAATCAATTAAATAAAATGAACCTTAATTGAGGTCTGAATTAAAGATCAAATTAATGAAAATATGAGGGAATGGAAACCTAAGTTGAAAAGGAATCTATATTTATATTATCTACAACCATACACTCTATTAAATATGGATAAGAAATATTTTTTGAGTAAAATTTCAATATTTAATAATTATTGATAATATTGTTAAAAAATTTACTATAACCTTTAACAAATAATAAAATGGATTCAGCACTTTTAGAAAAATCTGTAGAGCACACCATCGAAAAACTTAACAAATTAAAAATCAATGAAGAATTGGCTGCTGAGTTGAAGTGGTGTTTAGGCAGTTATCGGTTTGACCATAATCCTGATGGTCTAAAAATGAAATCAATGCTTGCATTGGAACTTTTGAAAGAGGCTAAAAGTAAGAGCATCCGATCTGTTTCCAAAAAGTTAATAGCCGACTTAGAGAAAGCCATTGTAAACTAAAAAAGCCAGGACAAACCTGGCTTTTTTAATTCAATATTTTAGTTGTAACTATTCAGCTACGACCACAAACTTCACATTGGTTTTGACTTCTCTGTGAAGATCAATTTCAGCTTCGTATTCACCTGAAGTAGTAACCGGCTGGTTGATAGATATTTTCTTACGGTCAATATCAATATTTTTCTCTGCCAAAGCATCAGAAAGTTGCAAAGTTGTCACTTTTCCGAAAATCTTTCCGGAATCGCCTATTTTTGCTTTAATTTCTAACGTGATGCTTTCTAACTTAGCCGCTACAGCTTCAGCTTCTGATTTAATTTTTTCTGCTTTATGGGCTGCTTGCTTAATATTTTCTTGCAAAATCTTCTTGTTTGAAGAGGTAGCAAGTAAAGCAAAGCCCTGAGGTATTAGGTAATTTCTTCCATAACCTGGTTTTACATCTACCAAGTCATTTTTATACCCTAGTCCTTTTATATCTGTTTTTAAGATAACTTCCATTGTTAAAATATTTTATTAGGTGAAGGATTACAGACAAACTATTTCAAGCCGTCTGCTACGTAAGGCAATAATGCCAAATGTCTGGCTTTCTTAATGGCCTGAGCAACCTTTCTCTGAAATTTTGCAGAGTTACCTGTCAATCTTCTAGGAAGAATTTTACCTTGTTCGTTCACAAATTTAAGCAAGAAGTTAGGATCTTTATAATCGATATACTTGATACCTAATTTTCTAAACCTACAGTATTTTTTTCTGTTTTGCTCTCTGTTGATTGGTTCGTTTTTTAATGTCATTTTGCTGGCTCCTCCTTAGCTTCAGATTTTTTATTGAATTCACCTTTTCTTCTTCTTTCTGCGTATTTCAAACCATGTTTGTCCATAACAGTCGTAAGAAACCTCAATACGGTCTCATCTCTTCTGAAATTTATCTCATACTTCTGAATTGCAGATGGATCAGCTTTGTACTCAACCAATACATAAAATCCGGTAGTTTTCTTTTGGATAGGATAAGCCAATTTTTTTAGGCCCCAGTTCTCAACATTTACTACCTCTGCTCCCAATTCCTTTAACAAGCCTACATACTTGTCTACGGTATCCTTCATCTGAACTTCAGACAAAACGGGAGTAAGGATGAATACCGTTTCATAATTTTTTTGGAACATTCTTTTTAACTTTTGTTTAATAATTTAAAACAGTTTGCAAAATTAAGCTAAATGCCCAAATAATCAAAAAAATACGCTTTTATTTTATTTCAAAACTACTTTCACCTATTTCCCAACCATCGGAAAAAATTTTGACCACATAGTTTCCCTTGACATAATCGGACCCTTTCTCATAAAAATAAGTCAATTGCTGTTGGGTATTATTAAAAACAAAATCTTGCTTCAAAGTATAAAAATGCTCTTTACCATTTAACTCAAAGGTACCCGAACCCTTGGCTATGTCAAATATCACTTGCCCATTGGGAGACAAAACCTGAATGAAAACATCTCTCATACCGGTTTCAGCCACTTTATTGTCTGAAATATTAAAAGAAACCTTCAATTTTGAAAGTTGTCTGTTCCTAAATTCTCCTTCCCTCTCTCTACCCCTGGAATTTACAGCAGCCACAACAATGTTTTCGGCTTTCAGTTGAGAAGCAAGATTCACTTTTTTTTCAAGATCATCTGTCTTCTTGTTTATTTTGGCCATTTCCTCCTCAATCTCAAACTTGTCTGATTTTAACTCTTTATTCTCAGAAAAAAGCTGCACATTTTGGGCTTTCAATCGAACAATATCTGCATCCTTTTCTTCCAATAAGGTTAAATAACTATCGATTTGAGCATTCAACCTGGCAATATCATTGGCGGACCTGTTTTTATCTAGCTTTCGCTCTCTTTCCAACTGCTGTTTGACCTTAACCAGGGCTTCAACATCCCCATTAAGGCTGATAATTTCGTTAATTCTAACATCCAATTCTCTTGTAACAGAATCAAGTCTGGTATTCAACTGATTGTTTTCTTCAGTCAAATGAGTTACCTCTTCATTGATTCTAGATTTTTCACGGTGATCATTTAAAAGTCTCCACCCACTAAGAATTACTAAAATTACCAAAACGATAATTAGAATATTTTTTCCTTTGTCTACATTTATACTGCTTTTATTATTATTCTCTCCTTCACTCATACAAATAAAAACACTTTACAATTGCATACTTCATTTTTACCGCGACATTTACTTACGTTCATATATCTTACTAAGCCTATCAATTATCAGACCAATATTTTTTTCGCTTTCTGCTTTAAATATTCCTCATAAATCAACATCAGCCTCTTTTTATCCTTACGATTAACCAGCAATTTACATGGCATATCAAGGAATCAAGCTAAATGACCAAATTATAATGTTTTTACAAAGTATGCAACCCAATAGCATGGTAAAAAAAGCTGGCATTTTTTTACCATGCCTAAAGGTTCATAGATTACTAAAGTTGATTTCCACTGCTACATTAAAACAATAATACCAACTAGCAACCAAGGACTTTAAAATCATCCAGATTTGACTAAAATTGAAAAAAGGATGAATTAGGCATAGAAAACCAAGTCAAGTTTTACCTATACCTAATTTAAATATTTAGGATATAGTCATTTCTAACTCCATGCTTACCAAAAAATAATACACCACAGTCAAAAAAATCAATGCTTTCGGTTACAGATGGGTAATTTTTTAATTCTTGCCAGGCTTTTTTCATCTGCTTCGACCAGTGGATGTCTGCAATTACCAAAATACTTTCCGCATGTAATTTCGGTACTATTTGTTTAAAATAATCTATTGTGGGAACATACCTATGGTTGGCATCTATCAAAACAAAATCTACGCTATTCAAGGCCAATAAGGACATCCTAAGGGTCTCATTTAGATTCCCTGTCACCAAGTTTATATGGGATTCTTGGGACAGGTGCTCACGCGCCAACCCCGTCAGTATGGGATCCCCTTCATAGCTATACAGTTCCCCTTTGCAAACAGCTGCGAGGTAAGCCGTATTGATCCCCAAAGATGTTCCAAGTTCCAAAACAGTATTGGCCGGACTAAGTTTACAAAGAAACTGATACAAAAGTGAAAATTTCAGAGGGCTACTTACATGTTTTGCAATAACAGCCACTTTTTGCTTTTGTCCCTTACTCCACCTGGATCCTGCACCATAATCGGTTCGAAGAATTTCTTGATTAGAGGAAAGAAATTTCTTTCTTAGTCTTTCAATTTTCGGGTTACCGCTTTTATTTTCTTTCAGGTAAGATTTTAAATCTTTATACAAATTAAAATAATAAGGTGAATGTAAGCTGTGTTGATCTTCTTTGTGCAAAAAATAAAGAAAATACTCCCGAATGTGGAAAAGCATTATTGAAAGATCAATTGTTGAAAATATTGGCGATAAGTTGGAATTCCGGAATGGTTACAGTTAGCATTTTACCATCGTTTAATTTTTCAACATAAAAATTACCTTTCATTTTACCCATTCCTGATTTGATTGTACATCCAGATAAATAGGTATGCGTATTTCCGGGTTCCAATACAGGCTGCTGACCAACCACACCTTCTCCTTCCACAAGCTTAAGACTTTCTGCAGCATCATGAATTTCCCACCTTCTTCGAAGCAATTGTACCGTAAAAGGATTGCAATTTTGAATGGTCACCTTATAGGTGAACACAAAATGATGCATATTAGGGTTCGAAAACTCTTTCTGGTAGCTTGCTTCCACACTTATTTTTATCCCTTCTGTTATTGCAGTTGCCATTTAGTTTTTTTAATACAAAACTTATCCGAAATTTGAATCCTTAATTCAAATATACCAATAGAAAACCTATTTATGAACGTCAAAATAGAAAATAGTTGGAAACAATTAATGGGAGATGAGTTTTCAAAGCCTTACTTTGAATCATTGGTGAATTTTGTTAAAACAGAATATGAAACCAAAACGATCTATCCCAAGGGTGATTCCATCTTTAAAGCTTTTGACTTGTGTCCGGTAGAAAAAGTCAAAGTAGTTATTCTAGGGCAAGATCCTTATCACGGTCCCGGACAGGCGCATGGTTTGGCATTTTCTGTGAAGGAGGGAATTCCCTTTCCTCCATCACTGTTGAATATTTTTAAGGAGCTAAAGAGTGATCTCAATCTACCTTTTCCTTCCAATGGGAATCTGGAAAGATGGGCTAAACAAGGGGTCTTATTGCTGAATGCTACACTTACAGTGGAAGCACACAAGGCGGGGAGCCATCAGAAAAAAGGCTGGGAAACCTTTACTACTGCGGTGATTGAAAAATTGGCTGCACATAAATCCAACCTAGTGTTTTTGCTTTGGGGGGCTTATGCCCAAAAGAAGGCAGTAGTCATACCCGCTGATAAACACTTCAAATTACAATCTCCGCATCCAAGTCCATTATCTGCTCATAGGGGATTTTTAGGTTGCAAACATTTTAGCCAAACCAATGCTTACTTGACTAAAAATGGAGTAGCCCCAATTCAATGGTAACCCATACTTTTGATAATAATGATTAAAACAAAACAGCCAATATGATTTAATTAACTAAAAACCAGCTATTTACCTCTTTTTTACAATTTCACCATAGCAATGCTATGCTATAATCCCTATACAGCTGATTTTCTTGTGATTGCAACCCTCCCCTTAAGAAAGTTCAGCAGATATCATTAACACTATGGCTTAATCCGGGTTTAATAGACGCTAAACACAAAATCCCCAGACCATTGTATCGTCCGGGGATTTGTTTGTTGTGAACTAGCAATTTATTTTAGAATTGAACTTTTAAATTGCTACACCAAGATATATTATCAATTAATGGGTTTAAAAAATCTGTCCCATCTGATTTTGTTAAACATGGTTTTGTGTTTTTCTAAAGACAACCAGAGGAACCAGGCCTTTCCTACTACGTGATCTTCAGGCACAAATCCCCAAAACCTTGAATCTAGGGAATCGTGTCTGTTATCTCCCATCATGAAATAATAATTTTGATTAAAGGTATAGGTCTGTTGTTCCACCCCATCGATAAACAATTTATTGTCTTCTACAGTAACATTTTCATGCCCTTCAAACTTTTCAATGGTAAAAGAGTATTTCCTAACATTCTCTTCATCAAGGGTGATGGTTTTCCCTTTTGCCGGTACTTCTAGGGGACCAAAATTATCCTTATTCCATTTAAAGTAGGCTCCATCGGGGAATATATTGGCATCCCCTTGCCCCGGTTTACTGATCCTTTTTTGAATGGAAGATATGGCCGGAGATTGTTCAAGCTCCTTGATCATTGCATCTGTAGCAAAGACAAAATAGCCAGAATTATCAGAAAATGGATAGTAGCTATCAGGGTTAATGCCATACCTGTCAAAAAACTCCGCATTCAAAGGTCTATTGACAATGACATCATATGAAAACTGCATTTCTTCCGGGTTTTCACTGGCCTTTCCATTGACATACAATTGCGCTTCCTTTATTTCCAGGACATCTCCCGGAATAGCCACAGCCCGCTTGATATAATTGGTCTTCAAATCCACGGGGTATTGAAATTCCTCCGGAAAGTTAAATACCACCACATCATTTCTTTTGATGGAAGTAAAGCCGGGTAACCTGTAATAGGGCAATTGAATGGCTTCAGAATAAGACTTTAGCTCTGTACCCCAAATTTTTTGGTGGGTCAGCGGAACTTGAAGAATGGTTTTCGGTACCCTGGTACCATAGTGCATTTTACTTACAAATAGAAAATCCCCCACCAACAGAGATTTTTCCATTGAAGCTGTGGGGATGGTAAAAGGTTCCAATAGCAACCACCTGATTAAACTTGCTGCAATAACGGCAAAAAGCAATGCATCAATCCATTCTCTGGAAGCTGATTTTTTGTTTTTTTCTTGACTCATTTTTTATTAATTAAAAATCCAAAAAATCATTCATTGATAAAACACCTTTATTACCGGGTAGCCATTCTGCCACCAATACAGCCCCCAACGCGAAACCTTTTCTATTGTGTGCGGTATGGTTTATGGTAATATCATCAATTTCGGACGTATAGGATACAATATGTGTTCCCGGAGCCGGGTCAATTCTTTTAGAAGTAATGGGCAGCACTCCTTCATCAGTTTGGCCATCACCTTCTTTTAATTTCCACTTGGAATATCTTTTGTTATTATTGATCAATCCTTCAGCCAAGGTTATGGCAGTACCGCTTGGCGCATCTTTCTTTTCTGTATGATGGATTTCTTCCAGGTCGGCTTGATATGCTGTCTGATCATTCATCAATTTGGCAAGGAAGGCATTGACCTTAAAAAAGATATTTACACCTATGCTGAAATTTGAAGCATAGAAGAGAGCGCCGTTCTTTTGGGCACATAGCTCAGTCATCGCCTCTTTCTCATCCATCCACCCTGTTGTTCCCACCACCACCGGCACATGGTGTTGCATGCACCAGGTAATATTACCTACTGCAGAACTTGGTTGGCTAAATTCGATGGCAACATCTATTTCATCTGTATTCAAATGATCCAGATCTGCCACATTTTCAATATTAATTTTGGCCACAATACGATGGCCTCTTTCCTCAGCCATTTGGGAGATAATTTTCCCCATTTTTCCGTAGCCTAATATCAGAATATTCATATTAAAATTTTATTTTTAATGAAAGCCCAATGGCATTATTATTGGCCAACATGGGCTCCATACTTGGTTCAAGATTGAAGGTAAGGTCATCACTAACATCGAATCCCGAGAGATGGGCATCTACAAAAGCATCTACAGCCCCTAAAGCATATATGGCTCCAAAAACCATGTACATGGCATCTCTGTTTCTCCTCCAGTAATTGACATTTCTTATAATTCCATCTTCATTTAAATTGGGAAAAGGGTTGGTTTCTGTACCCTCCCTTACTATCTCCAAGGCAGCAATAAATTCTTTGTACCTTCTATTGTTAAAGTTCAAAAAATAAATTGCCGTAGAAACGCCACTGTAAAGTAAAGGTAATTTCCAGACTTTTTCATTATAAACCTGACCTGCTCCAGGGAAAATTAAAGACAAATAGATCGCTTTTTTAGGATCTTTAACATTTTTAGGCGCTTCAATACCTATAGAGTCGGTCAGGGATGTATTGCTATCTATTTCTTGAGCATTTACAGAATGAACCAGAAAAAGACACAAAAATCCTAAAACAATATGCAATTGGTTTGTTTTAGGATTAATTTTATTTGCCATAATGAAAAATCGGCATTTCACTTAGATCAATTCTAAAATTTCCAAGATCCTGTTAAGGTCACTGGTAGAGTGAAAGGGAATCTTAATTTCACCCTTGTCTTTTTTGTCGGACTTTAAAGAAACCTTGGTACCAAAATGTGAAGCCAATTTCTGCTGAAGCTTATTGATCTCATATTTTTTTACAGGATCTAAAGCTTCTTTCTCTTTATCTGCTTTTTTAGGGGATCCATCATTCAATTCCTTAACCAAGGCTTCCACCTTCCTTACACTCAACTCTTCTTCCACCGTCTTTTTAAAGATGGCAAGTTGTTTGTCTACATCCTCAATATTAATCAATGCCCTGGCATGACCCATACTGATTTTTTGATCCCTAATACCGGCTTGAATATCCGGTGGCAATTTCAATAAACGAAGGTAATTGTTTACGGTAGTCCGATTCTTACCTACCCTATCCCCAAGTTGTTCTTGTTTAAGTTCACATTCTGCCAATAGTCTCTGGTAGGAATGCGCAATTTCCAAGGCATTAAGATTTTCCCTTTGAATGTTTTCAATTAGGGCCATTTCCAGCATTTGCTGGTCATTGGCTGTCCGAACGTAGGCAGGGATCTGTTTGAGTCCGGCGAGTTTGGAAGCTTGAAACCTTCTTTCCCCTGAAATCAACTGATATTCATTATCAGCAAGTCTTCTTACAGTAATGGGCTGAATAATCCCTTGTACTTTTATAGAGTCCGACAGCTCTTCTAAGGCCGTCTTATCAAAATGGGTTCTAGGTTGGTAAGGGTTTACCTGAACTTCTTCTAAAGGCACTTCAAAAATTCCTGCTACAGGGTTTTGTTTTTCACTATTGTCGCCACTTTTCTCCTTTCCGGGAGAATCTTTCAACAAGGCACCCAAACCTTTACCCAAGGCACCTCTTTTTTTAACATTTGATTTATTAACAGCCATTGTTATTATTTATTCAATTTTCTTTCGCCATACCATTTTTAATGGCAATTTCATTGGCCAAATTTAAGTAGGCAACAGCTCCTTTCCCTGTGGCATCAAAAGCCACTACCGGCATACCAAAGCTAGGTGACTCACTTAATTTAACATTCCTAGGAATAATGGTATCGAAAGTCATGTCCTTAAAATGCATGCGTACTTCTTCCACAACTTGGTTGGATAGTCTTAGTCTAACGTCATACATTGTCAATAGTATACCTTCAATCTCAAGTTCTTGATTTAACCTGGTTTGAATAATTTTGATTGTATTCAATAATTTACCCAAACCCTCCAATGCAAAGTATTCACATTGAACAGGTATTACTACAGAATTTGAAGCGGTCAATGCATTGATTGTGATTAGCCCTAGAGAGGGTGAACAATCGATGATGATGAAATCATATCGATCCCTTACTTCCTGAATCACACTCCGCATCTTCTCCTCCCTGTCCTCCAGGTTTACCATTTCCACTTCCGCTCCTACCAGGTCTATATGTGAAGGCACCAAATCCAAATGATCGATTTCAGTAGATATAATGATTTCATTGATATCACTTTCATTGACCATACATTCATAAATGCTTGTTTCTATTTCCTTAGGATCAAAGCCTAGCCCAGACGTGGTATTGGCCTGGGGATCTGCATCGATCACCAAGGTTTTGTACTCTAACACAGCCAAACTGGCTGCAAGATTCATGGCAGTAGTGGTTTTTCCTACGCCTCCTTTTTGGTTGGCTATTGCGATTACTTTTCCCATTGTCTTTTATAGCGAAATACTTTCTCCTATGTTTAGCAAAATCAATTCTTTCCCACTTTTTTCTGCCTCTCTTTTTACTTTAATTTTATCTATTCTAATTGGTTCAAATGTATCATAGTGCATGCCAATAATTTTATCGGTCCCAACAAATTCAGCAGCCTTTAATGCATCGGTAATACCCATGGTAAAGTTATCCCCAATTGGTAAAATTGCAAAATCAATGTCAAATGATTCTCCAATTAATTTCATGTCATAACTCAAAGCGGTATCACCTGCGAAATAAAAGGTGCCCTGCGCCGACTCAATTACAAACCCACCGGGATTTCCACCGTATGAACCATCCGGAAGGGCGCTGCTATGGATGGCATTCACATACTTGACATTTCCAAAATCGAATGCCTTGGCCCCACCATGATTCATCCCCCATACATTTTTGACTCCTTTGTTCTGATACCAGGTTACGATTTCAAAATTTGAAACCAATGTGGCCTTGTTGTTTGTAACAATTTTTTCCACATCGAAAACATGATCTTCATGTCCATGACTGACCAAAACATAATCTGCTTTGATCTTATCAATTTCAATGTTGGAGGCAAGGGAATTGGGTGAAATAAAGGGATCAAATATCAGTGATTTCCCTCCTATTTCCACCAAGAAAGTCGAATGACCAAAATACTTCAGTTCAATCATAGATTATTTTGAATTTCGATTTTTCATGCGATTACAAATATATCATTTTAATCCGAACTATGACCAGCCAGCCCAATGGATCCGAAAGTTAATAATAGATAAAAAGGGAAAGAATCTTAACAACAACCCTATTAAGCACTTAATTATTAACTCTTTACAACAAGCATTAAAGAATTACACAGAAGGCGAAATTGCTAAGACTTTGAGCGATTCTATTGAAGCTCATTTTTAATCAACAATTGCACCCGGAATCAATTCTAGAACATCCATATGGGTTAAAGTTTATTGTCTAAAACTTGAATCCTGATCAAAAAGCTATTTTTATTCTGTAACCAATAATGTCCAATCCTATGTAAAAAAATTCTAGATAAGAAAATCCGGCCATGGATACAACAAAAAAGGCATGGAATAAACCATGCCTTATTGAAATATAGTTGAGAAATTGCCTTTTATTTTTTTCCTTTTTTCTTCTTGGTTTCAGTCTTATTATTTTCTGCGGCTTTCATGGCCTGCTCTATTTTCATCTGAAACTTGGATTTTTTCTTATTTGCATTTTTAAGTTTGCTTTCTTCCACTTTAGCTCTGATTTTATCATCATCCACAAACTGTTTGATCAAGTATTGTTGACCAAAAGTAACCATGTTGGATACAAAATAGTAGAAACTAAGTGCTGCAGGGAAAGAGTTTAAAACAAACATAAAAACCACAGGCATTACATAACCAATATTTTTCATAGGCCCTTGCGCAGTCGTCAACTGATTGTTGAAGTGCGTATAGGCTATTTGAGAAACGGTCATTAATAAAGTAAATAAACTTACATGCGAGCCATAAAATGGTATGGTAAAAGGCAGGTTAAGTATTGAATCATACGTAGAAAGATCATGTGCCCATAAAAACGATTCCTGTCTCAATTCAATAGAATTTGGAAAGAAAAAGAACATGGCCAATAAGAAGGGCATTTGTAACACCATAGGTAAACAACCTGAAATAGGACTCACCCCGAGTTGACTAAAGAGCTTCATTTGCTCTTGTTGCATCTTGGTTTGATCTTCTCCGTATTTTTCCTTTAACTCATCAATTTCAGGCTTAATCACCCGCATCTTAGCCATTCCAATGTAGGACTTATAAGTCAAAGGCAACAAGAACAACTTAATGATGAATACGATCAATATGATGATTACTCCATAGTTATTGAAGAAATTCTCAAGCCAGTGAAACAAGTTTACAATGATGTATTTGTTTACCCAGCTAACAAAAATATAGCCCATGTCTACATTTTTATCAAACTCAGGCGTCACATTTTTAAGCACCTTATAATTATTAGGGCCGAAATAATAACTAACTTCTCCATTTATAGGGAGTTGTAAGGTAGCCGACATGTTTTTCACATAAGATGAATCTATGGGAGTTTCTTGGGCAAGGTTACCGCTGTTAAATTGCTCCTTTGCAATTATACCGGAGGTAAAAAACCGTTGTTTGAAGGCCACCCATTTTATAGGTTCACCTACTTGTTCCGAGTCATCACCTTCCCCGGTTGATAAATAATCATAGGTTTCATCTGAAGTATAGAAATTCATATAGGTTTTCCTTCGGGACTCTCCCATATCTTCCTCTAACCTTTTGAGTTCACTCTGCCAATTGATGGTCAAAACTTCCTCATTAACCAAGTTGGCCAACCTATCACCCTCGATTTTATGGGAAAGCTGATAACCTGATGATGGCAATTGGTATTTTCTTACTATACTACCCGAACCGGCATTGGCTGTAAAAGTTACGGTGCTTACCTGCACCTCGTCTACAACTTCACTAGATTCATTTACTTCAAAGAAAAGATCATTTAAGCTTAATTCACCATTGGTAGCCTTAATTTTATAATCTATTGCACCTGTTTCGCTATCAAAAATAATGAGGGGTTGTTGGTCATAGGTTTTGAAACCTTTGACTTCGACTTTTTGAATTTCCCCACCTTTATTAGATAGTGTGATTTTTACATCATCATTCTCAAGTATTGTTTCACTTTCCTGTCCATTGACAAGGCCTGAAAAGTCACCGTATTTCTGCTTGGCTGCAATATTTTGTAGACTATCAGTATATACACTTTCAACTTCTTGTGTGCCTTGCTCAGCCTCATCCGCACTAGATTGTACTTGTGTACTTCCATTGCTTGTTTGGGGTTCGATAACTGGCTGGGGATCACTCGCAAAAAAGAGCGAATAAACCAAAATTACCGCCGCGAAAAGAATTAGTCCTGTCGCTTGATTTTTATCCATAATTCAATCGGTTGTTTGATACAGGCTTAAACCTGTCACTAAATAATAATTTTATGATTTATTCCTTTTATTGTCACTAACTGCCTTGATAAATCGCACAAACAATGGGTGGGGATTTAAAACAGTACTTTTGTATTCCGGATGAAATTGGGTACCAACAAACCAAGGGTGATCTTTCAATTCAATAATTTCTACCAAGCCTTTGTCAGGGTTTTTTCCGGAAGCAACCATTCCATGGTCTTCAAACTCCTTGAGGTACTTGTTATTGAATTCATATCTGTGTCTATGCCGCTCTGTTACCTTTGGTTTTCCATAGGCTTTATAAGCTTTGGAACCTTTTTTCATCTCACAAGGATAAGCACCTAGACGCATGGTTCCTCCCATTTGCTTGACACCTTTTTGCTCTTCCATAAGAAAAATTACCGGATCCTTACAATCAGGTTCTAATTCACCGGAAGAAGCGTCAGCTTTGCCCAAGACATTTCTTGCAAACTCAATGACAGCAACTTGCATTCCTAAACAAATACCAAAGAAAGGAATTAAATTCTCCCTGGCATATTTGGTGGCAATTAGTTTTCCTGCAAGTCCCCTAACTCCAAAACCAGGTGCTACCAAAACACCATCCATTAGTTCAAGTTTCTTACCAATATTCCCTTCGTTTAATTCCTCAGAAGAAACCAAATGTAAGTTTACTTTGCATTCTAAAGAAGTGCCTGCGTGAATAAAAGATTCAATTATTGATTTATAGGCATCAGGAAGTGAAACATATTTCCCAATAAGCGCTATATCCACCTCCATGGTTGGGTTTTTGAGCTTACCCAAAAATTCTTTCCATTGTTCCAATTCAGTATTGGTCTTAGAGGATATTTTTAATTTGGTCATCACCCGCTCATCAAGACGTTCTTTTTTCATCAATAGCGGAACATCGTAAATTGAATCAGCATCCATTGCTTCAATGACACAATTCAATTGTACGTTGCAGAATTGGGCAATTTTCTTTTTGACATCAACAGGTAAATGGTGTTCTGTCCTGCAAACTAAAATATCAGGTTGCACCCCAGCCTCCAATAATTGCTTAACCGAATGCTGAGTTGGCTTGGTTTTCAACTCCTTTGCAGCAGAAAGAAAAGGAATTAAAGTGAGATGGATCACCAAAAAGTTATTGGGACCTAAATCCCACCTTGCCTGCCTCACTGCTTCCACAAATGGCAGGGATTCAATATCACCCACGCAACCACCAATTTCAGTAATGATTACATCATACTTACCATCATTACCAAGTTTGTAAAAGTTGTTTTTTATTTCATCTGTAATGTGAGGAATTACCTGCACAGTTTTACCTAAAAATTCACCATTTCTTTCTTTGGTGATGACATTATTGTATATCCTTCCTGTGGTTACATTGTTTCCCTGAGAAGTAGTTGAGTTTAAGAATCTTTCGTAGTGCCCTAAATCCAGATCAGTTTCTGCGCCATCCTCAGTAACATAGCATTCGCCATGTTCATAGGGGTTCAAAGTTCCTGGATCAATGTTTAGGTAGGGATCAAATTTTTGGATGGTGACAGAAATTCCTCTTGATTGAAGAAGCTTGGCCAATGAGGCAGCTATAATTCCTTTTCCAAGTGAGGAAGTAACTCCTCCGGTAATAAATATATGTTTTGTAGACGCAGCCATAAGAATGGTTATATGAAATTTTGTTTATATTCTTATGGGATTCAAAATTAGGTAAAATAATTGACTTGAAGGCTTTGAATTGCTTTAAAATTTTGATTTCAAAAGTGATTTGTTAGTCACATAAGATTAACTAGCCCACTAGCAAAGCTTTAGCAAAAGGCACATCAATCAAACTTCATTTTCTTGATTTTTATTCTACAGGGTTTATTAAGGTACCTATTCCACTAATCTGAATTTTAACTACATCTTTAGAGGCTAGAGTGAAATCGTTTCCCGGTACAATTCCTGTTCCTGTCATTAAAAATGACCCTGAATGGAAATCGTACTCTGCATACAAGTAAGTAACCAACTCCTTGAGTTCCCTTTTGATTTGATCTATGGTGATGGTATCACTAAAAATCAAATTACTACCTCTGATAACTTCTAGTTTTATTTCTGTGTCTCTCGGTAGAGGTTGATCGGTGACCAGTATGCATGGACCTATAGCAGCACTTCCTTTGTAAACTTTAGCTTGAGGGAGATACAATGGGTTCTCCCCCTCTATACTCCTGGAGCTCATGTCATTCCCTATGGTATAGCCTAAGATTTTTCCGGAAGAACTTATCAGTAAGGTTAATTCCGGTTCAGGTACATCCCAAGTAGAATCTTTTCTAATTCGCACCTTTTGCAAATGCCCCCTAACATTGGGACCTGTAGCTTTCATGAACAATTCCGGTCTGGCAGCATTGTAAACCTTTTCATAAAAGGTCCCTCCGCCACTGTCCTTAGATTCTTCTTGTCTTCCCAATTTACTTTTATAATAGGTCACACCACTAGCCCATACTTCCTGATTCTCAACAGGCGCCATTAATCCTTCCTTGATCCAATGGTGCCCATCCTCAGAGATATTAGATGATTGGGTAATGTTTTGGACCTTATTATACAAGTTGTCGTCATTAATAAACGCATCCCAATTTTCATCGGGTAAAGTATAAAAATGATTGCTTTCTTCTATTACAATACCTTTCTTGGTTCTATAAACTTTCATAAGGAACAAACTTAAAATATGTAGTGTAAAAAAGCGAATTTAAATTGATTTATACCATGCCTTATTTATTTTTTATCTCTTACTGCTCAGTCCTGTAGATGCTATTTCAGGCCAGTGTGTATTTTTAATTTAAAATAAGCAAAAAAATGTCCCGTATTTTAACGAGACATTTTTTTGTAGATTGCTGAATAGATAATTAAGGATTAACGATAAGCCTTTGCTTACTGATGATTGACTTTTCGTTGCTAATACTTACAAGGTAAACACCTTGAGACAGATTATCCAGAGGAATATTAAACTGATTGTCGGAAGTTTTAATGCTAGCCAAATCAAAATGGCTAACCAATTGACCATTCATATTGTGGATCAACACTCTTCCCAATCCAATTTCAGCATTGAGTTCTAAAGTAGCTCTTCCTTTGGCTGGATTTGGAAAAATTTTAACTTCCTCCTGAGCAACAGTTTCAGTATAAACGTCCATTTCTTTATAGCCTCTTTCTTTCATTTCTTTATACCCTCTTGAAACAGTTCTTAGGTTTGCAGCGACTTCACCACCCTTGGCAGCACTACCTACAATTGCAATTCCTGAGATACTTGCATTGTTTACAGATGCATTCAACGCTAATGTCAACTGACCATTGGTAACTTGAATGTTATCGAAAGACAACATGGTTGGAGCATTTTTATTTTCAACAAATAAATCAAAGTCATTTTTCAATACTTCACCTTGCAAAGCGATATCGTAAACTCTTTTTCCGGCTTTGGCAGTACGTCCTCCATATCCAAACCATACTTCATGATGCATGGTAAATACGGTATAAGTTCCATTGGGAACAGGAATGGTATATACCAAGCTTTTTCCACTTCTTTCTGTTTGAAATAGTCTTTCAACATCTGCTTTCGTGTTGTTATATCGACCGGTACCATCATTAAAATATTGATCTGTTTTTGATTCTGCCAGATATGTGATGCCACCCAAAGTTGCATCCGAATCACTACCGGTATTTAAGAAAAACAGGTGATCAGAACCGGCAGTTTGGTTTGAATTGTTGCCCTCTTCTATAATAGAAATCCCTGAGATGGAAGCATTGTTAGCACTTGCACTTAAATCGAGGTTTAAAACTCCATCTTTTACTTCAATCCCTTTAAAGGTAAGAATGGTTTGGTTATTATTATTGTATTCATATATGTCAAAGTTATCAGCTACTAATTGATCTTCTAAAAAGATGTCATACACCCTTCTTCCTTCTCTAGCAGTAGCGCCTCCTTTTCCAAAATACAACTCATTGTGGTAAGTTTTAATAGTATAAGTTGCGTTCTCTACAGGGATTTCAAAAGTTAATTCTTTGGCATACCTCTCAGATTGGAAGATTTTTTCATTACTTGCCTTAGTATTGGTTGAAGTATTGCTACTTGAAGAACTGATGTATTTGGCACTGGAAACAAAACTATTTTCTTGATAAATAACTTCGTTTTGATTCGTTGTATTAAGATGCAAAACATATCCTACCTCGCCAAGAGAAAGTGATGTATCAGGAATAATAGCTATCGCAGAAATCAATGCATTATTGGACGAAGCCTTAAGATCCAGATTCAAATAACCATCAGAAATTTTAATTGATTTAAAAGTAAGCTCAGTTTCTTGATTATTGTATTCCAGATAAAGGTCCAGGTTATTTTTTACTACTTTACCTTCAATGCTAATGTCAAAAACACGTTGGCCGGCTTTTTCAGCCCTTCCATTTTCTCCAAAATACAATTCATTGTGATAAGTAACTACTGTATAGGTTCCATTTTCCACAGGAATTTTGAATAAAAGCTCGTTATCGAACCTTGCAGATTGAAATAATTTTTCCTCGCTACCTTCCTCATAAACGGAAACATTTGATCCTGATGACACTAAAAAATCTCGATTTAAATTAATAAATTCTTTTCCTTTGTAAGCGATATTACCACCATAACCTAAATGGTAATATTGTCCTTCCAGCACTTCAATAGGACTTTTCTCTATTGAGGTGCTTCCCTCTTCTATAGCCACATTTTTGCTGGCAGTAAATTCAATTTCTTCAGAAGTGTTAACATTTCCATTTTTATCTGTCACAGTAGCCCACACATAATTATCTCCTGAAGGAATTTCGTCAATAACAGCTTGAAAAGGTTTTTCAACACAGGTTCCAACCAATTTTAAACCACAATAGAACTCAACTTTTTCAATATTATCATCCAGGTTGGTAATTTCACTAAGCAAGGTAAGCTGGTCCCCTTCGGTTAGTTGAGAAGTATTCTCTATGGTAGATATGTTTATGCTAGGTTTTAAAATCTCTTTATTTTCTCGAATAATGGCAATTGCAGATATCGAGGCATTGTTAACAGAGGCTTTGAGGTCAAGGTTTAAATAACCGTCATTTACAATAATTTCATTAAAGGAAAGCGTAGTTTCTTGATTTCTATTTTCCAAATAAAGGTCAAAATTATCTTTTACTAATTCGCCTTCTAAAATTATATCATATACCCTTTGCCCGGCTCTTTGAGACCTTCCGTTTTGACCATAATACAACTCATTGTGATAAGTCACTACAGTGTATCTACCATTTGCTACAGGTATCTTAAACAATAGTTCATTGTCAAATCTTTCTGATTGGAACAAGGTCTCTTCACTGGCACTTGGTTCATTAGAAACATTGGAACCTGAAGATAAAAAGAATTCAGAATTTAGTTTCTCAAATACATTTCCGTTATAAGTTACAGGACCTTTATCCCCAAAATGGTAATACAAAGCTTCGGTCTCTTCTGTAATATTTTCTACCTTCTCAACATTATCAACCAGCACATTTTTGGAAACACGAATTAGCACTACAGAACCATAAGCAGGAATAGTAACTGTTCCGGAAAATTTTTCAAGTTTGGCATTAACATATTCACCTGACAAAGCAATAGTCTTGCTGTTTTTGGTTGGGTTGAATTCAAAAACAATTTCTTCATTGGGATCGATAAATGATGCTTCAACTTCTACAAACTCTAAGTCGTCCATCCAGTACGTGAAATTATCTTCAGAAGCTGTGACCAAAAGGGATACTTCCTCAGCATCTACAAATGGAGACACCAATACCTCATAAGTATCCAGCTCTTTCTTAATCTCGAATGTGGTCACTCCTGATAATTTCTCCCAAGGAGTTCCTGTGTACCTTAAATAGGTTTGGATATTTGCTTCTTTACTGCCTAAAGCTTTAAACTTTAATAAGTAAGTCTTATCTTTCTTTAATTTGCCTAAATTCATTTTTAGAGCGCCATTTCCTGAATTGGTAACTTTAATGCTTCCACCATTCATTTTACTATTTGTATCCCATTTCTGAGAGCAATTGCTGCAAGAAATACCATTCGTATTCTTATCAAACGAAACGTTTGGATAAAGACTAGATCCAATTTTTTTATCAATGGTATATGTGGCCAAGTCTATGGAGTTACTAACAGAGTTTTTGTCCTTACCAAATTTCTCAGTCCATTGCTTCAGGTTGTCAATGGCTGCGATGGACTTTCCGTATTTTGAATATTCATTAAATATACTGAACTCATCTCCCAATGGTCTGAAAAAATAGTTGTGATCAAACTCAGCCATAATTTCTATATCATCTTTGTAAGTATTGATATTATAGGTATTCTGATTTGCAGTTTTAGCAAAAAGTTGGTTATTGTTTATTGTAACTTCTCTGGTATCCTCTCCAATGACATTATTACCTAATGTAATGGATGTATGTGAGTTAAAAAATGTATTGTTTTCAACATGTATATTATTAACATTTGACATTTTCAAGCCATTGTTCTCGGTATTGGCCACTGTATTCCCTATAATCTCAATATTATTAGAGTGGTCATCTAGAAAAATACCTTCTGCCAAAGGTCTATAGTTTACGCCTTTGTCGGGAATACCACCTCTACTACCAATACTGTTAACCACAATATTTCCTTCAATTTTCCTTCCTTTAAACCCTTGATATTTAACACCACCAAAAGTATAAATTCCTCCTCCATCACCTTTAATCTGGCAAAAGGTATCTATATAATTATTTTTAACTACCGAGTAGTTTCCACTAAATTGTATTCCATTAAACCCTGAATTGATTACCACGTTGTTTTGAACCAAAACTTTCTCCCCATAAGCAAAAATACCGATTCCTGCAGCATCCTGATTTTGTGTCCTTCCCGCAATTAATGCAGTCTTTCTAATTTCATTGTCCTTAATGATTGCATTGTCATTTCCATAGCGAAGATACATGCCATTGTTGTAAGTGTTATTGAAGTTATTTCTCTCAATTTTTAAATCAACCACACTTAAAGCAAGGATTCCATTTACACCCACAAAATTTATTTCAGAATCGAGGATTTTAATGTTTTTACCTCCTTCTAGCCTAATGGCATCAGCATTTACTCCTTTAAAATTAATATTCTCGACTGTTATATTTGTATCCCTATAATCTTTAATCAACAGGTTATCAAGTGTACTTACTTCTACCTTCATGGAAGAAGGATTCCGGTTTCCAAAGTATATATTTATTTTCTTTGTGGATGGATTAAAATACCATTCTCCAAAAGTATCAAGGGTTTTGATATGGTTTTGGATGAAAAAACCAAAGTCCTTCTCAACCGGATAGGCACTATTACTGGCATTAAATTTTACTTGCCCCCCACTGTGTGAAGTAATTTCATGTGTATCAATAATCCATTGATTCTTCTTTATAACAACCTCTCCACCATTCCAATTTGGTGAACCACCTAATTCGCTGCTGGAAAGCAAGTAATTTCCTTTTACGCTTTCTATTTTTAAATACCCTTCATTAGCTATATCACTATTTGGATACCTTCCCAACTCATAAATTTCCCCATTAATTAAAACCACTTCAATAGATTTAGTATCTATTGTTTTGGTGCTTTCATAAACTCCGTTCCCTAAGGATCTCCAACCACTTACAGTTTTCAGTGAAGTAATGACCGGTTTTGAACCGGAGCCGTAAGCTCCAATTCTAATGGGAGAAGTAGTAGACCCAGAAGATTTAATATGTAATGTACCATAAAAAACTTCTCCTCTATTAAATAAGACAGCATCACCTGGCTTTAAATAATTAAATATAGAATTAACTTTATCAATTGATTTCCATGGAGTGCTTGGGTTTTGCGCTTCTTTATAAGTCCTGTTGTCATTTCCTCTTTCTTGAGAAACATAATAATTTGCAGCATATCCCTGACTAAACGACATTGCTAACGAAAACAAAATAATGAGAGTAAGAAGTGAAGCTTTCATGGTAATTTATTTTAAAGTTTATATTTCTTCATGTTTCAGGATTCGCCTTGTTATTCAAAGCTCTGTTCATTTTATCCTACTTTTTTTGATTTATGAATTCTCAAAACGGTATTTCAATTAAAAGAATCTTGTTTTTTGATTTTCATATATATCAAAATGAAATTCTAAATATGAATCTCATTTCAAAAATTAACGATATATTATACTTAAAAACAAATACTTATCGGATCACAAATCTTGTGAAAAACTGCAGCTGGTTGAACAATTTCAACAGGTAAATGAGATATTGTTTTTGGAAACCCAAATTTTGCAGGTAGTCTTAAAAAAGAGTGATAAAAAAAATTGAAAAAAAATTAAAATATTTTACAAGCAGTGTTATAAAACATATTACTCATAAATATTAGGATCTATAAATAGATGATAAAAAATATATAAATCAGTCATTTTCAAAACAAATAAAAATTTATATAACAAATTAGATACTTTTTTAATTATACAAAAAGCAATTCATTTTTAGGTTATGAATGAAGATGTATTATATACCCAAATAATTGTAGTAAAAAGAATTATAGCTAAAAAACTCGGTTGATTTGGACACCAGAACTACAACCCAAACTTGGGATTGAACCCTAAGGCTGATACAGCAACAAAAAACCAGAACCCATTTGGCAGGTAGAGGTTAGTGCTTATTTTTTAAAACTAAAAGGGAAATAGCTCATTAAATATCAATGAAAAATAAATGAGTAAGGATAAAAAAAAGCTCCGAACAAATGTCCGAAGCTTTCTGAAATGGTCCTTAATCTATCCTTTTAATGAATAAAAATCTTTTTGGAAATTATTTTATCTCCGTTATTGACATGAATCAGATACAAGCCCGATCCAAAAGGCTCAAAATTAAAGCCTGACGTATTACCCTTCTGGGAGCCATGAATCAGTTGCCCATTGCCTTTGTAAATCATTATCATTTCATTTTCACTGATATTGGAAGGGTAGATGATATGAACGTAGTTTTTGGATGGCTGGGGATAAACGATAAGCTCTTCGGTCAAAACCCTATTTTGAAAATCACTTTCAATAATGTCCCCCTCTTCCTGATTAAGAGACCCACTAATAACTCTCAAATTTTCTCCAATATCATAGCCAACACTAAAGTTAACCGTAAAGGATTGCCCCTTTTCATTATTACTATTATAAGGAGTCACTATTAAATTGTACAAACCTTCCTTGAAGTATTTACCATTATAATCGACACCTTGTGCGTCACCAAAAATGGCATATGGGGCCTTTCTTTCTGTCCAAGAATAATTCTTTGCTCCCGATAACTGAAAGGCCATGGCAGCTAAGTGCTCCCCTTTTCCCTCAGCTCTAATATTTAACTTTACATCCTCATATAGGTTTAAGTCAATGTAACTTCCTTCCACCAATGGCATAACATCCTCCTCGGTATCAGCATTTACTAAAGTCAGCTTATCCACTCTACTGTTATGAATTACGCTAAAATTAATGGTATAAGGTTCCCCTCCTATTCCTCTTGTACTGCTGGATTGAAAGGGGTAAGCCCTTGCGGATATAGTATATTCTCCTTCAGGTAAATCTTTTCCTGAATAATCACCGCCAACATCCGTAAAAAGCGCCAATGGCTCAACTTTTTCAAATTGAGAAAATGTAACAGGCCCATCAATGAACATGCCTACACCTCCTTGGGTTTGGTTGTTTGGCACATTGGCTCTGATATTGAATTTTTTACCTTTATAAGTTGACAAATCAATCGTAGCCCCGTCTTTTATTGTTATAATATCCTTGTTATCTGTTGCATTGACAAGCGTGAAACTTTCTATACTACTTTCATAAAAGATTTCAAAGTTGATAGAAGCCTTTACTCCCTGATTACCTGTTTGGCCTCTAAATTCATATGGAGTGGCAGTTAACTTATAATCACCCGGAAAAAAATTATACCCAAGGTAGTTGCCTTTAATATCCCCAAAAAGAGCGAAAGGCTCTACATTTTCAGTAATATCATGAAATGTTTTAGGACAGGAACTACATTGCGTTAATGATTCCAACTCTAAATTAATACTACCGACATTTTCAGGATCTGGAATTGCAATAATAGACAATTTCTTATCCTTGATGGTACCGTAAGCAAGTTTATCATTATTCTTGATTTCTCTTATCGTGGTATTTGTACTTGCATCTATTAACAAGAACCTGTCAATTAATATACTTTCTAAAATAGCAACAACCGAAATGGTTGCTTCAGCATTTGTGTTTTCATCAATATAGGCCTTTACTTCTAAATCTCCTTCTTGCTTAGGCAATTGGCAAAATGTAATTTTACCGTCTTCATCTGATATGATTTTATTAAAAAAGGTTCCATTAACATCAAAGGAAACCTCAGCATTCCCAATTGGAATTCCAAACTGATCCAATACAGTCGCATTCAAACAAGTTTCTTCACCTACTATTCCATTCACAACATAATCGAGAAAAGTAATCGTTGCAGGCACGGGCTTATTGCTGTCCACCTCTATTGTATCTATAATGGAAGGACCCACACTTGCAATTACTCTATCAACACCTTTGTTACTTGCATCAAAGCAAAAATGGGCCATACCATTTTCATTTGTAATACTGAAACCATTTTGTTGATTTGGCCCTTGAACTTCAAAATCTACTTTAACACCGAAAAGCGGATTTTCCTTTCCATCAGTTAATAGGGCTTTTACGCAATAGGTAGATTCTTTTTGACCTTCTTCGTTAATTATAAGTTGTAGATTTTGAATTTCAGCAATTTCCCCCAAGCCCTGGCCTACTGGGTTACCATATGCATTAAAACTACTAAACCCATACATTAATGCTGCAAAAGGTAAGTCTGATGAAATATGATGACTTCCTTCTGTAACTTGAATTTGAGCTCCTGCATAACTGCTATTTGGTATATCAACAAAAATTGAGGATCCCATAAGACTTCCATCTATTCGTACTTTATTTTTTTGTGAAATAGGTACAGCGATATTTATAAAATGATTTTCAAACTCGGTTTGGAGCGTGCTTACCTGATACTGATTTTGGTATTGTTCTACAGGAGGAACTAGCATTAAAAAAGGATCCGCAGATACGTTGTCTGTGGCCTGACCTTTTGAAAGTTGGGCCACCATTACTGAATAATTGGATTCAATTTGAGTATAAACATTACTTGGAATATTTAATATTTCAAAATCCCCTTTGTCAAGAGTAAACTCCTCAGAAAACCCATTGGTCCCTTCAACTTTTATATAGGTATCATCCATTGTGGCTAGAACTCTAAAAACATCTCCCTCCTCTCTGGATGCTAAGGGAACAGTAATGAATTTTTTACCCAAAGTAGTCACAGGAGGCATCTGTTCAATCATTTGATCACAACCATTTGTGAAAAGTGGTACATTACCGCAAGTATGCCCACTAAATACAGCAACAGGATTATTTGAAGTGATAGAAGTTCCGGTGAGATCTGAAAAATAAGCATCTGCTGTCAACTGATAAGATTCTCCTTTTTGCAAAAGTATTTGATATGGTATGCCGGATTGTCTGTTTTGAGTGGTTGTGGTTGGAAGAATCGTTATTTCCGTATTGTCCATAGTCGCTACTACTCCAAAAACAGGGGAAGCCGTGCTGTTTGGTGCATAGGAATTATTTGCCATCACTATGTATTCGTTTCCCAACACATCAATAGGGAGCGCTAAAAAGGAATCTGTTGAAGAGGACTTTTGATTGAGCCCATAAACCGACACCTCTTCTTCTGCTACAATTTCAATCCCATTTTTTTCAACCCCATCTTCCTCTGAAGCTATGAAGGTATCGGGAATCAAAACAGAAGTAGTTTTATTAGGTAGAACTTCAAAATTTATAATGCTGCTATCCGGTAATTTTACATAACCAGAGGTTTCAATTGTACCGGTAATAAATAGTTCTAATTTGACATCAACATTGTCATTGTTTCGATTGAACATCAACCAAAATTCTTTGCCCTTATTGTCCGGAATATCATCCTGGGCCATAGATTTATTAAAAGGAAAAGCAATAAGTGTAAAAATTAAGCATAAAACAAAGCAGACATTTTTCATAAAAGGCAATTTTTTGAATATTTAATGCACAAATTAACTTGTATAAATTAAATATCACAACAAATCTTCCTGTAAGCTTCAGTTATTTTTAAATATACCTGATTGGTCATACACCTTACAATAATTAAGACAGGTTGAAAAAATATTTCTTTCAATTAAAAAAACACACCAGCTTCCTTTCAAATAAACAGTCCAATCTAACGGTATTGCTAGATTAATTATTCTGGCTGATAATACAATTAAAACATCCTTCAAGAATAAACTTGTGGCTAATACATATAATATTATTCTATCAACGTGTCGGTAACAATTTCTTCTAAAAAGTAAAGGCGAATAACGAAATCCTCAAAAAATCCTTTGTGATGAGGTTCTTAAATAAGTTCAATTTCACCAATAAGAAAAAAAGCTCCGAACTAATGTCCGGAGCTTTAATTGAAATATTAAATAAATAACAAGCTAATAAATAAATACTTTCTTGGAAATTATCTTGTCACCATTGGATACATGGATAAGGTACAAACCGGAACCAAAGCTTCCGAAATTGAAGCTAGGGGTATTGCCTAGTTGGGCTCCATGAATCAACTGCCCGTTGCCTTTGTAGATCATAACCCTTGCATCTTCTCTCATAGAAGATGGATATAGGAAATTCACTACATTTTGAGAAGGTTGAGGATAGACTTTTAGGTCTTCCACTAAACTTCCATTATCGGCTACACCATTTGAGGAACTGGCCTCTAATTGATCTAGGGATGCATTAGCAATCCTTAAATTTTCTCCATTATCAAAGCCGGCCATAAAATTAACGGTCAAACTTTCCCCCATAGTATTGTCAGCATTATAAGGAGTAACCATCAATTTATAATTACCTTCATTGAGGTACTTGCCTGCATAATCATTGGCAGGTAAATCTCCAAAAATGGCGTATGGTGCTTTTCTCTCTGTCCAGTTGTAATTCTTAGCGCCGGACAATTGGAAAGTCATGGCTGCGATATGATCTCCTTTGCCATCTGCTCTAATATTCAGCTTGACATCTTTGTACAGATTCAAATCAATAAAGCTACCTTCCATAAGCTCCATAATATCTTCATCGGTATCTGCATTTACCAGCGTAAATTTATCAATTTTACTATCATGAATCACCTCAAAATTCACTGTAACTGTCTTTCCACCGATACCTCTATTTGCACTAGACTTAAATGGGAACGAGGTCGAAGATAGTTTATAGAATCCTTCCGGTAAATCTTTACCAATATAATCACCGTTATTATCTCCGAATAAGGCCATAGGCATCTCTTTCTCAAATCTTGAGAAGTTTACAGGCCCTTCAATCATCATGTCTAGTCCACCTTCTTGTTCCCATGGCACATTGGCTCTAATGTTGAATTTGACATCTTTATATTTTGAGAGATCAATTACATCTCCATCCTTAATTTCACGGATATCTGTATCATCAGTAGCATTGACCAAGGTAAAGCTGTCAATCGTTCCTTCAAATTCTATTTCAAAGTTAACCATTGCCATTAGACCTTTATCACCAGCCAAATGTTTCATTTCATAAGGAACAGCACTAAACATATAAGAACCCGGTAAAACCTCTTTACCTGTGTAATCTCCATTTATGTCACCAAATAAAGCATAAGGGATTACATTTTCAGTATTTACCCTAGTATCCCAAGCACAAGTAGAACATAAGGTCAAGGATTTCATCTCTAATTCAACACTACCTACCTTTTCAGGATCTGTGATTACCATAAAGTTTACCATTTTACCTTTTACTGTAGCGTATGGAATTTTATCTCCATCCATTACTTCTCTGATTACAGTGTTCGTTTCAGCATCAACAAGCCAGAAACTCTCAATTGCCAATCCCTCATTTTCAGCTACAACCATAACAGTTGCCTCCGCTTCATCTCCACCTTCATAAATGGCAGTAACCATTATATCACCTAGCTCATCTGGCATTAGACATAACTCTACCCTACCATTTTCATCTGTGATACCTTTTCCATAGTAAACACCATTCACATCAAAAGAAACTTCCACACCTGCTAGAGGCATTCCGAATTGATCCAGGATAGTGGCTGCCAAACATACTTCTTCACCTAGCACTACCTCCACTTCGTTTTCTTCAAATGAAATAATGGTAGGGATTGGGACATTGTCTGTAACGGTGATCATGGCGGTAACTATATTCTCGATTGTATAATAAAATCCGAACTCAAAATCACCTTCCATATCCGGATTGAAGCAATAATTCAATATTCCGTCCTCATTAGTCATCATAGAACCGGCGGGTTCTCCATTTTTGGTAATGAATACTTCTATGGCTCCGACAGGATCATCGAATTGATCCAATACCTCTACTTCCAAACAGGTTTCCTCATTAAGGACTACTTCTGCCTCAGATGGATTTACCGAAATGGTGGTAGCTACCAATACCACTTGAATGACCTTAACCGTACCTGTAGCAGGTGTTCCTCCTGCATAATTTACAGCAAAACTTAAATCACCTAAATCTTCAGTAACAATACAATAGGCTACAATTCCATTTTCATCACTCATCAAGGTGGCAACAACTTCTCCATTGATTTCAATTGTTACTTCTGTATTTGGAAGGGGATCACCATTTTGATCCAATACCAGAGATTCTATACAGGCTTCCTCCCCAAGATTGACTTCAGTAGATATATTGGTGATTGAAATGGCACTGGCAACGAGGTCACCACCTCCGCCTCCGTCTCCGCCGCCTCCGGAATTGAGGACTTTAATATTGGTTGAAGCAGGGCCTCCTCCTCCGATATAATTGACTGTGAAAATCAGCAGTTCACCATCTTCGGCTTCAGCAGTCTTACAAAATTCAGCCACACCATTTTCATCCGTCATCTCCGAACCGGCTGGCTTTCCATTGATTTCCAGTTGGACCTCTACCCCTTCCATTACTTCGCCAAACTGATCTTTAACTGTAGCAGTCACACACACCTGTTGGCCTAGATTGACTTCATTAGATCCCGCATCAATACTAATAGCGGTAGGAACAGAGGCAGGAACCTCTACCATAACGGTAGTTTCGGTTTTATCTCCACCCTCATAATAACTATTAAATAAAAGGTCTCCACCTTCTTCCGGTGTGAAGCAATATTCAACCATTCCGTTCTCATCAGAATCACCGCTATAGATTATATTGTCCATATATTCAAAAAACAGCTCTTCACTCTCCATAGGATTACCAAATTGATCCAAAACCTGACTGGTAAGGCATATCTGTTCTCCCAAAGTCACCGATTCAGGCAAAGCGGAAAGCAGCACCTGATCAGGTCTAGGAATAGTGGTGGTAACTGTAGCTTCTGCAGTAGTACTTCCAACTGAAGCCATAATTTTATCGGTTCCTTCATTGATAGCATCAAAACAGAAATTGGCAATACCCTGCTCATCCGTCACTGCAAAGCCTATTTTATTATTGACACCTTCCACTTCAAAGTCTACCCTAACACCAAAAATAGGCACCCCTTCATCGTCAGTAACCGTAGAGTTAAAACAATAGGTAGTTCCTTGCTGAATTTCTTGCTCCAAATCCAAATTAATATTTCGCACTTGCTCCACGCTAGCCAGTGCCTGACCACCGGGGTATCCATAGGAATCATAGCTACCAAAGCCATACATAAAAGCCCCAAAAGCCAAGTTTCCAGAAATATTATGCGTTCCTTGATCAACTTCTACCTGTGCCCCCGCAAAAGTAGATCCGGGTATATCTGTAAAAATACTTGGATCCAACAAACTTCCATCTACGTTAATTTTACCCTTTTGAGAAATAGGGACAGCAAGGTTAATAAAATGCTTATTGAAACCAATAGAAGGTGTACTTACTGTATATTGATTTTGAAACTGTTCAAAAGGTGGTATCAGCATCATAAATGGATCTGAAATCACACGATCTGAGGTTTGACCTTTTGAATATTGGGCTACCAAAATTGCCTGATTGGACTTTATATTTGTATAAACATTGCTGGGAATACTTAATTCCTTAAACTCCCCTTTAGAAATTGTAAAATTCTCAGAAAATCCTTGAGTTCCTACCACTGATACATTTGTTCCATCTTTAGTCGCTAAGATTCTAAAAATATCACCGGACCTTCTCGTTGATAAGGGTGTAGTAACAAAACTTTGCCCCAGAGAAGATACTGGTGGAATTTGTTCAATTAAGTGGTCACAATAAGTTGTCCCAAAAGGTACATTACTACAAGTGTGTCCACTAAAAACAGAAACAGGAGCATTAGATTTAATGATAGTACCTGTGAGATCATTTCCATTGATCGCAGCCGCTAACTGATAAGTTTGACCTTTTTGTAAAGTAATTTCATAGGGCACTCCTGCGGATCTTAACCTGGTTCCATTGGCTGGAATTATTGTCACCGTAGTATTATCTTCTGTTGCTACTACCCCGAGAACGGAAGCTAACGTAACTGTTGATCTCCAGGAAGTATAGGACATAATAATATATTCATTGCCTAGAATATCAATGGGTAGTCCCAAAAAGGCATCCGTTGAAGCAGACCTTTGGTTTAGACCGTATACAGTAATTTCTTTCTCAGCTATGATGTGTACCCCTTTATCACTAATCTCATCGTCCTGATTAGCCAATAAGCTTGTGGGTAAATCAATCTTGGTAATCTCACCAGGTGTTACTGAAAAATCTATAACAACATTATTGGGCAAATTTACCTTTCCATTTGTTGGTACATCACCTGATATAAACAGGTCTAAATTAACTCCTGAGTTATCATTATTCCGGTTAAACATTAACCAAAATTCCTTTCCCTTATTATCGGGAATCCCATTCTGAGAATATACTAAGCCCATTGGCAGTATAAATAGCAGAAAAATAAAGCTTAAAACACTGTAGGATTGTTTCATAACATACATATTTATGGGTTATATATACATAAATATATATTTAAAATTTAATATAACAAACTCAACCTACTAGTTTTTAATTAATTACATAAAAATAATGGAAATAGTAAGAACAATTAAAAATCCTGTTAGGGATATTATTGTTTCTAATGTAGTCCAGGTCTGTAAGGTTTCTTTTTCACTTATATTTAAATATTTCTTAACCAACCAAAACCCAGAATCATTAACATGAGATAATATACACGCTCCTGCTGCTATAGCAATCCCAATTAAAGCTTTATGGGGATCAGACATGTCCATATCAATTATTATTGGAGAGATCATACCTGCAGCGGTAACCATGGCCACAGTAGCCGACCCTTGAATGATCCGAATAATGACCGCAATCAGATAAGCCATAACAATGGGAGCTACATTATAGGCTATAAATACTTCTGCAAGTGCTTCTCCTGCACCACTTTGCACCAAAATCTCTTTGAACATCCCACCAGCACCTGTGATCACAATAATAAGTCCTGCCGGAGCAAGGGCCCTGTCCGAAAATTCAAGCAATTGCTTGGCCTTGTAACCTTTTCTATACCCTAAAAAATATAGGGCCACAAGCGTTGCTATGGTCAAGGCAATAAATGGATGTCCTAAAAATTGGGCTATTTCTAGCAAATAATTATCTCCCTTAATATAACCCGTCTCTACTAATAAATTGGAGGTGGTAGCAATTAAAATTAATATCAATGGCAGAATAATTATAAATGCTATTAAATAAAAGTCACTTTTAGAAGCATTACTTGTCGCTTCATCCTTAAACTCTATATGTGATGGAACAGGTACAAATATTTTCTTAGAAATATACTCACCAAAAATAGGCCCTGCCAATATCGCACAAGGCAAGCCCACGATCACCCCAAAAATTATCATCCAACCTAAAGGAGCATTTAATATTTCCGCAACAGCCACCGGCCCGGGAGTAGGTGGTATAAAAGCATGTGTAACAGCCATTCCTGCTAATAGAGGAATGGCATAATGTAATAATGAATTCCCTGATTTATTGGCTAAGGCATAAACCAATGGAATTAAGATAATAAAGCCTACATCCAAAAATACCGGTATAGATACAATAAAACCCGTTAGCATTAATGCCCAAGAAGTTCTCTTTTCCCCAAACCCTTTAATTAAAAAATGAGCCATGGTTTGTGCACCCCCGGAGACCTCTAACAATTTACCTAAAATAGCTCCAAGGCCAACAACAATGGTTATAAAACCTAAAATATCACCCATGCCTTTTTGAAGACTACCTATAAGTTCCATAAATGGCATACCTGATGCCAAGCCTACAAAACAACTGGCCAATAATAAAGAAATAAAGGCATGCACCTTTAATTTCATCACTAATACCAACAACAACAATATAGACAAAGAGGTAATAATAAATAGATAGAGCGTTTGATCCATGGGTTTATTAAATAAAATATAATGGGGGAAATATAAAATAGCCGAAATAGTAGAATTAATTCGGCATATTAATCAGTATCCTGATAGGCTTTTAAAAATTGACTTAGGTGTTTTTTAAGACCTTCCCAATCTTTGTTCTGTAAGAAAGATTTTGGCACCACTGCACTGCCAACACCTACACCAGATGCACCTGCTTTAAAATAGGCCGAAATATTGTCCTTACTGACACCACCGGTAGGCAACAATTTAATAGTATCCAAAGGTCCTAATAAGTCCTTGATATAACTCGGCCCTAATGCGGAAGAAGGAAAGACCTTGACCATATTGGCTCCTAATTTCCATGCTTTATAAACTTCTGTGGGGGTGAAAGCTCCCGGGAATACCGGAACCTGATTGGCCACGCAATATTGAATTACCTCTTGATCTAATATTGGAGTAACGATAAACTGAGCCCCTGCACCTAAAGCAGCATGCAAGTCATTGATATCACAAACGGTTCCAGCCCCTATATTTAGTTCATCGCCGTATTCATTGACCAAGCGAGTGATATCCTCTGTGGCATTTTTCGAGTTCAATGTGATTTCCATAGTGGAAAGGCCTGAAACTTTAAAACATTCAGCGACCTGAAGCAAATCATCGCTATCTAAATTTCTGAAAATGGCTACGATGGGAGCTTTATCAAAAGCTTCCCAGGAAAATGTTTTTTTCATTGTTAATATTTTGATTCAATATTTGAATTTGACCATGAATGACTGATTTGCGAACCCACTCTCGAGGTAAAACTTCAGCTTTGATTCCCAATGTTTCCATTCCAATCGCATAATTTGAATGCAATCTACCCTCGGAACAGAGATAAATACTGGAATCCTTTTCTTCCACCAAATTACTCAGTTCATTTCCAATCAACAAACCGCTTAAATAATGAAAGTTTTCTTCTTTGGTATAGCGGCCAAATAATTCGTTTGTTCTCGTCTTAAAAAACACAGATAATAAAGCATTTGAAGCACCCTCTTCAACGCCAACTTTAAATACCTCTTCGTAACTTTCATTGGAGTCGGTTTTTACACTTTTTGATAAAATACTTTGATAAGCCATTAACTGAAATACTTCCCCAGTCATATAGGTTTTGAAATCGCTTACCTTATAGTCTTCTACCCTAATATGCTTGGAATGAGTCCCCGGAAAAATAAAAACACCCTCGCCTGAGAAATTTTCCAACTGCCTCACCACACCTATCAGTTGGGTCTCCTCCCCTCTCATAACATTGTCCGAACTCCTTAGCCCGGACACCAACAGCAAGGAATGGTCAAAATCATTAGAAATAGGAAAGTAATCCAACCCTACCGAATTACCTTTAACATCAATTGGCAAATCTGCATAAGGCAGTTCTTTAAACCCTATACTTGAAGAGGCCATACCCGAGCAAACGATCAACATACCTTCTAAATTGACATGAAGATTTTCACCCATTTGCTTAATCTCCTTTTTTAATTGGTCGAAATAAAATTTAACTCTATCGACCTCTTTACCAGCTTCTAAGAACTTATGATAGGTAGCTTGTATGCCCATTTCATTTAAATGCTCACCTTCTATACTTCCATCATTTAGATTGACAATCCGTAACCTAAAAGAACTTGTTCCCCAGTCACAACTCAAAAACCTCATCATATTTTATCAAAATTTATCTTAACTCAGATTCATCAATACACCTTCAATCTTCTACCCGATCAAGGTTTTAACAATAAGAAATATGTCGATTGACGTTTAAAATTAGGTAAAAATATTATTTATTACTTGAAAAATATAATCATTAATAGACCTTACCCAAAAAACTCTTAATCCTGATATAATTAAAATATTGCCTATGCCTAATTGTTAATAAATGCATGTACCTGTTTATAAAACTAAATTGTATCTGATAAGCAATACAATTAGCAATGGAGGAAACAGTTAAAAAATGGTTTCTCTGACAGCAATGAAAAATTATACAATTCTTAATTTTCACTATCCCCCTTAAATATACCTTCAAAAAAGCCTGTACTACTTTCCTTTTCCTCAATATTATTTAAATTAATAGACTGCTCAATTGATGGCCTTAAAGCTTGAACAAAAGCATTTCTCAATATTATCATTATGGCCTGACCGGTATGAATGTCGGGATTCTCGAAGGTATTTTCTATGGTGATTTTCGAACCCAATTGATCTTCTTTCTGGTTTTCAAATAGTTCTGCAGCTCCCGCAACGAGGGTCTCCCACAAAACTTGAAGCATATTCCCCTCTTCTTTGTTCCATTGTACCACATTCAAATCTTTTATTAATGGCTTTACATAGCCTTTAAAGTTACCATCCTTAGCAGCAAACTCTGTGAAAACATTGAACTCTCCTTTTTTCACATCAAAATTTCCATAAGCTCTCAAAAAATCATTCAATCCGACCATATCCACTTTTTCAATTTCAGCATTCATATCAAAAGTAGGCTGATCTGCTAAGGCATTTAATTTCACATCTAAATTGAATACACCACCATATGTACTGCCATTTGCATTCAGGGAAGAGGGTAGAGAATCTCCTTCCACCGGATTATTGGTTAAATGAGTTGCAAGAATATTTAAATCTGAAATAAATACATCCACTTCCGGTTTAGATAAGTTGTCTATATAGTGAACTTCTGCTTGTTTGATCTCAAACCGGTTGATATCCAAAGGCATCAATTCCCTGATTAAACCTCTCAAGTCGGAAGTATCTTGCTTTACTTCGGGGTCAACACTTGGGGTATGCACAAAATTTAACTTGGGTTGATTCACCAAAAGCTCACCTACTATTTTCCCTTCAAACAAAGCCTTCCAATGAATTGATAAATCAATATTTGGACATGAAAAAAAGGGTACGGTGTCTACAGCTGCTGTTTGACCAGTGTCTCTTTTTAAGATTTCAATTCCATCAATGACATAAGCACCTCTGATTAAAGCAATATCTATGTCCTCCACTTTACCGGTATATTCGTCCATATCCTTCAACTCTTTATTGACGAAATGAAGTACAATGCTTGGTAGAAACAATCTTAATATGAGTAATAAACTAATAATTATCCCTATACTGATTATCGTTTTTTTTCGCATTTGAGTTATTATTTTGAATATATAAACATTACCACTTGGGGAACTTCGTGAAAATAAAGTTTTTTATTTACTAAAAATTTAATTGAATCTAACCTAAGCCATTCAAAAATTTACTTCACGCAAACGTCTAAATCCAAACCTCTTTAAACCCAAACTTCCCCCAACTCTGAACATTAATTGGCTTCCTTACCACTTTCAACGTTAAGCCCTAAAAGGATTTGGATTTATATTCCCTTAATGAACTTTTAAGGTTTATCCAAATATCATGCCGAAAGTTACATGTATCATATTTGGATTATCCCACAACCGTTTAGATTAAATTTTGAAAAAATATGTACAAAATTTCCACTTATCTTTATTTGTCATTATAATAAAAAAATAACATATTATTAAATTATATCAATACCAATTAAATTTTTACTATTGTTATAATTATAAAATAATTGTTTTATTAAAAAATCAATAAAACAATTGGTTCTCAAAAACTAAAAAATTCAGCTTTTCAATATTATCAAAATCATTACACCTTTTTTATTTTAAATTATTTTTTTATAATTACCTTTTAATCTAGTATTAATTTTCCAACTAATCATTGTACTTAAACACTAAATTCAATTTTAACCATATACCAAATAACTCATTTTGTGAACGTTACCATCATATAATATAGAAATATATTGGTGAAGAATATTCCAATGATTATAAAAAATAAGTAATTAAAAATATCCGATACCATTTATCACATAACAAACTGATATTCATGTAAATATTATAACATCAAATTTAACTATAAACCCAAATGCTATGAAAAAAAGTATACCTCTACGGTGCATAGGACGTAGAAATTTATTCACAGGCCTCCTACTGGCCTCATTAACCGGTAGCACGATGTCTCTTAATCCGGCATTAGCAAAGCCAGATTTTAGTTCATCTACCACAATTAGTAAGGAACATAAATCATTGTACAAATTCCTTTTAGCCGATATAACCATAAAGGGAGTTGTAACAGATCCTGACGGCGAACCATTGCCTGGAGTAACAGTATCTATACCAGGAACTTCTGTAGGCACTGTTACGGACATTGATGGGAGCTATTCAATGTCTGTACCCGAAAATGCCACTTTGGTTTTCTCATTTATAGGATTTGAAAAACAAACCATCGCAATCGGAAGTCGTACCATACTGAATGTTACATTAAAGGAAAACATATCAGCACTTGACGAAGTAGTGGTAATTGGTTATGGTACACAGGAAAGAAAAGATATTTCTACTGCTATCTCCTCAGCATCCGCAGAAGATCTTAAAGACCGACCTTCCTCCAATTTTGTACAATCCTTGCAAGGAAAAATGCCGGGAGTGAGAATATCCAACAATAATTCGGCACCGGGAGGGGGATCCAACATTGTGATCAGAGGAGTAAGTTCAATTAATGCGAGCAACAGTCCTCTGATTGTAATTGACGGCTTTCCAATTAAAGATGGCTACAATAAATCTGAAAACCCATTAAATTCAATTAATCCTGCAGATATCGAATCCATAGAGGTATTAAAAGATGCTTCATCAAGTGCCATCTATGGTACTCAGGCTGCCAATGGTGTCATCTTGGTTACTACTAAAAAAGGTAAATCCGGTAAGCCCAGCATTTCCATCAATGCAACATCAGGTATTCAATCCATGCTAAATAAAGTGGAAGTATTGAATCGGGATCAATTTTTACAAATGATGGATGAATCAAGGGCAGCTGCCTATGTAATCGAAGATCCTAATTTCGGTACCAATGACCCCGAGGCTCCGCTTTGGCAATGGACAGATTCTGATGAAACAAGGATCAGTAATTGGACCAATTACTCTCAGTATTCAGCAGGAATGCAGGACCCATATCAAATGTTTTACCGGTGGATTACGGTTACGGATACCACAAAAAACAGTCCTCACAATACCGATTGGCAGGATGTAATAAGTCAAATGGGTAAAACAAATGATATTCAACTTTCTGCATCCGGGGGAACAGAGGATATCACTTATCGGGTTTCAGGAGGTTACTTTAACCAAGAAGGAATTGTAAAATCCTCAGGTTACGACCGTTTTTCTTTCCGAGCCAACGTGGATATGAAAGTCAATAATTACCTAAAATTGGGTTTGATGTTGGCCCCTTCACTGGAAAACACACAAGTATTGGCCAATACCGAAGGCGGAGGTACAAGAAACCCATTTTACAACGCTTTAGGATTGCCTCCGATTTGGGCACCTACAGACGAAAATGGGGTCCCTCACTATTATGGAACAGAGGCTACCTATGAGAACCCATGGTTTTGGAACTTGGATTTTGCAGTCAATCCTTTGGCGAATTTTCAAATTGAAGACAAGCGAAGAACAGTTAAGAATTTAGCCACTTTGTATACGGAAATCAATTTAATGGAAGGTTTAACATTTCGTTCAGAATTTCATACACAATTTAGATTTTGGGAGAGAAACTACTTCCTTCCTAACTCCATGCCTACAGTTTCACAGCCCTTTTCAAGGTCAAGAGGGATTAATCAGGTCACCTCAAGCTTTAATTGGAATTCTCAAAACTTCCTGACTTATACCAAAAATTTTGATGCCCACTCTTTAAATGCAATGGTGGGGTATTCAGTAGATGAGGCCAGTTATAGAAGTACTTATATCAACAAGTACGATTACCCCACAGATTTAATTCCTACATTGAACCAAGGGACGACCATTGTAAATGCACAAAATGATGCGCGAACGAATCGTTCCAGTGAATCCATGATCGGTAGTTTTGCACGTGTAATCTATAATTATGACAGTAAATATTATTTTACCGGTAGTATCAGAAGAGATGGCTCATCAAAATTCGGTAAAGACAACCGATGGGGTATTTTTCCTTCCATGTCTGTAGCTTGGAGAGCATCCGATGAAAACTTCTTTGAACCTTTCAGAGCTGTAGTGAATGATCTTAAAATCAGAGGAGGTTGGGGAGTAATCGGAAATGCAGGCATAAGTAATTATCTCGCACTTAGCACATTGAATTCAGGAGCCTATGTCTTTGGTGCCGGATCAACACTCGCACCTTCTTATGTGGATGGAAAAGTAGCCAACTCTTCTTTAGGATGGGAAGAAACCACAGATTTCAGTTTGGGTACGGATGTAGAGTTCTTCGATAGCAGAGTGATGTTAAGTGTTGACTATTTCCATAGACTTACTGAAAACATGCTATTTAACCTCCCATTACCGGTGGTTACAGGTTTTAGTTCTTTTATGGCCAATGCGGGCTCCATGAGGAACAGAGGATATGAATATGCTATTTCAACCAGAAATATTGATGGGATTTTCACTTGGAGTACATCGGCCAATCTCTCCTACTACCGAAACCGAGTACTGGATATAGGCAAAGATAAACGACCTATCATTAATAATAATGGTTATACCGCGGAGAACAGACCATTGGCCGGAATCTGGGGCTATTCAAATCTTGGTGCATTCGATGACTGGGAAGATGTAAAAACATCCCCTATTTTCAATCCACACCAGGCCTTATGGAGCAAACGTTCCAATCCCGGCACACCAAAAGCCGCAGACGTCAATGGTGATGGTATTTTAGATAGCAATGACCAAACTGTAATCGGACAAAACAACCCTTCATTTGTATGGGGAATGACCAATAACTTCGGTTACAAAGATTTTGATTTTTCTGTTCATGTGAATGGGGTACAAGGAGGAGACCTGTCCATGGTTGAATTTGAAAGTATGCTTGGAAGAGGAGGAGGAAGAAGGAGTATGACAACTGAGTATTTTAATAATTACTGGACTCCTTACAGAACTGACGGAGCCTATGCTTCTCCAACCAGGAAAAGTGCGGATGGTTCCAGTGTCTCCGGTAGCTTGGTTTTTAAGGGAACTTATGTAAATATCCAAAATGTGGTTTTGGGCTATACCTTACCTAACGAAATTGCAAGTAGAGCAAACATAAATAATTTGCGCGTTTATTTGAGTGTACAGAATGCTTTCTTCTTTACCAAATACCCTGGATACAATCCAGAGGTTAACTACCGAGGAAACTCTGCATTGTCTCAAGGCATAGACAGGGGAGCCTATCCTTTGGCCAGGACCATCAGTTTAGGAATCAACTTAGCATTGTAAAAAACTCTAAATCATGAAAAAAATATTAAACCTACTTATAATAGTTAGCCTCCTCTTCTCTTGCTCGGAAGAATTTCTTGACAGGCAACCTGAGGATGCACTTTCAACAGGAGCATTTTATAACAACCCTTCAGAAATAAAAGCCGGTTTGGCAGCTTGCTATGCACCTTTTCAAAATATATACTCCCGGAATCAGGTTCCTCAATATTTGGAAATCTCTTCTGACGATGGAAAAGATGTGTTATGGCAGAGCAATGACTACCTGATGAAAAAGAATACAGGAAATTCTCGTTCCAATTTTTGGAGAGACCATTATAAAGTCATTGTCAACTCTAATAATATTATTGACATAATTGACAATTATACCCCATTGAATACTGATGAGGAAGAGTTGGTTAAAGTCTACCAAGCAGAAGCTAAATTCCTGCGAGCTTTGGCTTATTTTAACCTAGTTAGGCTTTATGGAGATGTTCCAAAAGTAGTGGAAAGATTAGACGACCCAAACCAGGCCATCGGTATAGGAAGGACTTCAATAGACGAGATTTATTCTTCTGTGATTATTCCTGACTTGGAAGCAGCCATTGCCGGTTGTTTGAAAAAGGATGACGTTGGTTTGCAAGGAGAAGAAGCCAGGGCTACCAAAGGAGCTGCTATGACAATTTTGGGAAAGGTTCATTTAACGATGAATAATCCTACACAAGCTGAAGCCGTATTGAAAAGACTGATCGTAGACAAAGAGGCAGGCAATTATTCTTTATTAAATGATTTTGATGCCATTCATAAGCCGGATAACAAATTCAACGATGAATCCATTTTTGAGATCAATTATAATGCGACTTTGGGTCAACCTAACTTTCTCTTTAAATGGATGACCAACGAAAATGGATACCTGTACGGCATTGCTTCAGGGGGTGGGCCAATTGTTATGTTCAATTTTATGCAAGAATTTGTGGAAGACAATGACTGGATTGATGAGCCTGATTGGACAAGATACAATACTACCTTAGATTCAGGTAAACTGGAAGGGGGAAGCCCAGAATTACAACCTTGGCCTAAAAAGTTTACCCCGGAAACAAGCACCTTAGCACAATACAACATCACAGGTACCGATTTTAATTATATGGTCACAAGATATGCAGATGCATTATTGATGTATGGTGAAGCCTTGGTAGCGAATAATAAAGCAAGTGAAGCCCTACCCTACTTTAACAGGGTAAGAGAAAGAGCAGGTTTGAAAGGTTTGACTGTGGACCAACTCGATATTGAACAAATCTTACATGAAAGAAGGGTTGAATTGGCATTTGAAGGACATCGGTTTTTTGATTTGGTAAGAACCGGAAAAGCAGTAGAAAAAATCTCCTGGGCACTAATGAATGTGGTTGGTTTTGATGCCAGAATATTTACTACAGAACCAATTGAAGAATACCAGCTTTTGTTACCTATCCCGGTTACTGAGATTCAAAAGGATGCTTCACTTAATCAAAACCCAGGCTACTAAATAAAATATAAGAAAATGAAAAAGACATATAATTTAATCCTCATGGGCATGCTTGCCCCATTGGTTCTTTTTTCCTGTTTACAGGAAGACATTGTGCCCAATCCTACCGTTCAAAGCGTAGAAATGTACATGATGGATATAGAAGGAAATGATTCTTTAATCACTCAACCTACGGTGAACAAAGCCTTCCGTTTTGTAGTGAATACTGATGCGGACATTGCTACAGTTTGGCCGGGGGGAGAACGTAGAATCGTAAAGAAAGTAAATACGGAAACAGACTCTTTGGATATGTTCGGCAATCCCGTGCTAATTGTAAGTGATTATTACTCTGATTATGGACTCGTAAAAGCAAGAGGTTTTAAAACCGCTTTGGGAGAAACCGGTTGGTACACTTCCTATACCTATAAAGAAGTTGGAGAATTTGACTTAACGATTCTGGTAACCAACCATGGGTACAATAGTGCAGATTACAAACAAGTGGTTTATGAGGCCGGAAAAGTAACAGTTGTAGAAGAATAAATATTTCATCAAATAGTGAACGAATAAAAAAGGACCTTTTCAAATACATAGAAAAGGTCCTTTTTATTGTACTGGTAAAATTGAAATTAAGCCTCAGGAATCAATTTAATAGGGGGAAATTTAGCTCAGGTCAATGGACAACTCTCCTCCCATCAATGGATCTGAGATACTGTCTTTTCCTAATTCTATGCGTCCACAGTACCGTCTACTAAAAGCTTTATTTCCTTGTGCAACCAAGGTAAAATCGTACCAACCTTGGCTTTTTACCGTTGGCACGCGTACAGGCTTTTTCTCTCTCGGCTTGAGGTCTATGGATTTTTCACCATGTTTGTAGGCATTATCAGTCACCTTCACTGATAATACTACATTAGAAATGTTTTCAATTTCTATTAAGTAAACACCGTTTTTACTTTCGCCACCATCTGCCGTAAACGAAGATACCAAAGACAATTTGGGATCATTTTTATTGCCCTTAAACTCTCTGAAGAAACCATTTGGGCCATATACCTGCAGATGATACATCTCTCCCCCAAAAGCATCCAAAGGCCATTCATAATCCAATACGTCCCCTGCTTTTACTGCAAAAGACCAATTCATTGCGGACTCATAGGCACTAGTTTTAGGATTTCTATATGATCCGGGTGCATAGACCAAAAACGGTGCTCCTAGCGCTTTGTCGCCAAATTTCTTTTTCGATGCCTCTAAGTTTAGCACAATGGCTTTTCGGGAACGATCAATCTCCCCTTCCACATACAATTCATAGGCAAGGGCATTGGAGGGTTTGGTTCCCGGCTCTTGCTTTGGCAATAATGGCGACTGCAAAAAGCTGTTATTGACCTGACTTATTTCACTGTCTGTTAAAATTTTAAAATTGTCAGGAATGTCTTTATAACTTGCATTAAGAATTTTCTTCACATGCCCTTCCATGGTTAGGAAATTAGGTAGATCAATTTCTTCTCCATTAAAAGGTCTAAATACTGAAGTAAGATCCCCACTTATGGTTCTTCTCCAAGAGCTGATATTCTCCTCTTCAATTTTTTTCCCAGTTTTATGGGATAAAAACTTTTCCATAAACATAATGGTGGAAGAAATATCACAAACTTGAGAATTGACCCATCCACCTCTACTCCAAGGCGAAGCCACAATTAAAGGCACCCTATATCCCAATCCAACAGGACTTTCACGCACATCTTCTACATCCATGCCTGGATAATTTTCCTCTTGTTCTTTGAATACAAATTCTGTTCTGGCGTCTATTCCATTGGAAACTTTACCTGTTGTAGGGTCATAAGGTTTTGGTGGAACAAATGGTGGTACATGATCAAAGTACCCGTCATTTTCATCATAATTCAGGATAAAAATAGTTTTTTTCCAAACTTCAGGATTTTTAGTTAGAATCTCCAAAGCTTCTGAAACATACCAAGCCCCATACCAAGGAGCACTCGGGTGGTCTGAGAAGTTTTTTGGTGCGACCAAATACGAAACTGTGGGGAGCTTACCGGAGTTTACATCCTTTCTAAATTCGTGGAAAATATCTCCTTTAGGAATTTTAGTCGCTCTTTTTTCTCCATCTTCCTCATATTCCAAGATCTCCGTTTTGTGGTAATCAGGATCTGCAATATTCGTTGTAAATGCGCGCTGATGCATTTCCTTTTCCCGAGATGTTAACTTTTCAAAAGCCTTAGGCCCAAATTTCTCTATGGACGCTTTGACAAAAACAAGGGCCTCTCTTTTGGAAGCGATTTCTTTTTTAATACCGGCTTTATCGGTTTCCACTGCTTCCTTAAGGGAAGCTTCTAACTTTGAAATTTCAGCCGGCAGGCTATTTTGTTTGTGTATTAAAAACTCATAATGTCCCGGAGTAAAGCGAACCTCAAACTGTTTGAACCATTCCAGGTTATTGTCTGTGAAATTTGCAAGCCAAGACCTATCATCACCTTCCAACATGGTAGGTAAACTTACCTCATTTTGGTATACCTTCCAAGACACGCCATTGTCTTGCAAGCGATCAGGAAAGGTTTTCCACTCCACTTCTTTTCCGTAAGTATGCTCTCCGTTTCTTACCAGAGGCTTTTCACCAACTTTCCCTACCGTTTTTCCAGCCCAGTGATAATTTCGATTGGTAGTGGTACCGGTAAGGGCTGCGCAAAAATGTTGGTCACAAACAGTAAATGCATCTGCAAAGGCATAATAAAATGGAATGTCCTGCCTTTCATAAAAACCCATGGTCATCGGTACATGTTTGTATTCTTTTCTTCCGGGTCTCTTGGCTTCAATCCAACCGTCATACTTTCCGTTATTTCGCGCATCTACTTGATTTTCCCAAGAATGAGGAATATCACTCATCCAGGTCGCTTTGGTCTCATTTATATTAAACCTAAAAGGAGTAAAAGCATTTCCTTGATTGTCTCTTTGAATCCAAACTTTGTCTTTGTTAGGCAATGAAATGGTCCTTGGGTCATTGTATCCTCTAACTCCTTTTAATTTACCAAAACAATGGTCAAAGGAGCGATTTTCTTGCATCAATAAGACTACATGCTCTGCGTCAAGATAGGTAGTTCCGGGGTCCGGATTAATGGCCATGGCTTTTTCTATGGAAGCAGGTAAAACTCCCCATAGTCCCATGCCTCCGGAAAAAAGTGCTGCTTTTTTCAGAAAATCTCTTCTGTTCTCATTCATAATTTAAATACGATATAAAACACTAATAAAATCTTAATCCTCATAGTTATACTATGGGATAATCCATCCGCTTTAGTCTCCAATTTTCTTTTGCTCAAGCGTAAAATTAAAGTTTTACGGAGCAAACCGTAGAGATAAATTATTGCCAAATGGTTAATTCTCTACTAAGCCAATAAATTAATAAAGACTGAACTTGAATGAAAATCAAAAGAATTATTACTAAAACTAAAGATTGCTAGATTTAAAGCCGGCTACCCCCTCAATTGATACGCTTTAGGCTGGGTAAATGCCCTTATGCCCATATAAGATAAGGTCACTCCCAAACCGGAATTTTTCCTCCCAGTCCAAGGGAGATTTGGGCTTACCCTATCACAACAATTGACATAGACTGTTCCTGAAGGCAAACTTTCTAACAATTGTTTGGCCCTTGGTTCATCACCTGAGAATACGGCTGCAGTAAGACCAAAAGCAGTGTCTTTCATCAATTTAAGAGCCTCTTCATCATTTTTGACTTTTTGAATGCCGATAACAGGTCCAAAAGACTCCTCTTTCATAAGCTCCATACTGTGATTGACTTCAGTCAATACCGCCGGTTCTAGGAAATACCCTTTTTCTCCCCATTGTTTTCCTCCTGTGAGTAACTTGGCACCTTTTTCCTTGGCATCAGCTATCTGAGAAAGGATGAAATTCATTTGATCTTTTCTGGTGAGTGCGCCTATAAAGGTTTCCTCTGCCAATGGATCCCCAATTTTATAAGTAGAAACCTCACTTACGAAAGCCTCTACAAATGCATCATAAATGTCTTCATGAACATATATTCTTTCCACCGCACAGCAACTTTGACCATTATTATAAAATGCTCCCTCTGCTGCATTGATGGCTGCTTGTTTCACATCCGCCACATCATTCATTACATACAAAGGGTCTTTTCCGCCGAGTTCCAACTGAACAGGAACTAGTTTCGAAGCCACTTTTTGGGCAATGTACTTTCCGGTTTTATAAGAACCTGTAAAAAAGTAACCTTCCAGGTCTGCCTCTAGCAATAACTCCCCCACTTCAGCTCCACCAATAAAACATTCAAAAGCATCCTTAGGAATGCCGGCTTCCCAAAGCAGTTCTCTAAACTTAAGCCCAGTGAGGGTAGCGTATTCTGATGGCTTATAGGCCACTGCATTGCCCGCCAGCAAAGCATATAAGAACACGTTGTAACCAACATTATAAGGGAAATTCCAAGCAGAAATATTTGCAATTACCCCCAGGGGCTCAAAAGAGATTTCTTCTCGCGTATCTCCTTCTTCAGTAATGACTTCCTTCTTGAGGTATTTCAATGCATCCTTTTGAATATGTGCGATTCGATTTTGCGCTCCTGTGATTTCATTTTTAGCTTGCTGAATAGGTTTACCTGTTTCGGAAGTTAATATAAGTGCCAATTCCTCCAAATTGTCCATCACTAGGTCACCATATTTTTTAATAATGGCAACTCTCTCTTCCAAAGGTACACGTGCCCACTTAATTTGTCCTTCTTTTAGCGCAGCAATTCTACTACTAACTTCAACGGCAGTATCTTCTTTTAAATGTTTTATAACACCTTCGGTAGCAGGGTTGATAATTTCCATTCTTATTGATTTTTAACTTTTTCTATAAAATATTCATACAGTTTTAAGGGGTCCAATAATGGAGCTCCTTTACCCACCGAAAACTCAGGGTGCCATTGCACTCCTAACACATTTCCTTCTTTGTTTTGCAGGGCTTCTATTATTCCATCATTTTTGCTAACGGCCAAGATCTCCAAACCATTCCCTATGCTTTTTACGCCTTGATGATGAACAGAATTTACAACAGCCCGATCAGTATCATCATAAATTAAATCCAAGGTTTTACCTTGTTCAAAAACAATTTCGTGAACCAAGGAATCATATTTCTCAGCATCCCTGTGCTGCATGGCCTCCGGTTTCTGCATAGAGATATCTTGGTATAAGTTACCACCAAAACACACATTCATCAACTGGAAGCCTCTACAAATTGCCAAAACCGGCTTATGATGCTTAACAGCGTATTCCATTATCCTCATTTCATAGGTATCCCTATAGGCATCACCCAGCCATTTGCCGGGTACTATAGGCGTCTCATTATAAGTTTCCGGAGCCAAATCTGTTCCACCTTGAAAAACAAATCCATCTAGTTCTGCCAAGATATCCTCTAATTGACTCATGGGTAGGTCTGGCAGCAATACTGGAAGAATACCTTTTTGTGACACATAACTGAACATATCACATTCCACATAGGCCAAATTTTTAGGACCAAACACAATCCGAGAAGGCTCCTTATACATGAAGCATGCACTTATTCCAATTTTCAACATATTCTATAGGGCACCTTTATAAATTGATTTAAAGTCAGCTTCAGTGACAGGTTTTGGATTGTTTGGATGACAGAAATCTGCAATAGCAAGTGACGCCAATGTATCAATATGATCTTCTTTAACGCCAATTGCTGAAAGATTTGATGGCAAGCCCAGGGTATTGTTTAAGTCATTGATGTATTGGATAAATTTCTTACCCTCTCCTTGTTTTAATCCAACCATAAGGCCCATTTGCTCATACCTATCCTCAAACCCTTCATAGTTGAATTCAAGTCCATAGGGTAAATTAATGGCATTTGCCAAGCCATGGTGTGTGTCTAGCAAACTGGATAATGGGTGGGCCAAACTGTGAACGATTCCCAAACCTTTTTGAAAAGCTATCGCTCCCATCATGGATGCCATTAACATCTTGCTCCTTGACTCCAAATCTGGTTTCAAGGTAGCTGTTTCTATGGATTCACCAATCAGCTTAATGCCTTCCAATGCTATCCCACTACACATAGGATTCCAATTTTTAGAGAGATAGGCTTCAATATTGTGTGTAAAAGCATCCATGCCCGTAGCTGCAGTAACAAATGAAGGCAAGTCCATAGTAAGTTCCGGATCTGCAAATACTATTTTTGCCATAAGGGTAGGTGCAAATAGTATTCTTTTCTTCTTGCTTTCATCTTCAGATATAATGGCACTTCTTCCTACTTCACTCCCAGTACCGGAAGTGGTAGGTACGGTAACAAAATGTGGAATTGGCTCGGTTACGTATTTATCTCCCCCAATTAAATCATCATAAACAAATAGATCACTATGGTGATTAATGCTTAAAGCAATTGCCCTTGCTACATCCAAAGCCACTCCACCACCAATGCCCACAATTACATCTCTATCGGTGGACTGATACGAAGTCTTACCTTTAAGAACATCTGACTTGACAGGGTTTTTATGAACATCAGAAAAAACCTCAACAGACAAACCTGATTGACTCAATTGACCTTCTATTTTTTTAAAGAAATCGAGTTCTCTAACAATTGGGTCAGTTACCAATAGTGGCCGAGACAATTGATTTTGCTTTAAATAATCAGCCAGTTCACTGATAACACCTACACCAAATCTTATGGTCGTAGGAAAACTAAAATTATATTTTTGAAGAATATCCATTATGATAAATGAAAACTATAGTGATTAAATGTATTGAAGTCGAGATTAAATAATTTCAAAATAACGTTTCCTTTCCCAATCTGTCACATTGGAGGCAAATTCGCGACATTCCCATTCGCGCGTTTTGCAAAAATGATCGACAAAGGCCTCTCCAAACAATGACTTGGCAATGCTTGAATTTTTCATGGCTTCTGTGGCTTCTTTTAGTGAGGAAGGAATTGAACCATTGGAATAATCTTCATAACCATTGCCTACGGTGGCAGGTTTATCCAAAGCCAATTTGTTCTGAATACCATATAAGCCGGAAGCCAGACAAGCTGCCATGGCCAGATAAGGGTTAACATCGGATCCTATAACCCTGGTTTCTAGACGAGTAGATTTAGCTCCACCGGAAAGTATTCTTAAAGCAGTGGTTCTATTGTCCTTTGCCCATGTCAAAGTGGTAGGTGCCCAGGCTCCCTCTACCAACCTCTTGTAACTATTGATAGTGGGGGCAAACATTGGCAAAATATAGGGTAAACATTTAAGTTGACCTGCCACGTAATGACGCATGGTACTACTCATGTTCCATTCTGCATTGGCATCATAGAACAAGTTATTCTTTAGGTCCATGTCCCAAATACTTTGGTGTACATGTCCACCATTTCCAGGCAATTCCTCAGACCATTTGGCCATAAAGGTAGCCATGACACCGTGTCTATAGGCAATTTCTTTAACACTACTTTTGAATAGTACTGCACGGTCTGCTGCCAGTAAAATATCACTGTACTGTATGGCAGCTTCATAAACACCCGGACCGGTTTCTGTGTGCAGGCCTTCCAATGGTATGTCAAATTTATGACACAGGTCAAACAAGTCATTGAAAAACTCACTTTTCAATGATGATCTTAAAATAGAGTAACCGAACATTCCCGGGGTCATGGGTTTGGTATCTGCACAATTTTTACTTTCATAACCATCGGGTGTACTTTCAAAGTTAAACCATTCAAATTCTTGAGAAAATTGAGGAATAAAACCAGCCTCTAATGCTTCCTTTTGCACATTTTTCAATAAGGTTCTTGGACAAACTAAGGCCCCATTTTCCTTGTCATTACTGAAATCAGCCAAAAAGAAGGGAAGGTCATTCTCCCATGGTATTTTTCTGTAGGTAGAAGAATCAATATTGGCTTGAAAATCGGGATAGCCGGTATGCCAGCCAGTAACAGATACATTGTCATAGGATTTGTCTTGCATGTCCCAGCCAAAGACAACCGCACAAAATCCCAATCCTCCATCCAATATGGAAAAGAATTTGTCCAGAGAAACAACTTTCCCGCGGAGGACTCCATCAATGTCCACAATGGCTAATTTTACTTTATTAAATGAACTGTTTTTTAAACTTGATTTGACTTCTTCTTTACTTAATTTCATGAAGTTTTTGTCTTGTTAAGGAATAATACAAAGAATAAATAAGCTCCTAATAGCATGGCGAAAAAAATCACGGCCAAATTAAAGTTATAAATGATCATGGCAATTAGTGAAAGACTAGCAATGATCAGGGCTATCATAGGAAACAAAGGGTAATAGGGCACCTTAAAAGGCCTTTCCAGCTCCGGTTCATTTTTTCTTAGCTTGAGAAAAGCAAGCATAGACAATATATACAAACACAAGGCACCAAACACAGCAATCGTGATTATTTCCCCGGTTTTGCCCGTAAATAAAGCAATAATCCCGATCAGCATATTAAAAATAAGGGCATTGACTGGGGTTTTAAATTTTTTATTTACCGCTCCGATGGCCTTAGGAGCATAGCCCACACGACCGAATTCAAAGGTGGTACGTCCTGCCGCAAGAATGATCCCATTAAAGGACGCCACCAAGCCGAAGAGCGCTATAAAGGCCAACAGGTGATAATAAAACTGGTTATCACCCGTGACCAATCCCATGGCCAATGGCAGGGGTGAATCAGAAGCAACTCCGGAACTATCAGGATAAACAATGGCTTCCCAGCCTCCAACACCAACGGCCGCCATAAATGTAAGCACACATAAAATAACCAATGTCAGTAAGGCAAAGCCAAAGCCTTTTAATATATTTTTTTGTGGGTTAATCGTCTCCTCGGCAACATTGGCAACCCCTTCTATGGCTAGAAAAAACCAAATAGCAAATGGAATGGCTGCAACCACTCCCATATAACCATTGGGCAAGGCATTGATTTGCAAATTTTCCATTTTGAATGCAGGTAAAGTCACTCCTGCAAAAAACAACAATCCCAATACAGCGATAATTGTTATAAATAGTTCAAAGGTAGCTGCCACTTGCAGACCTACAATATTTAATCCTGTAAAAATCAAATAGGCGACGACTCCTATCAATAAGGCGTCCAACTCAGGAAAAAATATCCCAAAATAAGCACCTATGGCAGAAGCTATTGCAGGTGGTGCAAAAATAAATTCAATATTCTGGGACATCCCTGCCAAAAAACCCAAATGTTTTCCTAAACCACGCTCAGCATATGAAAAAGCTCCTCCGGCTTTAGGAATAGCACAGGCCATTTCTGTGTAACTGAAGGTGAAAGTAACATACATGATTATGATAAAAAATATGGCGATACCCGCACCTAATGTTCCACCTTCAGCAAGCCCTAAATTCCATCCAAAATAATTCCCTGATATGACGTATCCGACACCCAAACCCCACAGCATAAAAGGGCCTAATGTCTTCTTTAATTCTTGTTCATTTCCTTTGGATTCTTGATTCATATAGTGTTTACTTTTGGATGAGAAAATGGGCCATGTCCAAACTATTTCATGACAGGAAAAAGACCAAGCTCATGCATTAAGTTTGATTTTTTTAAAAAAGGACCTCCTAAAATTAAAAATTAATTTGAAATAACATGTAATTGATCAAAATTAATTAGTGAAAAAAATGCCTTTAAAAAAAAATTAGAGGGGATTTTAAGAAATTTCGGAAGAAAAATATCTTAAACCCAACAAGCCAAGAGTTAAATGTTTTTTACCATTTACCTTCTCTAAATCAGGTATAAATATTGTATTTAAAAGGTTTAGGTAATGGAAAATTAATCGAGTATAATCAACCATTTGGATCTAGTACCCGTTGAACGATAATCAATTAATAAAATATTGGCTAGATTCCCCAAAAGTCAACAGGAAAATTCAATTTTAGATTAATTTTATGTTATGGTAATGGTATAGGATAGGGTTTATATTCAAAACAATAAAAAACAAGTAAAAATTATGCATATCGCAATCTCAGGAAATATTGGAAGTGGAAAAACCACCTTGGCATCAAAACTAGCTGCTCATTATGGTTGGCAAATTGAATTAGAATCAGTAGAGGAAAACCCTTATTTGTCGGACTTTTATGGAGACATGCCAAAATGGGCTTTTCATTTGCAGGTTTACTTCCTACATAGCAGGTTCAATCAAGTGAAAAGAATTCAGGAAAATGCAAATTCCACCATTCAAGATAGAACGATCTATGAAGATTCCCATATTTTTGCTACCAACCTTTATGAGTCAAATTTGATCAACAAGAGGGATTATGAAAACTACAGGATGCTTTACCACTCCATGGTAGATTATATCAATCCTCCGGATTTATTGATTTTTTTGAAGGCAGACATACCCAAATTGGTAGATCAAATTGAAAAGAGAGGAAGAGAATATGAACGGAGCATTCAAATTGCTTACCTAAAAAACTTAAACAACCTCTACGAAGATTGGATCTCGGGCTATAAACTCGGAAAACTCCTAATCATAGATGTGAATGACATGAATTTCGTCCATAATCCTGAAGATTTTTCCACCATTGTTGGCAAAATTGACCGGGAAATTTTTGGCTTGTTCAACTAATCCATTTTTCTAACAAGCCAAGAACCTACAGATTTTAAGGTTTCTCTGTTTGGTCGTAACAATAATTTATCGATTCGTTGCAACTTACCTCCCAACATAAGGTTTTCATAAGCAGGGATCCTTATAAGTTTGTACCCCATTAACCTGCTGATCAAGTCATATTGAAGATCATTGTATGCGTTTAACTTCCACCCTGCAGCTCCATTTCCTGAAAGGTCGGGTGATATTTCTGATTTTCCAAAGCATCTTGAGGCTATTGGTGGGCCATTCCAAATCCTGTCCTGAGCTCCTGACAAAAGACATTCTCTTTCAAAAGTTCTGCACATGCGCAAATAACTGCCATGCCAAGAAAAATTAAATGTATCGTAAACATCTGATTTTAAGGTTTTTAGCCTGTATCTGTTGAAATGATAAGCATCATCAAAAAGAAATAAAAACTTCTCTATTTTAAAGTCAAGCTTCAATTGATTCAGTAAGGGAATATCACCGGCCCCATTTAAATCATTGTATCCATCTGAAAGTAACTTTTCTCCCTTTCCTTCAATCAAATTTCTTTTAAAGGGAATATTGATATCCGTTTCACAGCGAATTTCAATCTCTTCTAAGGCATTAATTAATTGATCCGTTTTTTGTTGATGCATTAGCTAACTCTATTAATATTTAGGGCGATCCATAAAACATGGAAAGGCTATTCATTTTCAATCCTTTCTTTCAAATTAGGTTTTGAACCGGGAAATGTGGTTTTAGTGGACATATCGTAACCTATCCACAGCATAATAACCAAAAAAACGATTCCAAAAATGAGAAAAATCAACTTGTTTCTATTCATCTCTACTTTGAATTTATTTGCAAAACTAATCAAGTATTTAAATAAAAAGTTCCATACAATTACATACTTTTTGGGCAATTTAAAACTACAAACATGCAATGATTACTGTCAAACTTAAAAGTCTAACATTCGTATAATTGAAGATTATATGAAAAATTTTCTAATAAAATGTAAAATCATACCTTTCCAGCCCTATTTTTGCATTAGAGTAATGTAACTAATTATTCATTGCTTAAATTTTGGCCATCACTGCTTTCAACAGAAAAAATTTTATGTATAAACAGATCAAACCCGATATGATTTATCATTATTTCGATCAGGATATAGAACTTATCCATGAAATCATAGAGTTGGTTTTGGAACTGAATGTACAAGACTTAAGGACTTTATTGCCACTTTACGAGTCAGGGAAGTTTAATATAATCAAAAAGAAATTTCATAAGTCTAAGCCCGTATTTAGTCTACTGGGAGCCAATTTGGTAAATAAAAATATTAATGCGCTGGAAAAAGAGATTACCAATAATTTCCCTGAAATTTATCCGGAATTTTTAAAGTCTTTGGATGAACTGGAACAAGATCTACACTCCTTCCTAAAAAGTACACCACATTAATTTCCTATTTCTTCAATACAGTATATTTTTCAATAATTAATTCAATCGACAGATTTACAGTTATTAATGACAAACCTATCTTATCCATCACAAAATCAGGCCTTTATATTTTTTCTATTACTGGTATTTGGGTTTTCTTGTAAACCGCAAAAACACCAAACAGGACTATTAGTAGATAAGGCTATGGTGGTCAGTGCACACCCATTGGCTTCAGAGGTAGGCAAAACTATCCTTCTGAAAGGTGGCAATGCAGTGGATGCAGCCATCGCAGTGCATATGGCACTTGCCGTAGTATACCCTCAGGCAGGAAATATTGGAGGTGGGGGCTTTATGGTCATCAGAGAAAATGATGGTACTGTTCATTCTTTAGATTATCGAGAGAAGGCTCCAATAAATGCTGACAAAGACATGTACCTTGATGCAGAAGGCAATGCCTTACCAGAAAAAAGTCAAAATGGCCATTTGGCTTCGGGAGTACCCGGAGCAGTAGATGGAATGGTCAGGGCTTATGAAAAATTTGGTTCACTTCCTTGGGAGCAATTGATAAATCCAGCAATTAAACTTGCTGAGAAGGGTTTTGAATTATCCGAAATAGAGGCCGATTTTTTTACAGCTTATGCAAGTAAACTGAAAAAATATTCTACAATAGACCCTACTCATTTTACTGCAACTTCATTTAAAAAAGGGGATCTCTTAATCCAAAAAGACCTGGCGAGAACCCTCACCTATATCCGAGACAAAGGAAGAGATGGTTTTTATACAGGAGAAGTGGCCGATCTATTAGTAGAAGAAATGAAAAGAGGCGGTGGAATCATCAATCATCAAGATTTAAACCAATATAAGAGCAAATGGAGAGCACCATTGAGAGGCTCTTATAAAGACTATGGCATTATAACCATGGGTCCTCCAAGCGGCGGCGGAATAATATTACTTCAGATGTTAGGTACAATAGCAGATTATAAAGTTTCCAATAGCAAAGATAAATTTGTTGATTACCTACATTTAAAAACAGAAATAGAGCGAAGAATATTTGCAGATCGAGCAGCTTATATGGCCGATTCAGACTTTTATCCAGTGCCCATCAATCAATTAATTGCCAAAAACTATTTATTAGAAAGATTTAAAAATTTCAACCCTGATATGGCTACACCATCATCAGAAATTAAAGAGGGAGAAATCATTCAAGAAAGTGAAGAAACCACCCATTTTTCTATTATTGACCCGGATGGAAATGCCGTTTCAAGTACAACAACCTTAAATGGTAACATGGGGTCCAAAGTGTTGGTCGCAGGTGCAGGCTTTATCCTCAACAATGAAATGGATGATTTTTCTATCAAACCGGGATTTCCAAATATGTTTGGTGTGCTGGGAGGAGAGGCCAATAAAATTGAACCTGAGAAAAGGATGCTTAGCTCCATGAGTCCCACTATTTTAGAGAAAGATGGTGAGTTATTTATGGTTGTAGGTACGCCAGGTGGATCCACAATTCCAACATCTGTATTTCAGACCATTATCAACGTGGTTGAATTTGATATGGGAATGCAACAGGCGGTTGACGAACCTAGGTTTCATAGTCAATGGAAACCCGATTTAATCAGCTATGAGAAAAGCTTTTCTAACAAACGTTTATTTGAAGATTTGAGAAAAAAAGGCCATAGGCTTACAGAAAGAGGCTCAATCGGAAAAGTCGATGCCATTTTGGTACGTGAGGATGGCACTTTGGAGGCAGGGGCTGATTCCCGAGGGATGGATTCAGCGGCAGGATTTTAACTAGTAAACTCATTGCCAAACTCATCCTTCGCTGCTTTGAAAATAATTCATGCTTTTTTGGCGCACAATCTTACATAATGTGGGCTTTTTCCCGGAATCCTTTCAATTATATTTCTAGCCTCCAAATCCAGCTTTACCGATACCAAATACCAAGGAATTGATCCCTCAAAATCATCCTTCAAGGAGGTAATGGCCAATTCATTAAGTTCCTTATAGGAAATTTCTTTTCTGTCTTGAAGCGTTTTTAAAATAAATTCACGGATTACAGTATACTTAGAGGTCAAGATATTTACCCCTTTCTTACCTTCCGGGTGCAATGTTAATAGTCTATCTTCCATAAAAGATAAAGTTATTTCTCAGGATTTATTTAGGATTGTAATCACTTCATAAAGTTATAAAATCCTAATAATCTTTTTAGTACCCTCTATAATTTATAATGAACTATAGAGATAAAACCGGGTACTCATTCTATCCCATGTTGTTGCAATAAATAATCCAATGCCTTTTCCACAACAAGGTCTGTGTTATTATTTACAGTATATTCTGTATTCTTAACATAAATTTCAGGCACATGACCAATACCGTCTAAACTGCGTCCATTGGGTAATAAAAATTGCTGAATGGAATATACATACCTCCACCCATTGAGAAGAAATCGCATATTACTTACCGTAGAAAAGTCACCGGCTGTGGTATCTCCTATTTGAATGACCTGATCAAAAGCCTTCATATGTAGCAAGAAAACTTCACCTGCACTGATGGTTTTTCTGTCCGTAAGTACAATAACGGGCTTAGTGTATGAATTGTCACCATCAAATTGAGTATAGTATATATTCTTCTCATCAAAATCATTATAACCTTTTCCATTCCTAGTCTGTACACTATATATTTCGTGAACTCCATCAGAAAAGGCTTGAGCAATTCTTGCTGAATACCTGTCATCTCCCCCACTATTTTGTCTTAAATCCAAAATAATGGCTTCAGTATTTTCAAAGTTTTTAATTATTTCATCCATTACTGAAGGATTATCACCATCCATGGTACCCAAATAAATGTAGCCTATATTTTTGTCTTTGACTTTCCCAAAGAAGAGTTCATCTTCTGACCCCACCTCGGTTTTGTTAGCTATATACTTTGAGAGTAATAATTCAGGGCTAAATTCAGCTGTAGACTGCTCATTGAGCGCATAGCCGGATTTATACTTAATGTTTCCATTGTAGAGTGTTGTATGGCTGTCGTCTAAGTGTTCCACCATTTCCGTCATTACTTTCCAAAGTTCCTCATCAGAAAGATCATCGGTAACTTTTGGGCGATAAATTTGATACAGCTGTTTCCAATTGATCCCTCTCACCTCAAAGAGACTGTAATGCCGGTCGAAATCATTCCATAAGATTTCAAAATTTTGCAAAGGACTATTGGGTGCCTCTTCACCTAAAATTACCTCTTCACAGCTATATAAAAAAATGGAAATCATTATTAACCAAAGGTTTTGACGCCTCACAGAAGTATGATAATTAATAGTCAAGGATTTTATTATTTTCTTAATATTAACTTTAAGAAAGCCTGTCATTAGCTTAAAATTTTAAGGTTATTCCGCTTTCGGCAGACATTGTCATCCGCTTGAATGAGTGTAAATTGTTTACTTTTTGGAAGGAAATTGAATAGGCCAAGTTCCAAGCCAAACGTGGTGAAATTTGGTAGGCATAAACCAAACCCCAATCCAAGCCTAAATAATGACCTAAAGAGGCAGGTTCTCCTTGAAGCATAATTTTTACGGGATTATCCTGATTCTCTATTATAAACTCATCGATTCCATTGTAAGGAGGTCTTCCTAAAAATTGGACTATCGGTATGTCAAAAGAAGTTTGCATGCTATGTCTGTCATTAATCCTTTGGGTCAACAAACCCCTAATTGCCATTCCTTGAGTGGAAGTATAACTAAATGCATCTAAATCATTCCATTCAATAAAAAAAGCATTGGTTTCATAAGCTCCTCCCAAATAAATGTCTAAGGATTCACTATTATTTTTTATTCGAAATAAGTATTCCACGTCAATATTAATGTCTAAAAAAGTATTGGTAAATCCACTTGTTTCATTGGAACGCATCTCTCCTGCTCCATAGGCTACTGATATCCCAAAAATATTTTTACCTATTCTCCGATAAGAAAGGCCGTATTGAATTCCTGATCCTTGATAGTGTAAGGGGGATAAAGCATTGTCTTTTAGATAATTTCCTTGATACCCTGCCCTAATACTAAGGAGTTTGCCTGCAGACTCAATTAAATCCTGCGCTTTTACTATACCCCCCAATAGGAGAAAGCAAAAAGTATAAAAGAGAAACTTTTTCATTTTAGAATAGAAAGTTTTTAAAAATATTCCCGGTTAATAATAAAAAGACAACTATGAAGGGGAACACCCTTGGTCGACTTACGAAATATTTTAAAATATAGATATGGTTAAAATTAACTTCTCCTCAGAAGTAAAATACCACTTGCATTAGTTACACAAAAGAAGCTGGAAAACTATCTTTAAAAGAGGGTCAATAAAAAAACTTCAAAATGAGAAATAGAAGGCAGCTTAGAATTATTTTTTTAATAGATCATTAATGGCCTTCATCAATACCCCTTCTACTTCAGGAGCAACATTCGATGCGCGCTCACTGACCTCATACCCTCCTTTTTCATAAGCCAATGAGGTTCCAATATACCCCATACCAAGATCGCCATAAGCGGCCATGGTTACAAATAAATCCGTGCGACTTGCTTTAGCGGCAAGTTGATATTCTACAAAAAGTTCTCCGGGCATATGTAAAATTCTAGCATCATTAAGACTTAGGCAACTGATATCAATGGTTTTACCCGTCTGTGTCCTACGCAACCATGCCATTTTTCGTGCGATTCCACTATTTTTCTTTAGTAGCTCGTTGCTTAATTTTAACTCCTCTTGTATTTTAAACAAATAGGGAGCCGGAGGCAAAGCCACCTTTTCTACTGACCAAGAAACATTGGCAGCAGTTATAGGTTTTTTCTTTGTAGTCTCCCAAGCTTTTTCCATTCCATTTGCCAAACGTTGCGCAAAAACAAGTCTGTTCTCATGGGATCCATCATTGTATTTACCTGCAGCAATATTTCCTCCTGCCCCATTAAAATGTATATGAAGGGCATCAGGAACAGCCAATTGACGAAAAAATCTGGCAACCCCTACAAAATCAGGGTTAGGAATACCTGTACGGTAATAACTCTGTGGATGGGTCGCATAATAACTCATAATAGCGACCGGCTTGTTTTCATTCCAAAAACTAATAAGCGATAGTTCAGGGTCAATCAGCCCTTCAGGTTCGGCACGTATATCAGGATCTTTAGTAGTAGACATTCTCGTAACACGTACTTTACCATCATGCCCATAAATATTTCTATTTGAAGCTACTCTATCAACAATTGCTTTACCAATACCTAAATGTGTTACAGGTTGTGGAGACGATAAAGCGCTTTTAACAGCCACTGTTAAACGTCTAAGCGCTTCACGAGGAAATGTTCCATCAAAGTTGGTAGGGTTAATTATTGCCGGATCTATCCCCGCTTCCAAAAGAATTTGCTCTGCTCCTGCATCAAACCTTGGGGCATCGTGCTGATGCAAAACATTCACTGAAATCCGCTCCGGCGTAGACCCAACAGCTGCCGCCAATGCTCTCTTAAATTCATCCATGCCTTCATTACCAATGGCAAGCCAATCTATGGAACATAAAACTATAGGTAATCCAGCTCCTTGTAACACTATTCCTTTAGCCCTTAAACCTAGATCCCATTTGTTTATAGAAACATCATAAGCCAAAGGACTTCCTACCGGAGGGGTAACATCTATATCAAAAGTGGACAAACGAAGCCCTTCTTGTGGGTTTTTCTGGCATTCACTATGGCTGTAGGTTTCCCCTTCTACTTTGAGGATAGAAAGATAAAAAAGAGAAACCACCAAAAGTAATAGGGGAATACCATTATTAAAACCTTTCATACTTTCTAAGAATTTAAAATTCAATACCTTTATTTATTATAAAAAAAATGGCTACACTCTACCAAATAGAATATAAAGGGGAGAAACCTTAAGTTTCTCCCCTTTAATGTAGCATTTAATTGATTCCAATTAAAATTATCTTGGAATATAAATTTAGTAGCCGGGATTTTGAGGGAAATTAGCATCTACATTTAGATCAATCTGTGCCTGAGGTATCGGCCAACGGAAATTATGTTCCTCAATAGCTGCTCCAGGAACAAGAGGGTTATCGTTGTATTTACGAACCCTTTCTAAAAGTTTACCGGTACGTCTCAATATTAATAGCCTCCATTCTTCTCCGTACAATTCTCTTACACGTTCATCCAACAAGAAATCCATATCAATATCGGATGCAGAGACAGGAGTTGCATTGGCACGTTCTCTTATTCTGTTCACATCTGCTGCTGCCAAGGCATTATTGCCCAACTCTAAATTTGCCTCGGCTCGAATTAGCAAGGTTTCAGCAAAACGCAATGCATACCAATCTTTGTGCGTAATCCCTCCTCCTGAACGGTTAGGCTGCAAGAAATAATTTAAAGGATCAGTAAATTTAGTATGGATAGGGAAAATAATTTTAGTAGAATCCGCTATTGGGTCAGGTCTTGGTGGATCATAAAGGCTGAAGTCGATTTTTTGTTTGTCGAAAGCTGACTCAGGATTATCATAATAAAAATTGCGTTTTAAATTATGTTCAGCATTCCTGATATCAATGTCCCAATTGTCCTGCCATACTCCATAATAAACCAGACTGGTTCCTCTCCCATTTGCAGTTGGCCGACCAAGACTATCGGAATACCCCGTATACAAGCCATTATATAGTTCTCCTTGAAAACCTTTTTTTCCATCAGGTGTAAGCCCGATATCAAAATAACGTGGTCCAAAAATATAGGCACTTGCTATTTGTCCTCCGCCGATTATAAAAGGCTCCACTTGAATGACCCACATTGCTTCCTTATTTTCCGGAAGATTATGATTTCCAAAACCAAAAAGGTCAAAAAACACATCTCCGGAGCCCCATACATCGTTGCCAAGCTTTGTTCCAAAACGGCTTAACATCAAATCGTAATCATAATCTTCAATAACATTTGAAGCTGCTTCTACGGCATTTTCGAAATCATCCTGTTCAAGGTAGGTTTCTGCCAGGTAATGCCAAGCAGGTCCTTGGGTAATTCTTCCCGGAGCATCTTCTTCGCCCGGTTTAGGTAAATTATTGGCGGCATATTGAAAATCTTCAACCATCAAGTTATGAATGTCTGCTACCGGGTTTCTAATAAAATCCGCTTTAGCAGAATTGATAGGCTCTGTCAAAAGTGGAATATCTCCATAAGTAGAAACCAAATATCTGTAGGCAAAGCCCCTAAAAAAGCGGGCTTCTGCGATGTACTTGTTTTTACCTGCTTCACCCTCTGCAAACACTTCAGGATCGGCGCTTTCCACCCTATCAATCAAAACATTTGCCCATTGGATAATTTCAAAACCTACATTCCATGTAGCAATCACATTTCGCCAAACAGGAGTCATGTCAGTATAGGAATTCAAATAAGAACCTCCAGGGCCGGGGGTTTCACCATTGTAACCAATATCTGAGCCATGTGTAGCCCAATTCATCACCCCAAATTCACCAAATGAATAATAGGCAACCCGAACACGGTCATGAATAGCAGTTATACCTTGCAAGGCACCTGCTTCAGTTAAGTATGCATTGTCCGGTGAAAGAAAATCCAGTGGTTTTTCGTCCAGAATATCATCATTACAAGACGGAAATATAAACAGCACAACCGCAGCCATCAGCAAAGATTTAACTGCAAGATTTTTTATATTTATTTTCATCATTTTTTTTATATTTTTCAGGTTTTACTTAATAAAATAAGTTGAACGCTTATAGGCTAAGGTTCAAACCTAGAATGAAATTCCTCATCAGTGGGGTATCACTTACACCTGTTTCTGGATCCCAGCCTTGCCAGTTGGTCCACACATAAGGATTTTTACTGGAGATATAAACCTGTGCAGACTGCAAATTTAATTTATCCAAAAAGCTTTTATTGAAAGTGTAACCAAGAGAAATATCCTGCAACCTTACAAAACTTCGGCTTTGATAAATTCCACTTTGTCGAAGGGGTACATTGTAAATCCCTGTTGTATTGGCAGTTGGATTTCCCGGGGTCCAATAGGGGTTTACCGCTGAATTGTTTCTTCTATCAGGAAAATAAAAGAGGGGATTTATGATGTCAGCATTATTAGCTTGGTAATAGTTTTTACCGCCTTGTATTGAGTTGATAAAAACAGAGAGGGTAAAATTATTGTAGGTAAAGCTATTGTTTAAACTAAACCTGTAGCTGGGAGATTCATAACCAATTACCTTCCTATCGTTGGTAGGGTCAATTTCCCCATCTCCATTCAGATCCACATACCGAAACTGGCCCGGATACCATCCATTCAGGATATTGCCGCTAAAAAACTCTTCTTCAGTCCAAACTCCTCCAGCCATTTCATAATCATAAATCGCACTGAGTGATTCACCAACAAACCATCCATTACCAATGTCATTGTCGTCCTCTCCTCCATACAATTTGGTGATCTCATCTCTATTGAGCGCAAAAGTGAAATTGGTTTCCCACCTAAGAGGTCCATCCATATTGATCGATCGTAAATCAAACTCAATTCCTTTATTTTTCAAACCTCCAATATTTGTCCAGATATTGGCATAGCCTGCAGCCCTGGGGAGTTGTCTCAAAACCAGAACATCTGTCGTTTTTGCGGTATACGCATTGACCGTACCTGTAATCCTGTTCTGCCAGAAACCAAAGTCAAGTCCAAGGTTATAAGAAGTAGTGGTTTCCCATGCCAAGTCTACATTACCCAGGTTACTTGGATACAATCCAATGGCTGTAGATTGACCATAAACATAATAGCGCGTACCCATCCTGGACAAACTTGAATACCTACCAATTCCCTGATTACCGTTCATACCATAAGATGTTCTCAACTTTAAGTAAACATCGGTATCATTAAGGAAAGGCTCATCGGTAAGCACCCATGCTAAAGACGCTGAAGGGAAAGTTGCCCATTTATTTCCTGCCCCAAATCCTGAAAAACCATCTCGTCGAACGGTACCTGTAAACATGTATTTGGATAAAAAACTATAATTGACACGAGCCATATAGGAAAGGCTATTTTCTTCGTAAGCTGAAGAACTTCCTGTGACAACTTCTGCCAAACCAATATTATTATAACCAAGGATTTCATTTTCAAAACCGGAAGCTGAGAGGGTTGAAGCATTTCCTGTTCTACCCTCCCTGCTAAATAGGAATGTTCCATTGACTTGGTGATCTCCAAAAGTTCTAGAGTAATTGATAATATTATTAAGGTTCCAATCCCTCGATTCCGAAGGGTTTTTAATGGCTAATCCCCTGTTTGAAACTCCGGATGGGGTTGAACTCGAATGGAAGGTATTGTTGTTTCTATTGGAGTAAACGTGGGAATAATTGAATTCATAATTAAGTCCTTCTATCCAAGGAACCGAAACCTTTAGCCGACCAACAGCAAATAATTCATTGGTAATGTCTGAATTGTCAATGTATTGGTACACCAGTGGATACGGTTGAAACAACTCGCCTCCCAGGTAAATATCATAATTGGGTTCTCCTATATAATTGTTCACCAAAGGACTTGCCACCCGAGCATTGCTTAGGCTGGTTGGAATCCCTGAATTATCCCTCGTGCTGTAACTTGCATTCAAACCAAAAGTCAGCCAGTCGGTAATCTCACTTTCTACATTACTACGCAAAGTGATTCTTTTGAACTTGTCATTAATCTGTATTCCTTCCACATCAGTAAAGGATCCTGAGACGTAATAAGTAGAGCGATCCGTCATCCCTTGAAGGCTCAGGTTGTAATTTTGCATGGGCGCCTTTTGTAAGACTTGATCTACCCAGTCGATTTCGTTACCCGCCAAGTAATTCTGTTGCTCTTCATAAGTTTTCAGATAAGATCCTACTATTTCGGGGTTGCTTAAATCAGGTCTTTGGGGTCTACCTTCCGCACTGGTTGGGTCGGTTTTGTACCAAGCATAAACCTTACTTTGATGGTCCCAGTCTACTAGGCGGTTGGCAAATTCATTAGCATTCATCACCCGCATAGGATTGTTGGTCATGTCCTGAAAACCAGTGTACATTCCAAATGAAATGATAGGTTTTTCAGTTTTCCCTTTCTTGGTAGTAATCAGTAAAACACCATTGGCCGACCTGGAACCATATACTGCCGCAGCACTTGCATCCTTAAGTATATCTATTGATTCTACGTCATTTACGTTGATGTTAGAAATACTTCCATTATAAATTACTCCATCTAAAACGATCAATGGACCATCAGATGCAGATAGAGAGGTCCTACCCCTAATGGATATATCAGGCTCACTAGATGCACCGCCTCTTCCTTCAAGATTCACACCGGCTGAGGCTCCAATTAATGCCTGAAATAAGTTTACATTGGCTTGATTGGATTTATCCTCCATATTAATTCGAGCAACAGACCCTGTCAAATCACTCTTCTTTGCCGTTCCATAACCTATGACCAAGACCTCATCCATGGAAGTCACATCCTCTTCCAAAACAACATCCAATACCGTTCTATTTCCTATATCAATGTTTTGGGTAACGTACCCAATATAGGAAAAAGATAAAGTTGATCCCTCCGGTACGGTAATGGAGTATTTCCCCATCAAATCAGTTGCTGTTCCTGTGGTGGTACCCGGTACGAACACTGTAACACCTGGAATGGATTCACCGTTAGCATCAGTAACGGTACCGCTAACGGTAATGTCCGCAAAAACATTTTCACTAGTTGAAAAGCGATTGTTTTCAACCTTTTTAGAAGTTTCATTCTTTGGGTCAGACACTGGCATTTTTCCTATGCCATAAGCCGAAGACACCAAATGAAAGGAAAAAACGAGAATTATAATCCCAGCTTTCGCGATCAAAGTCTCTTGTAGTGGTCTATTCATCTTTCAGGGTTTTAGTACAACAATTTTTTATAATCATAATTAAACATATTTAATTCTTTCATTCATTAAGTTATGAAAATTATTAATTACTTAACTCAATATCAAGAGACTTATATTATTTTTATTTTAAGTGGTGAAATAGAAAGAGTTTCGGACATATATTCTTTTGAAATTTTACCTACCCTTTTGGAAAAAGGACAAAACTATCTTACCAAATTTCAGTTGCAAAGCATTTAAATACCTTGATAATATCTGATTTTATGACAATGAGAATATTGCGCAGGTACATCTTTCTAATAATAAACTGACTTTATTTAAGTTTGAACTTATCTAATTCTCCAATTCAACACCACCACTTACAATTTTAGGTGTTTTCAAATTAGAAAACATGAATCTTAATAAGAGGAATTACTTTTAATTACTGTAGTTTTGTTTCTTTCGGAATTAGTTTAGCAGAATATTCCTTACCAGCCACCTATTCCACATATTAGCTATTAAGGAATACAATCCATTAAGGAAAAATTTTCACCTTTTAATGATCTTGCCATCAAAGAAGTGTAGTTTTTTACTTGTCATACTAATAATTACCTTTTGGTTTGCCCAAAATCTTTCGCAATAGGAGGTCATTGGAAAGGTTGAGACTTACCAAACGCTATACTTTTATATCTACCTATAGGCTAAAACCGACTTTACCTTATTAAGTATAGCTTCATTAATAATAATGCCTGCTACGGTAACCAACAATTAACTTTCTTTAATGTAAAGGAAGAAGTAAAAACATTTTAAACTTTTGAGATAATACTTATAATCCTATTTGTTCGACCTTCATATCTTTCAAAAACCAATTATTAGACATTTAATACTTAAAACTGTATTTAAAATCATAATTAGATTTTTTGAAAACAAGCTTCACCCCATTAACAAGCATCCTCACGAAATAATAATTGGCGTTCACGAAAACAAAGCTATAGTGTATCTTTTTTCAATTAAAATTAAGGGAAGTAAGCATTAAAACTCGTGATTTTCAAAATATATAACGCTGATAATATTCAAGGAAATCAGCTTTTGTTTAAAACCCGATCTTAATGCGTGGCTATTACATGTTTCGCCTAAACGAATTCTAATTAAGCAAAAAGTATCACTTAAACACTAAAAAATGAAATTACAACAAGGATTAACCATGGCCTGCCTTTTCCTATACTTAAGTATTTATAACGGAAATTCGCTACTAGCACAAAGCATGACCTCAAGTATGGACACCTTGTACCACTGGGTCAATTCCAACCAGTCCATAGAAGGAAAAGTGTTAAATCTACCCCACTTACAATATGAGACCGACAATCACCTATTGACAGCCGACTCTAAAATGACAATAGACACGCTGGTGATGGGCCTTTTAGAGGTAGAAAATATCGCCATTAGCATTGAGGGTTACACGGACGATATTGGAGACGATGATTACAACTTAGAATTAAGTAAAAAAAGAGCGGAATCAGTATACAATTATTTGATTCAAAATGAAATTGTTGCTGAACGACTCAATTTTAATGGTTTTGGAAAATCTAACCCTATTGTTCCAAATACATCTCCAGAAAACAGGGCACTAAATAGACGAGTAGAAATCGTGTTGAAATTGAGAGATGACATACAAGTTGAGCAAGTTTCTCAAAAAGTATTTCTCAATAGCGGCAAGGTTATTCCAGTCAAAGAATACACCATCGAGGAGGCCTACTAATCTTATCTACAATATGGAAGCAGCTCCATAAAAACCGAACCACTGGAAAATGTAAACTATATCGTAGGCACAGATGGAACTAGAAAATATGATAACCAAATGGCAGGATTCAATGATAATGTACCTGAGCCTGCTCCTGAACCTGTGCCAGCGCCCAAAGTACCAATCGATCCTAATATTTACTCCGGTTACTATTTAGGTATTGGATCCAGATCAACTAACCTAGAGGAATCCTTGATGTGGCTTAACTATGTAGATGAAAGTCCTAGTATGGATTCCTTTCTTGGAGAGAAGGCTATTAAGGAGCAAAAATATGGAATCTCTTTTGATTTTGGTATCCAAATGGGAAATTTGAAAGGCTATCATTTTGAACTGGGAGGAAGTGGAATTACCGGATCAGTTAATTTCCTAGCCTTTCATACTGCATATGGTTATAATTTTTCACTTGGGGCATCTAAAAAAATAATTTTCAGACCAGTTCTTGGTATAGAATTCGGTAGGGCAAAGGCCCCTTTGGGAGACATCATCAACAATGATCTGTATATCAGAGTAAATGATTCAGATTTTTACAGCGATGATGTTTCAATAAAAATAATCTCTAATCAAGGGACAGTTAAACCAAGATTTGATTTTGCATTTCCTTTTCAGAAGGCTGAAGGCTATTCTATGTTAACTATAACTGCCGGATATTCATACAATATTTACTCCAATAGCCCAATGATTAAGTTTAGTGGAACAGATGAGAACAATGAAACCCTATATGCCAAAGAGAATCTAGACGAATCAAATATTGATTTTAGGTTAAATAACATAAGGAGTACAGACAAATTACCCTTTGATTTGAATGGTCCATTTATTGGCCTGGCTTTTCAATTTTAATGATGATTTGTTCTTATCTTATAAACGCCAGCTATATTAAATTTAATGAAATCTTTCAACATTATTGAATTGTCTAATCTATTATCCAAAAGTCATTAGGACATAAAAAGCCACGAAGACCAAAAGTATTTGGTTTGAAACTTAAAAAATTCCTGTAGCTAAAGGAATCTCTTTAGCTACAGGAATAAAATTGTACTTCTAACAGCAAATAAACCAGACAAAATTGAGTGCCACCTTGGACACCATTTGTTTAGAGTAAATAGCTTTATTGAAAAAATCCAAACCTTTATTACCATTACCAGCTTGTAGGCTTGTAATCTTTTAGGAATTTGCCACACCAGTGTTTACCCACATTGATTCCATCGAATAAGGGATCTAAAACCCGGGCTGCGCCATCAACAATATCTAGTGGGGGCTGGAAATCATGAATTTTTTCTTTTTTCTTGGCCAATTCAATTGGATCCTCATCAGTAACCCATCCCGTATCTACGGCATTGGTATAGATACCAAACTTGGCAAATTCTGCTGCAGAAGTTAGGGTCATCATGTTCAGAGCTGCTTTGGCCATATTGGTATGGGGATGACGAGACTCTTTGTGATATTTATGGAATTTACCTTCCATGGCAGAAACGTTGATGATGTGTTTTTGACCGGTATTTTCTTTTTTCATCAAATGAATCAGGCGGTTATTGAGCACAAAGGGGGCAATGGAATTGACAAGTTGAACCTCCAGCATTTCATTGGTAGGAATCTCACCCAACTTTAATCTCCAACTGTTAGTTTTTCTTAAATCAACTTGTTGAAGGTCAGCGTCCAGCTTCCCGGTAGGAAAAACAGCATCAGGCTCCAAGGCATGATCTATTGTATAAGGAATCTGAGATAATTTTGCTGAGGAACTCAAGCCAATCCCCAGTTGGCTCCCATGCCAGGTAACCGGTAAATTTCGGTTGGAATCTTCAATTGTAGCACTTAAGGCTCCTAACTCCTGTAAACAAACTTGATGATCTGAAAGGAGATTATTTATCAATGAAGGCAAATTGGTATGATCTGTTTCTTCATTGGATAATAAATGTTTGTAAAATCCGGCGGGACGTCTTACTGTTTGTGCTGCATTATTGATCAATACATCCAGCCTAATGTATTGGGAGGTTATAAAATTACAGAACAATTCCACACTTGGAATATGTCTCAAGTCTAATCCATGGATTTTAAGTCGTAAATCCCAGGTTAAAAAATCATCCTCCTTGGAAAAACGTAGGGCAGCATCAACCGGAAATCTTGTCGTTGCGATGACAGTGGCGCCTGCCCGTAACATCATCAGGCAAATGTGATAACCAATTTTAAGCCTCGCTCCTGTCACCAAGGCCACCTGACCAGTAAGATCTGCCGTTTGAAAACGCTTGGCATAATTGAAATCCCCACAGGCGGTGCACATGGTATCATAGAAATGGTGAAGGGAGGTAAAAACCTCCTTACAAACATAACATTCTCGAGGAGTGATTGAAGCGCTATTGCTCCTTTTTTCTTTTCCTTCATAAGTCACTATTTTTGGCGCTACAAAGACATGGGACTCTCTGGCACTACGGATACCTGTTTGATTTCGTGCAAACTTGTCTTGGAATGCTCTTTCTTTCTTGACCTTTTTCTTAGCGTTTTTCTTTCGCTTTATCAGCTCCTCTTTTTGAGGTCTAGAGAGTCGGCCTGCTTGGGTAATTAATTCAATTCTACGATCCAAAGGAATATTAAATATCTGGTCCGTATCATTGTTTAATATTTCTAAAATTGCAATGCATTGCTCAATCTGGTCTTTGCCTAGCTGACCATTGTCTTTCTTGGTTTCCATTTATGCGCTTGGTACTTGAGCGGAATAGGTAGCATCTTTGCTTGGTTCATTCCGAGCTGTAAAGGTACACCCTTTTCTAGGATACCTTTTGGAAATACCATTATACTGTCCATTGTTAATGTACAACAGGGATTTTCAATAAACGAAGGGGAATTGATCAGAATTGAACCATACCATAAAAAAATATCGAGCAAATTATAAAGTAAATACAAACTTACCTACCCCTCATATTCATCACGAAAGATTTGATGCTTATTTTTTCTTAGTTGCTTATTCCGTTGGGATTTCATTTTAGCCGAAGCTTTATTTTTATCAGATTTAAAATGCATACTCGCTTCCGATAAACTTGATCCCTGCTTGATCATCAAACCGTTATAAGGGCAGTGGTCGTAGCCACAATCGTGTTTAGAATAAGCTCCAAAATTTCTATGCTTAATTTTTTTATCTGTTAGTATTTTCTCTTGGTTGAAACGAATATCAGACCAAATTTGTCTTTCATCAGCTACTGTTAGTTCTAGCCCTAGCGTAATTAGATCAAAATAGGTTTTAGGGTCTTTTAATTGATAAAAATTAAATGTCTTTTCAAAAACCCTATTGGCATGATCTCGAACTTCAATTTGGTCCCTTAATTCAAGATTTTCATTTTCACAAATGGAACGGTACAATCCCAAGGTATTGAAATCTGAATATTTCTTATAATTATCGATAAAGTAAAAATATTCGTCCTTACTTAACTGATTGAACTTTCTGTCAATTTTCATTTATTCAAATCTAAATTAGGTTTTACCCAATTATTGATGCCCCCGGACGCCTTTTGTTTTTGGTAATCAATCCAGTACGGCTTTTCTTCAGCCAATGGAGCTTTTTCATTAACCATCAACGGCCTGACATCAGACCACCAAGCCTCATAGGCTGCTCTCATCTCTGCTATCAGTTCAGGCTGCTCCTCTACTATATTCCGTGTTTCTCCCGGGTCTTGAGACAAGTCATACAACTCACTGTTGTTTACAAATCGATACCGTTCATTTCTCACAGCAAACTTCTTGTATTTTGAATTATCCGGATTGGATGTTTCTTCAGTCCCTACCCAACGTTCTGTTCCTTCCTGGCCGGAAATATTGTTGGGATTTAAGGGCCATCTACCTCCATGAAAAAATCGAAACCTATCTTCAGATGGTATACTGTCATTTATTAAATTGGAATAAAAGCTTTTGCCATCCAAGTCAGTAATGTCGGAAATGTCGATATTGGCTATCTCAGCAAAAGTGGGAAGAATATCATAATGATTGAGCATCACATCTACCTCCTCACCTTTATTAAAAACATTTGGCCACCTGATAAAGAAAGGGACTCTGGTACCCCCTTCATTTACACTTCCTTTAAATCCTTTCATTCCAGCATTGTAGGTTTCTCCATGTACTTTATTTCGACCTCCTCCATAGGTTTTACCATTGTCCGTCATAAAAATTAAAATGGTATTGTCAGCAATCTCCCAAGCGTCTAATTTATCCATTAATACTCCTAAATTCATATCGATATTTTCTACCATCCCATAAAAACCCTGAGCATCTTCCGGATAGCCCTGATCTATAAATTTTTTCTTGTATTCCTCAGGAGCTATAAAAGGACCGTGGGGAGCATTTGTAGTGATATAAGCAAAAAATGGTTCCTCATTCAAAGATTTCTCCTTTATCCAGGACATGGCCTGCGTAAAAAACACATCGGTACAAAACCCTTCTGTTTTCAGAAAGGTACCATTGTGTTTGATCACAGGGTCAAAATACCCATTGTTAGGTACATCTGCACAAGAACCGGCATAAGCCTGGCCAATCCCGCCGGCTCCATGAATAAACACCTCATCAAATCCACGACTATCAGGTTGATACTCCTGTTCATCTCCCAAATGCCATTTACCGAAAATTCCACTCGTATAACCTCCCCTTTTTAACACCTGAGGCAAAGTAGTTAAACCCAGTGCCATTCTTTCTCTTTCCAAAATAGTATGGGTTATTCCATTTTTAAAAGGGTGTCGTCCGGTCATAAGGGCTGATCTGGTAGGCGCACAAGTAGGGCTGACCTGAAAATCTTCCAAACTAATACTCTGTGTTTTTAACTTGTCCATATTTGGTGTAGACACATCAGGGCTTCCATGGGCTGATATGTCTCCATACCCTTGATCATCTGTCATCACCAATATGATATTCGGTGGAATTGGTTCTTCCTCAATTTCCTGTTTACAACTTAGGATTAAAATTGCAAGACCAAAGAATAAAAGTAAATAATATAAGAAAGTGTTTTTCATGGTAATTACTATTAATGATTTGTTTACAATAATAGCGATAAGATGCGAAATACAGGTATATTTTGCTTTTTTACAGCAATATAGATGATGGTTAATTATTAATTGTTAATGTGAGAATGGTTAATTATTAATTGTTAATATGGGAATGGTTAATTATTAATTGTTAATGTGGGAATGGTTAATTATTAATTGTTAATGGAATAATGGTTAATTATTAAATTTTTTTTGGGGGGGGGTGAGTGAATAAATTTCAATTATCTCATTGCTAGGCATGTACTTCTCAAAGGTAAAGGTTCTTGAATTTGCTGAAGCCTCCCAATGCTTGCTGAGCCATTCTAAGCCAAAGGTTATTGAATCCAAATGTTTTGCCCCACTCATCACCACATCACAGATCACAAAATCACTTATCCCTAAATTACCGCTCAACCAATATATCATGAGGCCTGTATCCCAGTAATATAGCAGATTTATAGATTTATTGACTCTGTATTGAAAATTATAGATTAAATAACAGTAGAACCTTTTCTCTAAAAAAAATAATATATATTTTAAAGAAAAGTTATAGTAGATAGTGGCAAATTGCATGATAAGTTGTTCCCCCTACATGATGAATAATTAATAATAGATTATATGTTCAAAACCTCCTATTTTGCTGACCAAAGACTAGAGATTGTCATTTTAGGCCCAATGAGGGGTGAAAAGAATGACAGCAGTATTCAAATCAGAGATGCATTAATAGAAATTCTCCAAGAAAGGAAAAGCAGGGATTATTTAGAAAAACATGCCGTACTTGATAAAAACATCGCCATTACTTTTCCGGAGGAATGGAAGGGATCCAGCATAGAACGTGATGTTTTTTCCAAACTTGACACGGCAGATCTGGTCGTGTTTAATATTACTCCTCGAGAAGGAGAGACAAACCCATCCCCCAATGTGTTTTATGAGCTTGGACTTGTACATTCGCTGGGTTTACCTTACTTAATTTTAGTTCAAGATGAAATAGAAATTCCTTTTTATTTAAGAGGTATTCGTTGCTATGTAGTCAAAGCTTTTGAGAAGGAAAAACTTATTAAAACCCTGCATCAACCAATAGAAAACTTTCTCTCGGACAATTCTCCTTATTCCTTTACAGAAAATATTATTTCTCGCTTTTACGAGGGATTGCCCGTTGTAGACATTTCAGCTGCAGTCGGATTGGCTACCGGCTATTACATGAATTTTGTAAGGAGAATTCTAAAAGATGGTGGTTTTATTTCCCATTACCCTGATAAGATAAAAAGGCTTATTGTAGTTAGGCCCATAAGCGTCTTTAATACTTATGAAGAAGATGTAAGCACGATGAAGGAGAAGCTTAAAGCTGCCGGTTTTGAATTGGAATTCGAAAAGTTAGCCCCTATCCTTTCCGATAAAGACGGTGGAATTTGGTTTGATCATATTAATGGTACTGTAATCGATATTCCCCGTACCATTTACCCATTAAAGCGTTCTCCACGGTTACTCAGTCTCCGGAAACGAATACATCAAGACCCCAACCAACAAGATGGCCAACTAAGGGTATCCCTTCTTAATGAAGCTGCTGAAAAATTGGTAAACAAAATTGAATCCATCATCAAATACCATATCCGAAATGATTCGGAACGGGTGAGGGAGAGGTTGTTGGAATTTGTATCAGTTGATGAATTGGTAGATAAAATAAAGTAGCTGCAACATTTATCATCATAAGCCACAGCATTTCCTCAAAGTACTTGCCTAATGGTTAGGTATACTTAGACCAATTGTCCCCCTCAATTAACCTAAATGTCTTTTTCACCAAATGACATACTTAGGTAGGGACAGCCTTAGCTAGGAACAATTCTATTTAATTAAGGTTTGTTTTCCGTATTGATCTAAATTCATCAATGCAATAAAATAAGGAATCCCCTCTATTTGATGGTAATCCTTCACCTGTTCATTTTCAGGTAAATCCTTAAAGCTAAGCAATAGGTTATGAAGTTTCTGTGCTTTGTAGGTCTCTTTATAAGTTTTCCAATCTGTTCCTACAAATGGTCTCCATCCATCCAGAATTTTCATGGTATTCCATCTACGGTGTTCCACCACTCCCAGAACTTCAACCTCCCTTTTGGTCCAAAAATTTTCAAAACTTTTTTTCTCCGGAACTTGATCCGATAGCACCCACTTTTTATCGTAGGCTGTTACCTTTATCCAAAGGTGATCGGCTGCCTGTCTGTTCCCCTCCCGATCTGTTTCGGACAGGCTTTTCCAACAGTAACGCATCATATTCCCCATCCCTTCCAAAACAAAACTGTCAGTTAAAGCTTGAAACCACAGGTCTTTTAACCCCTCGATTTTGAGTTTTAATTCTTCGTCATATGGAAGTGCTTCCTTATTGGAAGCATACCCTCGCTTCAATGCGCTTACCTTTAAAATCAATTTTGTAAACCATTTTTCTACTTTAATAGAGGTCCTTACAGATCGGTTCCCAAAATCATATAGGAGGTAGTACCATAAGGCTATTTGTTTGGCCAAGTGGTCTGCTTCCTTATTTTGGATCGCCTTACAGGAAAATTCATATAGGTAATTGCCAAAGCATTTTACAGGAATATGCGGGGCCTGGGCATTGAGTTTTTGTTCCAAATAGACCTCTTCTTCCGCATCCGGAAAATTATAAAAGCAATAGGCCTGTAAATCATAAGTTGGGTTTTCAAGTTTCATTCGTTCCAAACCGGGTAATACCGAAGTTAAAATGGAAGCACTTTCCAAGCCAGAATGAAGGCATGCGAAAAACTTTAACTTTTTATAGTGATTTAAGTTTTGTATCAAAGGGCCGTGAGGATGGGTAATTTGTTGGGGAATCAATGGTAAAGGATAAAAAAGTATCCGGTCGCTTGTCCTACACTCATCCTGTTCTTCATAAAATGTCCAATCGGTAACGCTATTAAAAATGGTTTCTGTTTGATTTTCACTTTCTTTAAACAAATAAGGATATTCTTTTTTAAAATCCTCAACAGCTTTGGCATCTGAATCCGGATAAAATACCAAGATTCTGGGCAAGGGGGGTTTTGAAAAAACCATTTGTTGAATGGATTTTAATGCAAGAGACCTCCCTAGTGAACCAAATCCAACGATTAATATGGAGCAACTAAGAGGGGTTCCTCTTAACTCAGGGAAACCTGCCAACATGCGGCGAGCGGTATTGTCCGCATGGCTAAATACCGTGAGTGCATAATTGGTACGTCCACTAATAGATTGTTGCAGCAATTGCTTAAGCTTTCTGTCTTGTATATGGACAAACCAATCCTCATTTTTATGCTTTTTGATACTTGAAATCATTTGGTCCATTTCCATTACGCAACGGACGTTTGCCTCCTCTGAATCAGTCACTATAAATACTTGAGATGCTTTTTGAAAATAGGTTTTCTTTAGAGATGTGGAACTTGTAGGAATACCATCAACTATCCATACTCCCTCATTTCTGGCTAGCTCCACAAGGGCTGTTGTTGGGTCTGGGTTCAAAACCACAACTTTAACTCCTTTAGTATCTTTCGTTGAAGGATTTCTTAGGTCTTTTAAAATATCATATGCCATTTCATTGAGACCTATAACAACGGCAAAATTATTAGTCCATGTGGGACGTAATCTCCTGAAAGAAACCCACGAAATGAAATCTGAAATCACCTCTTTAAACCGGTTCCAGGCCCTAAACTTGAAAAACAAAAACCGATAAAAAACCTCCTTCCCTGAGGCAAAATATAGGGCAATGAAAAAAACTACGACTGTAAAACTACCTCCCAAAATCCTTGCTACTTCCACTTGCCAGTTGTAAGGATTATCAAAGACAGATCCATCTAAGGTGATCAAATTAGCGGAAAAAAATAAACTATTTAAAAATTCAGTCCAAGTTTTTTCTTTAATCCCATAATGTCCAATCACTCCCAAAACAAGAACAAAACACACCAATATTAAAGGAAGTAAAAATCGCAAAAAAATACCCGTTGATATAGGAATAACATTTTTAAAAAAACTGGAAATGGATTTAGTCGTAAGCAGTCCAAAATTTTTAGAATAATTGCAGCATTCGATTGTTTCCCAATCGTAATTACCTCTAGGAATAATGGGCTGATTTTTATAAGCTTGGGCAGAGGGGATCGTATTTTTTTCACGGGGAGTATATAAATGATGTAGGGTGTATTGCACTTTTCTTTTCCAAAAGATCCCCTTGGTGGATGGTTTATTTATAAAATTAGTTACTACTTGCCAGGTACCTCCAGGCTTTCCGGTGTCTATGCCATCCCATAAAGCCATTAAGTGAGTGGCGTGTTTAACCAATATTTCTTCAAGAATTTCGTAAGGGGTTTGATCTTCGAGCGATTTGGAGGGCATTAATTTAAAGGTATAACAACCTCCTTTACTCTCTAATCCCTTCGCTCGATCTAAATCACCCTGCCCAAAAGAGGGGAAGATTCCTTCGTCGATAAGTAGAAGGACTACTACAATCCCCAGACTGGCGGCTTCTTTTGCAACCAGTTCATCCGCACCCTTCGCAAAGCCGGTAATAAGAACAATTTTTTCCGGTTTCCCATTTACAATTTCTTCCAGTTTGCCTCTGACTTTTTTTTGGATCATTTGAAAATCCTTAGTCAAAATGTCTTGATGGCCGGAATGGCCGATAACAGTTTTACCTTCCAACAAATACTTGAATTCCCGAGACGATATTTGATTCATTTGTTATAACAACAAGTTTTCATTGAATTTATAATAACTATTAGTAGCTAATCCCACCGGCATTGCTTTCATCTATTTGATTAAAGAAAAAACCTATCGCCTTCACTTAAATATTTCTTATATAATTAATTTTTATTTAATGATTTACCCCTATTATTTTTTTCCAAATACACCTTTCATTTACAATAAAAATGCAACACCCTCTACTTTAATGGGTCCTTGAACATTAATAAAACTAATCTATTGACCTTATGACTCGGAAGCCGAATTATAAAATCTCCCAGTTTTTTACTAAAGTTTTATTATCTGACAAGTAGGAGCTTTCCAGAAAATAATCAAGAAATTCATTAGAAATTTTGGCAGCTCCATCTCTGCAAATCCTATAATATTTTGGATGAGGAGACAAGTCAGAACCTGTTAAGCTTTTTCCTTTATACATTCTTTCCGGACAAGTTAATGTATAAGCCAAAATAGGGTCTTTTTCATGATCATTCCAATCCAAACAAATAATCGGTATCAAATCATAGCCAACTTCGTTTTTTCTTAATTTGGCAATATCCGAAATATCAATATCGAACAAAACCCCATTAACTGTATCTGATATAGAACCTGTAAATTTAACGTTGAATAGCCCTCTAGCATTAGGCCCAGTCAATGGTTGGTATATTGGCCGATACAGTATTTCATCAGGAATATTATAATTGAGCAACCTTCTTATTCCAAAACCTATGGCTGTTTTATAGGGATAAATGGACTTAGTATTATTAGAAGGGGTATCCGAAAACATATTATGAATACTGCCATAGCTAAAAAGTTTAATCGACGTTTGCCCTTTCTCCGCAGTGAAATTTTCAATAGAGCCCCATGGGTATTCAAACATCATTTCACGTAGTGAAAACTGAATTTTATTAAATAAGTTTATACATGTTTGAGAACTAAGTTTAATTTTAGATATTGAACTAGGTGGGTTAACAACCACACCTTTTGTATAATCCTCCGACACCTCAGCTTTGGTGTTGAATTTTGTTTCCCAATGTTTAATAAGTAGAATTAAAGAAACAAAATCCTTCCTTACCTTCTCAATTTCGGAGGATTCATTAATCCCCAATTTAATTGTTAATCTTTGAGCGATAACAATGGATTCCCAAAGGAGGTCATCCTTGGATAGCTCTTTAGCAATTTTGGCCATAACAATCAAATTACAAAAATGCCGATGTTCATTAGTCGATCCGATGGCACGTTCAATAGAAATGGCATCATTGGTTTTAGCAAATGCCTTTTCTAAATTACCATTTAAAAAGTATGCCCTACCAAGGTCTCCTGAATGAAAAGCAATATTTTCCGGATAAAAGATTTTCCTTGATACTTTTTCAGCTTTTTCTAAGAATTGAATGGATTCCTGAATATTTTCTTTCCCATTATTCTTCATCATAAGGGTTCTACCCCATCCCCCATTGTTTACAGCTTCCCAATGAACCGTCCCTCTTTTATTGTGTATTTCTCCTGCTTTTTTAAATGATTCAATGGCTTCATCATATTGTCCCAAGTCGGATAAAATCAGACCTTTAGTGGTTAAATGCCCTGGTTTCATAAAATCATTGCCTATATCTTCTGCTAAATCTTGAGCACTACACATAAATTCAAGCCCTTTTTTCACTTTGCCATGATGCCAATAGGCCAAACTTTTTCTATAAAATATTTCTTCCTTTTGAATCGTATCAGCATTATCATCAGCTATTTCTTCTGCTAGTTCAAACCTTTCTAAAGATTCATCAAAAAAACCTAGTCGCTCCTTAATGCTTCCAATAATAATAAGTGTTATGGCTATATATTTTGAATCATCTAAATCCTTATACAAGGAAAAAGATTCTTCAATATAAACTAAAGCTAGGTATTTATACCCTCGTAAATTCTTCATCTTCCCTAGCTGTAAGAGTGAATGTGCCAATAAACTATTATCTTCAATTTTACGTGCTATTGAAACAGACATTTCACCAAATCTATCTCCCTCGTCATATTGCCCCCTACTTTGGTAGGCTTTAGACAACTCAATGGCCAATCGGCAACTATAATCATTATTTTTATCAATAATATTGTCATAAGAATATTTTAGTTTATCAATTCTTATAAGTTCAGGCCCTTTTATGGACAAGACGTCAGCAAAAAATGAAATGATTTCAGCAGCTTTTTTAAATGATTTGTTTTTAATCAATAGCTCTTGAATGCTAAAAATATTTTCAAGTTCTGCATGCATTCTTTTTAGTGACTTACTCGTTAATATGTTTTTTGACTTTTGATTCTCAATAATCAAAAATGAAATGTAAGTATCACCATACCGTTCAATAAGATCTGAAATATAGGCAGCATCTTTAGATTCATATAGAACTTTGTTCCCAAAATTATATACAGTTATGGGAAAACTAAATCTAGTAGGTTTACTATTAACATTCGCTTTTAAAAGACTACTTTTAACTAAGGCATCAAGGGTTTTAGTGAAATTCAGGCTATAAGTCGTATTTTCTATTATTACAATTTTCTTTGCCAATTCAGCAGTAAAACTTGTTTTAAAAATGGCTAGTTGAATAAACAAGTCCTTTTCATTATCTGTCAGTAAATTAAAACTCCAATTGACAGCAGAATACAAGCTGTGATGCTTCTTTTGTCTATCATGGGAGTAGTCTTCTAAGTCTTGATAATTGTTGCTTTTAATACCCTCAAAAATTTCTTCAATATTTAATAGATCTGATCTACTTGCAGCTAATTCTATCCCTAAAGGTATACCTTGAAGCTCGTTACATATTTTATTAATTAGTATCAGATCGTCAATGTCTTTATCAAATTCCCTATTTATTTTTGAAGATCTATTTAAAAATAGTTGAATACTTTCATTTCTTTTAAGTTCATCAGGGTCTTTTACCGAAACATCAATAGTTTCAAGTGGCTCAATCTCCACTAGATTCGCATAGGAAAGCTTTAACCTTCTTGTAGAAGTAACTAAAATTTGAGCTTTTGGTAAATGAGACAACATAAAATCTAAGGTCTCAGAGCATTCGTCAACTATTTGTTCAAAATTATCAAGAATAAGCAATACATTTTCTCTTTGCTCCAATAATAGAAGAATCGCTTCTCTTGCTGATATTTGTGAACTAGTCATTTCTTGATTAAACGCATCATAAATTGATTTAGCCACACCAGTTTCTGTTTCAGCATCCACCAAATTTACAAACCAGACCCCTCCTGAATATTTGTGATTCAATTCTTTACCTATTTCTAAAGCAAGCCTAGTTTTCCCAAATCCTCCTGTTCCTACGATCGTTACTAATCGATTCTTCTCATTAATAAGTATTTTCTTTAGTTCATCAATTTTATTCTCTCTTCCAATAAATTCCTCGCCAACTGTTTTAATATTGGTTTCATTTTTGTTTTTTAGTAGGTAATGAAGAATTCTATTTTTAAAATTGGAAAATTTAATAACTTCATATACCTTAAGAACTGGAGGAATTTCTTCTATTTTAACATCATCTGTGACCACTAAAATAATATTGCCTACCTTATCATTTTCTTTTTTATTGTTTAAGAATAATTGCCATTCATGCTGAACCCAACCAGAATTAATATTATCAATGGAACTAAAAATTAAAATAAAGTTCTTAGATATAGGTATAGTTTGATCAATTACCTTTCCATATTCTGTTTCGCCTATACGTTCTAAAGAATAAGAAGAATCAAAAACATCAAACCCTTTAGCAGTTAAAAATTGATATATTTCATCAGATAGGTGAAAGTCTTCTGTTTTCCGTGATAAAAAAACATCAAATTCATTTTTCATAATACTTCAATTTATTCATTCCCTAATATCTTTTTTTTCAATTGGCAACCCTATTTCTAAGAATTTATTTGTATAGCAATACCTATCAAATAAATATTCTATAAACAAACAGTTCGGGGTGACTAAAGCCCTTACCATTTCGATTAAATTTATTGAACTTAATATTACAGGTACTTATATTTTCCCTTAGAATATCTTGGACTACTTTTAATTAGGGATTTGTTTTCACTATGGATGCTCATTAACTAAATCAAATGACATCTTGAAAGGAAATAATAATTGTCTATTACCAAACAATTACAAATAGAATTTTCCTTAATACAATTAAAAGCAGTACTTTCTCGAAAACCTTTGGTATACTTCAGTTAAGAAAGATAGTTGGTATAATTATTACGAATAAACACTTATGGGTAAATGTTTCATTCTATTTTCAAAGTAATAAATAAAAATTAATTTTGTGAATATAATACAAAAAAAACATATGTAAATGGAAAATATAATATTCATTTTCTACTAGCTACCCATGTGGACGAATATCAAAAATGATTAACATTATATAAAATCTAAGAAGAAAATAATACGTTCACCACATCCCCCACTAACCTGCTTACCGGACCTCTTTTTCTTGCTCTTCCACTGGTAAATAAAAAAGACATCGTATATTTCCGGTAAAACTTCTAATCTTCTACTCAATCAAAACCACCATGCGTAAATCATATGTAATTGCCATTCTGATTAGCACCTTATTTATTTTTGCTGGCTTTAATAGATTAATTGATCCACCTCAGGCGGTGATTAGTAATGGGATTATTACTGCAAATCTCTACCTTCCGGACCATGAAAACGGCTATTACCGGGCCTCTAGGTTTGATTGGTCAGGAGTTATTTCAAGCCTTGAATACAAAGGACATCAATACTTTGGACAGTGGTATGATAAATACAACCCCCTGATCAATGATGCCATAATGGGGCCTGTCGAAGATTTTAGTCCCTTGGGGTATGAGGAAGCGAAAGAAGGCGGCCTGTTTGTTAAGATTGGTATAGGGGCATTAGAAAAAATTAAGGAAGAAGAGTACCGTTTCTCCCATACCTACGATTTAATAAACGGCGGGGAATGGAAAGTAAAAACCTACCAAAACCGAGTGGAGTTCAGTCATGAATTATCTGATGCGGAGGGCTATGCCTATTTATACACCAAAGTCGTGGAGTTAGTGGATGACCAGCCAATTCTTTTATTAAGCCATACCTTAAAAAACACAGGCAAAAAATCAATCAAAACAAGTGTCTACAACCATAATTTCTTTGTAATCGATCAAGAACTTACAGGGCCCAATATAAAAACCACATTCCCTTATGACATATATCTCAGCAACAGTGAAGAAAAGAGAGTGGTTAATTTTGACTCTTTAGGAATGGTTTCCGATCGTAGCATTGGCTTTAGCAGGTATTTTAACATGGGGGAAAACGTTTATACAGATGCCTTGATCGGCTTCAGCGATTCACCTGAAGATTACCAATTTTCAGTAATGAACACCAAAACCGGCGCCGGAGTAAAAATCACAGGGGACAAAAGCTTGGAAAAGATTGTATATTGGGCCAACGCAAGAACTTATTGCGCTGAACCCTATATCAGACTTGAATTGGAACCCGGAGAAACCGTCAACTGGAAAAACGAGTACAACTTCTTCACTTTTGAAAAAAAATAATATCCACGCTTGTTAAGCGTGGATATTATTTACCTTCTCCTATATCGCCAAAGTAATAAAGCATAACAACCTTTGAGTACCTCAAATTCCAAGGAGTGCTTAAAATGGTAGGAATAAAAATAGAAACATAATATACCCATAGTGGAGGATCATTAAAAGCCACATAAGTAAGGAAACCAAATATGACAAAAATGGCTACTCCTACCATATAGGTAAAAAACATGGATATTTGGTAAAAGCCGGGTTCAGGCATAAAACCAAATCCACATGTTTCACAATTTTTGTTCAACTCATTGAACTGACTAATGTTTAATGCTGAACTTTTAAACATATCCCCTTCTTTGCAAATAGGACATTTACATTGCAACATGGCATTAAATTTCCTGTTACTTTTCCCCATAGGTTTATGGGTATTTCCATGCTTAATCTCCTGACTTAAATTTTTCATTTGGGTTCATTAAGGTTTCACGAATCTAAACTTCTCCTTTGAAAGCTAAATTTAACTAAAAACCATAATCGCATTTATTACTTTAAAGTTCAGAGGTTCAAAAAATAATTAACCAATACTTAAAATAGAAAAATCCACGAGTACTAACCCGTGGATTTTCAACTAAATCAAAAAACAATCCATTAACCAAGGTTTCTGATTTTTCAAACTTTACTTAGTCCAACCTTTTACCATTTTCATCCCAGCCTAAGGAGCAAAAGTGAGACGCATTAGGGGTTTGGTAACTGACTTCTGCAAGTTGCGGTGTGTTTAACTTTTTGTGTCCCTGAATTCTTGACTCTAAGGCAAAGTCCAGAATCCCACTGCTGAGCATTGTGCGCTCAACAGGATAAGGGGGCTCTCCTGATTCAAACAAAATTTCAATGTTCTTTACAAGGCAACCGAAATGATGGTGAGGTTTTCCTTGCAAACGCATAAAAGTGGAAAATGGCTTCGGATTATCTTCCAATTCAACTGCTATAGTAAAGTCCTGAACCAAACCTGTTAAAAGGAAAGCAGCCACTTTAAGCCCGTCATTGTAATCTACCACAAATACCGCAGGAGATTTCACCAATTCCTTCATATCTCCTTCAACTTTGGTGAGACTATGTGCAATGGCTTCGTTAAACAACTTACTCGCCCATTTGTTCTTTTCCAAGAATTGCCAGCAATCCTCTCCTTCCAAACACTGAACAGATTTAACCCCTGTTTCTCCTCCTTTTCTTCGCTCTACCACTGCCTGAAGGGAATCTAACAAATGAAAACCATAGATATCCAATCCACTATAAGAAATCCCTACCGCATATTTTTGTGCTTCTCCATATGGTGTATCAATTGCGGGAATCCGCCAAGCTACCGGTACTGATGAACCTGCCAACATAGGAAAGTCAAGTTCTTTAGAAATATCTACCATCCGTTTGGCCTGTCTCCAACTGTAAGAAAGATGTTTGTCATTGAAGACTGGTACTGAAGTTTTGGTTTCTCTAAAGACATCAGTAATTTTCAAAAACATCTCAAACCTAGGATAAAGCTTTTGTAATTTTTCATTCATGGGATAGACGCCATGCTCACCTATAAGTAAAACTGCATCAACAGCTAATTCGTCACCGCCAAGGGTAAGCGCATCGGCAACTGTGCCAAATATGGGCACACCATGTTTTTTTGCCATAGCACGGCTCATGTCATTGTCCGGAACCTGCTCGGTAAAAATGGACACGATCTTTGAACGCGGATACGGGTCCATTTCATCTTGATTGTACCCCTCAAGATACTTACCAACAATCACATCTGCATGAGAATTTGGTCTGTATTCGGTAAGTATGGCAGCTATTCTTTTTGGCTTATTCAACTGTTGGGGATGATCACCTTTGAAAAAAGGACTTTCCTCTTTTTCCGGAGTCATGGATAAGAGTTGTCCAGGGAGTAGAGGTGTTATGGCTAAGTATCTAAGAAGTTCGCGACGTTTCATGTTGTGGTTGTGGTTAAATTACTGATTTAATTCTAATTGCTAGAATGCTGTGCTATGGAAAATATTTTAATGAGTATTAGGAATCAGATTGCCATAATTTTATTGGAATTTTAAAGTGCCAAAGAACTGTGGCAAATGAAAATTTGGTTTTGGATTGTCAACAAATGACCATGTTAGGAAGTTGGGGTTACTTGTCCTACTTCCTGTCTTATAAAAGTTTGCTTTCCATACCACACCTTTTTTAGGTTGGGTGACATTGGAATGCTTTTTTAGCATGGAAATTGGGATCCTGTACTCTATGGTCCATGTTGTAGGCGCCGAAATCTCAGGGTCTACCACCTCGGGCAAAGAATGAGCTATTTCAATTTGATCAATATCTTCTTTGCCTAACTTTGTGAAGTCGTCCCAAGGTTTGGTTATGTGAAAAATCAATGGAGTTCCTCCGGCATTGATTTCAAGATTAAAATAACTTAGAGGCTTCTCTGAATCCGGTGAAAAGAAAAACTCCACACAAGAATCGCCAGAAACATTGCCATTGTATTCCTGAACCACAGAACGAACATAACGGTCTTCTACTTTGAAAATCCCATAAATGTTCTTTTCGTCATACATCAATTTGGCCTGTACTTTGGGTAGAAATTTTGGATCTTTGCCCATATGGTAATCAAGAGTCACGGCTTTAATTCCTTTCCATTGTGCCTTTTCCCAATTGGCATCAATCGGATTTGGACCCTTCTTTAGCTTTTTCACCAAGTACTCAGCGTCTTCCTTGATTGGAGCTGAATCAGTCTTTTCGGGAGCTATCCCTACCCTATTTGAGAGACTGAAGAATAGCGGTAAGGTTAACAATGATAATGATAAAATTATTGCTTTCATGAAATTGATAGTTTGTGCTAATAAGGAAATTAGCTTTGGTCCTTAGACCCTTTAATTGAATAAATGGATAAGAAATTAAGTGCAATAAGCAAAATTGGGCAATTTTTCTCTTTAAACTCGAGGAAAATGGTTGTCAATATGGCTATTATTGCTTGAATATATGTAAAACTTCAAAAAGTTGGCTAAACAGTAGGCAACTTTTTGAAGTTTTATTATTTCTACGGTAAATACTGGTAAAATTTAATAAGAAAGCCTTGCGGTTTCTCTTCTTAATAGTTAAAATCATTAAAGCTGCGAATACCTCTTAATTGCCATAAGCTTCCCTACTCAAAACAAATGGAACTAAAGAACTTTCGTAATTAAGTGATGCGCTAAAAAAACTGCCCCTTTCCTAAAATTAAAGCTGTTGATCTTTTAAACCTATTGGATTAGGATAAGTTGTGGTGACTTCTAATACTAAGAATATAAGAACTATACTGCCTTGTCCAAACATTATATCGTCGAAAAATATTGAATTTTAAGGAAATAAAGGGTATAATTGATGAATTTACTTTAACACAACCACCTATTTAAGTCATTCAATAAATGATTTAAATCTTATTAAAAACCAAAATGAAAAAATCCACTTTCTTAAGAATTACTTTAGTCTTACCACTCGCGCTGCTTTTCTTATTGACAGCTAATGCACAAATAAAACCAATTATAGGGGTAGCAGGAATTGCCCACGAATCAAACTCATTTAGCAGTCAATTAACGACCCTTGATTTATTTGATTATAAACAGGGGGAATCTCAGGAAGAACTGGCCAAAAAGTTCTTCTCCTTTGCAAATTCACAAACCATAAGTTCAGGCTATATTGAAGGTTCAAAACGTTTTGGTTTAGAACTTTACCCAACAGTGGTCACCAGAGCAAGGCCTATGGGACCTGTTACAGACAATGCCTTCAATACCATAATGGATGAAATAATTAAGCAATTAAAAGCCGGACCTAAACTGGATGGTATATTGCTTAATCTTCATGGTGCAATGGTAGTTGAGAGCTACCCTAGCGGTGACGAAGAAATTGTCAAAAGGGTTAGAGAAGCTTTTGGTCCTAAAATGCCAATCATTGTTACCCATGATTTTCATGCCAATGTCACCCCTGAATTGGTCGAATATTCTAACGTCCTTATCACTTTTAAGGAAAACCCACATCTTGACACTTTTGACCGTGGATTACAAGCTGCAAAAATCATGGCTGAAATGGTAAAGGAAGGGGTTAAACCTACCCAAGCCATCGTAAAGGCCCCTATGGTATACAATATCGTATATCAAAGTACTTATTCTAACCCCTTACTTCCTATCACTACTGAGAGCAAAGAAATGGAGAAAAATGATAAAATTCTTGCCGTTAGTGTTTCAGGAGGTTATCAATACGCCGATGTACCATGGATGGGCCCATCAGTAATTGTCGTTACTGACAATGATCCAGAACTAGCACAAAAGGAAGCCCAAAGGCTATCGGATAAATTATGGGCCACTCGGCATGAAACTGTACTTGATAGCCCCCAGCCTGCAGAAGCCGTTAAAATGGCCATGGAACATGAAGGCCGTCCGGTTGTTTTGATAGATATGGGAGACAATATTGGAGGTGGATCTACTGGTGATAGTTCGTTTTTATTGGAAGAATTAATCAAGCAAGGAGCCCAAGGTTGGGTGATGGTAATAGCAGACCCTGAAGCCTATGCTGTGGCCGAAAAAGCAGGTATTGGCAATGATTTTGATTTTGAAGTTGGTGGGAAAACAGATGATATGCATGGCAAGCCTGTAAGAATCAAAGGCCATGTTCGCTCTTTAAATGTGGGGAGGTATTTGGAAACTGAAGTACGACACGGTGGTGGAAGATACTGGAACATGGGCCATACTGCCGTTATTCAGTTGGATGGGTCTACTTTGGATGAACCTAACTTGGTTTTGCTTACAACTTTGGCTTCCAGCCCTAATAGTGCCCACCAATTAATCTCTAATGGAGTGTATGTTAAGCGCCAAAAAATAATTGTAGCCAAAGGTAATATTGCTCCTAGAGCAGCCTACGAACCCTTTGCATCTAAATTAATCCAGGTGGACAGTCCGGGTTCTACCGCTGTTAACCCTTCATGGTTTACTTTCAAGCGTGCAAGAAAAGGAATGTTTGGCATGGGGGATTACTAATTGGTCTTCTTGAAGGAGATAATTTGGTAATCAACAACTATGATAATTTCTGACAGTTGAAGATGTGGGTAAACGCCCTCTTGACAGAGCCAAGAGGGCGTTTACATTTAGCAGCTTTTTAGTGCATCTTGTGACCGGTTAGGAGTTCCTTTCTTCATCACAAAATTATTCAATTGCTCCATACCATAAGTTTTTTACCAATGGATTGAATTGATTTTTAAGGCAAAACCTCGACAAAACATCCACTACCACGGACCATAGCCAAATAACAGAGCTCAGCCCTTGAATATAGCTATTTCTGGCATTCAAGCTAAATATTAAACCCTTTTCGGTAGGAAATAAAAGTGAATTTGCTTCTTTAGATTAACACTCAAGTCAATAAACATTTAAGCCATTTTTTCCTAAAAATTTAAAACCGTTACAGGCATTTATAAATCAAACTTTATTTTTCAATTTCTTTTAGAGGGTGAGGATCATCAGATGGTTTAGAAACTCCATTTTCATCGGATGGTTCGGTTCGCCACCAATTGGCAAGGAAGGAACCAGATATATCCATCCATGTGCCAAAAATTGCAGGGAAAAGCCCTAAGGTAGCTGCCTTGCCTAATTCAGAAGCTATTCCTGCAGCCATTCCTCCATTTTGCATTCCCACTTCAATGGCTATCGTTCTGCTGTCAATTTTATTCATCTTGAATAGCCTGCAACCCCAATAACCCAACACATAGCCACTTGCATTATGAATTATGGCCGCTAGCAAAAGTAAAAGACCAATTTCCAAAAGACTATCTCGACCTGCAGCTACAATCACAGCGATAATAATTACATTGGCGGCCATGGCCACAAAAGGCATGGCGGTATGCATCCACCCTGCCTTGTCTTTAAATATCTTATTGAAAACCATTCCCGCTACTATGGGAATAAATATCATTTTGATAATACTAATCATCATTTGAAAAGAGTCAATAGGAATAAATTGGCCTGCCAAGAGTTTCATTAACAATGGCGTTAAAAAAGGTGCCAATATGGTTGTAAAAGCCGTTAGGGTAATGGATAAGGCAAGATTCCCCTTGGCTAGAAAAGTGATAATATTGGAGGACACACCACTTGGTGATGAACCTATTAGGACAATTCCTGCTGCTATTTCTGGCGGAAAGCCCATAAGAAGAGCCAAACTAATGGCTAAAATAGGCATGATGGTAAACTGAGAAACCAATCCAACGATCACCCCTTTAGGCATTTTCAGAACCCCTTGAAAATCCCTTATGCCCATGGTAGTCCCCATACCAAACATGATAAGTTGTATTAAAGGAACAATAAACCCCTCTGTATCGTACCCTCCTACTTCAGTAATATAACCTGGATAAATCATGCTTATGGCCACAGCAGCAATTACCCAGACAGTAAATGAAAAGCCTTTTAAACGTGAATAGCCTTGCATCCCAACAAGCAGAAAAGTGAAAAAGGCCAACACAAATAAACCGGCCAAATCTTGGTTGGCCATTACAAGCATCAAAATAATTCCTAATAAAGATATTCCTGCCAGTACAAGTGACGTACTCCATAGTTTATGCCTATTATTCATGGTTGTTTTTCTATGTGGTTTTGAAATGGTTGTTGGTACCTTTTCTTAAATTGCACCTAAGCTTAAGGCAAATTGCCTTTTCTGTAAAGATAGAAGGGTTTTCAATAATTAGGGGCATATGCAAAACCTTTTACTTTAAAAAATTGGTTTTAAGGTAAATAATAGGGTCTTCAGGTAGGATATTGGGAAGAGTGATGGGTGAGATCGGTGATGGGCTGAGTGGGTGATTTAGTGATTGGTGATGGGGTGAGCGGGGATTGGTGTTTTTTTTGCGTATTTCGTTAATAGATCGCTTAATAACAGACGTTAATGGAAAGTTGTTGCTTTCCAGAATTCAGAAAAACATAATAGGACTCGGGTTTGGAATTTTTATTTCCACAGTAAAATTCTCCCGAAAAACCATACCCTTCCTTGGGCTTACCTAATAGGTTATAATCCATCTTTCCATTCTTATTGCTATCGTGAAAAACAGAAATCATGTATTCTCCAGGTTCCAGAGTAGGAAGATTAATATGTCCGGCGCTGATCAATGGGATTTGGATTTTCTCAATAGGCTCCAATTCCACCAGCAAATTTATGGGTTGTTTTTTAAAAACCTGCACCCGAACATCTCCTCCAAGATCTAAATTCAAATTACTTAAATTCAGGGTTGTTTGATTATAATCGTATAAAGTAAAGGAAGAGAGGATGAGGGTACAAAGGATTGTTAAGGGAATTTTCATTTTTTATCAATTAGAATTTAAGCACTTTTTATTAAATCAATATTTTATTTATACCCAACCTTTTGAAACCATACATCTGCTAGGTTTATATTTAAGACAATAGCATGGGTCGTCTCTCTGGAAAGGAGTGAAGTACTTCCTTGCTTTTCAAACTGGTATGATAAATTCAACCTTGTGAAACCTTGAATGGGAATCCCAATACCGGCAGTAAGTCCCCAGCGATTTACCGCTTGATTTTGAAATTGGTAGTTTCCGGTATCATAGTACCCTCCTAAAGCGTAACTTAATTTTTGAGGAAATCGATAGCCACTAGAAATCGGTACATACTCTATCCCTAGGTTAACTTGATGTGCAGCTACATAATCTTCCCAAGAATCAGGAAATAATTTGTAGTTATAATCTGCGGCAAAAATCCAACTTTTATTCTGATAGGATAATCCTGCTTTTATTGTCTGATAAAAATCAATCTTCTCCTTATCCCCTGAAGAATCAAACAATAAGGTATCTGAACCCGAAAGTTGAATTTCTTCAGAGATGGTTTCCACCATATATGCAGGAGCTTGGTAAACCAAGCCCATCAATAGTTTTTTGTCTTTATTTTGATAAGCTACATATTGTAAACCCAAATCCACCCCTGCACCACTATAGCTATTCTTTATGTTCAACTGAAAATCATCTATTGCCCCCTCTCCATCACCTTCTAGAGCGTAGGAATTATTATTATTGATAATTCCGAAAGCATAATATGGTCTTATACCCAAAGAGAGCCGAGGATGTAAAGCATAAACGTAATTAATATAAACTTTACTTATGTCACCATAATTTTTGGTCAATTTAGAATAAGGGTCATCAGAGCCCACAAAATAGGTGGTTTCCATAAAACTGTTGTCAACACTACTAAGAGGTGTAATACCAAAATTGATCGCAGATTTTTTTGAAAGCCGCAACCAAAAAGAAACATGAGACAGATTCGTCCTATTCACATCAATATTTTCATCAGATGTTGCGATGTTCATCATCTGATACTTTACATCTGCATCGACCATAAAATTATAACCTCCGAAAATCATAATATTAGATGCGGGGTTAACTAGATTTAGGAAATAAGGAGATTGCACTGCCACTCCGGTTCCCCCAAGCCTTGCAGCATGTCCTACATTGTCATTATTTATCAAGCCAATTCCATAGGAAGAATACAAAGAACCATCTCCCCTTTGTGCCAACAAATTTCCTGTTAGCAGTAGGGACATAAGACATAAACACAGCGATCGAATAGGAAAAGTCATTTTGAATTTTTCGGAAAGCTAGGCTTACAAAATGAATCATGCTTCTATAATAGCCCTAGAACTAATTTGTATAGATGAATTCATCTTTTTTACCGCCCAACAAGGAAAATCAACCCTATTACTACTTTTTGAAGGATCATAGATAACAAAAGGCCTTTCGTCGAGAAGATTGACACTTATGTCTATTTTATCTTATTAATCGAGGAAGATTGATTTGGTTTGAGGCAAAAATTAACGCTATGCAATCAATCTTCAGATCAATCAAATACTTCTGCATGTCTGCTTTGGCTTTATTAATGACAGGGTGTTTTGAAAATGACATCCTTGTCCAACCTGAGGTTATAAAGGACGATGATCAGCTGGATGTCAGTTTGATCGAAAGCACAGATATTCTATTGTATAGTTATTTTAAAGACAGTTTAGTAACCAATGATAGAAGTAGTTTTTTATTGGGTTCGTATGAAGACACCATTAGAGGAAAGATTGATGCAGTACCTTATATACAATTTGGTGCAGAAAGTAATATCGAGATGAACGATGAGGCACAAATGGACTCCGTAGTACTTGTACTTTTCTACGAAAGTTTTCACTATGACACTATCCCTGTTTTTGATCTCAATATTTATGAACTACAAGAAAGCCCGGAGTCTGATGATGACGGATATATTTATAATTTTCAAACATTTAGTTACGAGTCCAGTCCATTGGTAAGCAAAGCAATTCAAGCTTTGCCCCACAAAGACTCGCTTACAATCAAACTACCTTACCAGTTTGGTCTTGAGCTTTTTGAGCAATCAAAATCCAGTAGCTCTATCTTCAAAACAAACGATGATTTGGAAGAATATTTCAAAGGATTTAGACTTGAGTCAGTAGGCACAGGACCTTTGCTGACATTTGGGGAGACGTCCTATATCGGTTTTTATTATAAATCCTCAACGGACATTGCTCAAACCAATTCCTTCTTTAAAATTACAGTGCAAAGTGGTACAGAACAATTCACTAACCTGACAATAGATAAATCCTATGGGATTTTTCAAGGATTTGAAGCCTATACCAATATAAGTTCGGAGGAAACTTCAGGGACTTTAATGGTGGACCCACTCTACAATTCAGGAATAAGAATCGAGTTCCCGGAAACCCAAAGCCTTAAAGAGATTTCCGAGAGTTTCTTTATTTCTTCGGCCCTACTTCACCTACCGGTGAAGCCGGGAACTTATAATAATTATTTCAATACGCCATCCTTTTCAATCAGTGTATACGTCGTGGATAAAGACAACGATATCATTGGTTCTTTGGGTACTGTAGGCATGACCGCTTTTGATGATCAATTTCACGAAAACACCTACTTTGAAATTCCTGTAAAGAATTTTATTGACAGCCAGTTAAACACGAATTACGACAATGGAAATGCTTTATGGATTACCATCCCTCAGAGCACATCATTTACCACAAGTTATTTGGCTTTTTCTTCCCAATCAACACAACAAAAAATAAAACTAGATATTGTATTTCTTCCTTTAAATTAAATTATTATGAATAAAACACGTTTGTTAATAGGAGCTATTGTAGGAGTTTTCTTACTAGGAGGTTGTATCAGCGATGATGAAACCACTTCAGAGGGTAATTGGGTCCAGAGATCTTATTTTGAAGGTAGCAACCGCTCCAATGCTGCCTCTTTCTCAATTGATAGCAGAGCCTTTATTATGGGAGGTTATACCGGAGATGAATATTTAAATGATTTCTGGGAATACAATGCCACAGGAGATTATTGGATCAAGAAAGCAGATTTCCCAGGAGAAGCACGTAGCAATGCCGTAGCTTTTTCGATTGATGGAAAAGGCTATGTAGGAACCGGCTATGATGGCACTGATAAACTTAATGATTTTTGGGAATACGATCCGGAATCGGACACCTGGAAAGAGGTGGCTTCATTTGGAGGAACAGCCAGATACAATGCCATTGGATTTTCTCTTGTTGACAAAGGTTATATAGGGACTGGATATGATGGAAGTGAACAAAAAGATTTTTGGCAGTATGACCCTGCTACTGATTCCTGGACGCAAATAATCTCTATGGGAGGTGCCAAACGCCAAGGAGCATCTGTATTTGTAATCGATGATACCGCTTATATTGGAACAGGCATTAACAACGGGTCATATGAATATGATTTCTGGGCTTTGGATGGCAACACCTTAGAGTGGACAAGAAAAAATGACCTGGACTATAGTGATGACTATGGGATCGTAAGAAGTGAAGCCAGTGCATTTTCTATAGATTCCTATGGTTATATTGTAGCCGGATCTATTGGTTCAGTGATGGGAAGTACCTGGGAGTACCATCCTAGCGATGACACATGGGAAGAAAAAACTCCAATTGAAGCTGTGTATAGAGCCGGTGCTTCAGCTTTCTCTGTCAATAGTAGGGCGTATGTTTTATTAGGTAGAAGTTCTAGCCTTAGGTTTGATGATATCTATGAATTTCAGCCTTTTATATATTATGATGAAGAGGATTAAATTGATCAAAGCCATATAAATGCTTCAAATTGAAAAAAAAGTGATCTTAAAGACATTGGTTCATGTCTTAATACTGGGAATAATTTTATTCCCAGTATTTTTTATTATTTCAAATAAAAGTGAAGTTACCAGGCCAAACTTTCACCTTAACATTCCAAATAGCAGCATTGCTATTTTCTATCTAATAAATATTTTTTGGTTACTCCCAAAATTAATTTTTGAAAGAAAATATTTGAAATATACGCTATTTATCCTCTTTTTTTTAGCCTTATACCTAACTTTTCAATATACCTTTTTAGATTTTATTTCTTTAGAAGGTGACCGACCCCCATCAAGGTTTGATTCGAGAAGAAGTCAAATGTTTATTTTGATTCCTTCTATTTTCAGGTTTGTATTGATTATGGCTTTGGGCACGGCCATTGAACTGATTGCCAAGTTTGAACAGGAGCACAAAAGGTATGATGAATTAGAACGGCAAAAAATCATCAAGGAGCTTAGTTTTTTAAAAAATCAATTTAACCCTCATTTCCTCTTCAACGCCTTAAATAATATTTATTCACTGGCCAGTAAGCAATCCAAAAACACCACCCCTTCTATCATGCTGCTGTCAAACATGTTGAGGTATGTATTGTATGAGTCGGGTAAAGAAAAAGTACCCATTCACCAAGAAATCGATTTTATTAAAAATTACATTGACCTCGAAAAACTTAAATTTTCGGACAGTAATGCTCCACAAATTAAATGTTACTTTTCTCTATTAAATGAAGATTATGCTGTAGAACCACTGCTATTCATTACATTGATTGAAAATGCTTTCAAGCACGGGATCAGTTACGTTACCCCATCCTTTATCCTAATTTCATTCACCGAAAACAACGATGAAATACTGCTTTCCGTTATCAATAGTGTGGGTAAAAGGGATGATGAAAACATCAACACCAACAAAACCGGTGTAGGCCTAGAGAACTTAAAGAAAAGGTTGGAATTGTTGTACCCCGGTATGCACAGTTTTAAGCAAATATATGAAAACAGTACTTTCAAGTCTTTTCTAAAAATAAAGAAATGAAAATCAATTGTATAATCATTGACGATGAGGTATTGGCATTGGATATTTTGGAGGATTATATCTCTAGGATGCCGATGTTGGAGTTAAAAGGTAGATTTGACTCTCCTTTGAAAGCATTGGATTGTGTTGTCCATGATGACATCAAATTAATGTTTTTGGACATCAATATGCCCGATATCAATGGCATTAAATTTTATGAAAGCCTATCCAACAAACCCAAAGTAATATTCACCACTGCTTATAGTGAATATGCAGTGAAAGGATTTGAAATCAACGCCATTGATTATTTATTGAAACCAATCAGTTTCAGTCGGTTTTTTCAAGCCGTAAGTAAAGTAATTTATATTCCTGAAGTTCAGCCAAACCTAAGCCCCCAACCAAGTTTTCAAGAAACCCAAAATGATGAATCATCTAAGTTTATCTTTGTAAAAGTAGAGCATTTCACCATTAAAGTGGAGCTTAAAGACATTGCCTACCTGCAAGGGTATAAAGATTATGTGAAAATTTATCTGATAGGAAAAGAGCAGCCAATACTTACTCTAAATTCCATCAAGCATTATGAAATGAGCCTTTTTTCTAAAGGCTTTATTCGAATCCATAAATCCTATATTGTCTCGGTCAATCAAATTGAGATTATTAGTCGCAACAAGGTCAAACTAATTGACAAAGACCTTCACATTACCATTGGAGGTAATTACAGGGATTTTTTCTATGAACTTGTGGTCAATAAAAATATATAAGCCCTTTTCGCTCAAATTCATCAGACTAGCCTAATTTTAATTCCTTGTAAAATACCTATAAAAAGGCTTTGGCAAAAGCATAAGTATTGATGGTATACTTACCAAAAACAAAATTAAATGTCTATGAAATAATAAATGAGGATTGAAATCCGCAACGATTCCTACGGATAATATCAGTAGAGCAATGATAAAATACTTCTTATTTTCGAGTAAAAAGTGCTCAAAATTTTCTGAAATCCTAGAATTTCTATCAAAATAAAAATAAACGATATAGGGCAAAAACACTAAGACGTGAAGTGTGAAAGGTATATTTACTGTTAGAAGTACTCCTAAATGAAACATAACCGCCACTCCCACGGCTCTTAAATATACAGCCGACCAAAATATAGTGAGAATAAAACCTAGTTCAAATATCAAGGTGCTGTAATCAAACACTTTATTGATAAACAAACTGTTTATTTTAACAAACATTTCATTCAAATACAAAGGACCTGAACTTGAATAATATCTTCGCAATATAAACCCGGCTGTACTCGAATAAGATGGATCCAACCATCCACCTATCAGTTTCGGTAATCCGGCTGTAAAATAACCCCAACCCAATAAAAAGGAAAGAAAAGTCAATGGCCAACCTTTAGGTGTTATTTTTAAATTTTGTTTTCTAATCGAATCTATCGACAATGCACCACCCCAGTTGGTAAATGCCATGATTAGAGGGAAAATCACCGGAAAAATATTGTGATTTATTTTCCCATAACTATAATCATAAGTAAATCCGAACAGTAAAAGCAGGCCTAATATGATTGAGGATTCCTTCGTACGAAAACCTGCCAATACACCAACAAAAACTACTCGTGAAATTAAATCAAAAGTCCACCAAAATTCTCCCGATGTAATGGGGCCAATCAATAATGAAAGCCCAGGAGGTGGATCAAAAAACACCAAATCAAATGTAGAAATTTGGTGAAAATGTGGGAAACCAACAATAAAATAGCCCAAACAAAACAATATTCTTGTAAGCCCTAATTGAAAAAACGTGGGCTTCCAGGTATTATGAAGCCAATCTGTGACTTTCTGATTAATTTTTAACAGTATCATTAAATTTAAATTCTTTCTGTCTAACAATCTCCCTATTCTGAAACCCATCCACTAAATGATAGTATTCTTTGTATTCTTTTACAATAAAACCGGTCACGTCTTCGGATTCAAAAGGTCTCTTTTTAAAAATCACTTTAGGTACTTCATTATTTGCCCCGCCTATTACATCATTTGTAGTCCATTCCTTTAAGATTGCATGTAGCTGTACTCCCCCGGGAATTAATGCTATTATTCTTCCCTTTTGTTTTTTGGATGCCTCCAGATTTGTTCCTGCCTGATTGAAAAATGCAAAATGCATATTATTTCTATACCTAATTAAATTATTTGGTTTGACTACCTCCTTTAGGTCTCCTTTCCACACTTCCTTATCATTATTCAAATAAATGATCTCAAAATAACTTGCAGGTAAAACACCTTCATTGATACCGCTTCTTGTAAAGGCCGGCATATTTAAACTTGGATAGGGCTCTCTAACTAATCTAGCAAAGACCATAGACACAAAGAGGAGAATCACGGTAAGGTAAAAGATTAATGTGATTATATATTTCTTTATAAATTCGTACATCATTTATTTTAACAAAAATTTAAAGGCTCAATAAAACTTAAAATAAATCTTTAATGGCTCTTTTGGCCGCATAATAACCTCCCATTCCATGCACTCCTCCTCCGGGAGGGGTTGAGGCAGAGCAAATGTAAATGTTTTTACTTGAAGTTCGGTAGGGAGATATCCTTACGGCCGGTCTGGTAAACAACTGAGACCAATCCTGAACACCCGCATTGATGTCTCCTCCAATATAATTGGGATTATAATCTTCTATCTCTTTGGTGTTAAAAGTATGCTTGCCTATGATGGTTTCCTTAAAGCCCGGTGCATATTTCTCAATTTGGTTCTCAATCACCGGTGACATATCCACTTCAGAACCTGATGGTACATGGCAATAAGCCCATCCGGTATGAAATCCCTCCGGAGAGCGTGTTGCATCAAATAGGCTTTGTTGGGCTAAAAGTACGTATGGGTTATCTGTATACTTCCCTTCCCAGGTCAACCTTTCTGAATTTGAAATATCTTCAATTGTCCCTCCCAGATGAACCGTACCTGCTCCACTTAGCGCTTCTGACTTCCAGGGTATGGGCTGAGATAGGGCAAAGTCCATTTTAAATACGCCCATTCCGTACCGATAACGATTCAGCTGCCAGCGGTATAGACTTGAAAATTTCCCTCCGGCTATTTTCAACAGGTTTTTAGGGCTCAAGTCAAACATTACCATTTTGGCATTGGGGATTTGACTAAAATCAGTAATCATTTTCCCCTTTTCAATTTTACCCCCTAAGGACTCAAAATAGTCGGCCAAAGCATTGGCAAGAGATTGTGAACCGCCCTTAAGCATGGGCCAGCCTGCATGATGACCTGCAGCCATTAGTACCATTCCAATCGCTGAGGTAGTGATATTGGTCAATGGCTGTATCCCATGGGCGGCCATACCGGCCCATAGGGCCTTGGTTTTGGTCTCTTTAAATTTTTTGGCAAGCATTGTTGCTGGTTGCAAGGCATTCAAGCCAAACCGAGCAAGTTTAATTGGATTTTCTGGGATTTTAAGTGGGGACAAAAAATCGGAAGACAAGCCCTCCCAATGCGCAACAAGGGGCTTTAACAAATCTGTATAGGTTTGCTTATCTCTTCCCAATTGATCTGCCGTTTCATTCAGTGACCGATGCAAAGAAGCTACTGTCCCATCAGGCAAAGGATGACCTGCCAAGATTTTAGGATGGATATATTCAAGACCGTATTTATCAAGAGGCAAGGTCTTAAAAAATGGAGCTGCTGCTGCCATGGGATGTATGGCCGAACAAACATCGTGTTTAAAACCGGGAAGGGTTAGCTCCATGGTACGCATGCCACCACCTATTGTTTCCTTCCCTTCAATTAGAAGAACATTTAATCCATGTTTTTGTAAAACAATTGCTGCTGATAGTCCATTAGGCCCTGAGCCAACAACCACAGCATCATAAGTAGCATCCATAGTTAGTTATTTAAAGTAAAGCTACTACAAATATTAGTTCAAAAAAAGGGTAATAAACACAATTCAGTAGCCAAAGTAGAATCAGTACATTAATTTCCCTAGGAACAGAATATCATCCATAAAATTACCAACCCTAAACTGCCAAAGTTCAATCCGGTTTCAATTCTCCACATGTAATAATCAATTATAGCTAAACTAGTAAAATTTCATCCTCCCCTATAAATCGTTTTCTTTTAACCAGGTATTCATAAACCTTACTCCCTCATCCACAATTGCCTCATGGCCTCCCTCATGCAAATTTAGTTCTATTCTTTCAGGCATTTTTAATTTCTGGTAATGAACTATTGATTTGTCATATTCTTCCACTACCTGAGGCCAATGGGCTATTCCATCCTTCTTTCCATGTTGTATCATCAATGGTCGTGGAGCAATTAAGGAAACTATATCGTAATCTGAAAATTCGGATAGCCATCCAGTAAAAAAAGCATGTTCTTCCCTAGGCGAAAAGCTGGAGTAACGCTCATCCGGCACCACCATTTTGTTTCTCCTCTCATTAAACCAAGCTGAAACTACCCCCACTTTAATCCGCGATTCCAGGGGCATCCAGAACATGGTCGCCATACCACCTAAGGAAACACCCCACATACCTACTTTATCCGGCTCAATTCTTGAATCAGCAAGGACAATATCTAAAAGGTGTTGCAAACGAGCCAACTCTATTCCGGGTAAGCTTGTGCCCGCCAATCGTGCAAAACGTTCTACATTATTTCGTCTTTCTATGGATCTAAGGTTCAATGGTAATAATACAGCGAATCCGGCATTCAGCAACCCTTTGGCATATTCATGATAAGGTCCGGGAGAAAAAGGAGATTCAGGAGTACTTCCAATGCCATGTTGAACAATTATGATGGGCACTTTTTTTTGTTCACTCGCACCATCAGGAAAAGCAAGAATGGCCTCCGCGGAAAGCATTCCAAGAGGCAGCTCAAGCCACTCCGCCTGAATTTCCCTCAAAGGGTAAGGCTTTCTTTTAATTGTTCCACTCTTCACAAGCTTTGGGGGACTCAGTACTTTTTCCCACCTTCTTCGGTTTGGTTCCACGCTACGTTTCAAAGCATCAGGACTGCTATAATCCCGGTTCCATGCTTTTTCTGCTCGTTCCTCATATTCTTCTACGAGATAATGTCTGAGATAATTCTCCAGCTGTTTTTCATACCCATCAGTTCGTGCTGTTTCCACTTCAGGTGAAACAAAGTTGTTATTCTGACCTTCTACTTTCAAAGTACTTAGTAATAAGGCAAAAAAAAATAGATACCACCGGTGCTTACAAAGTTTTTTAACCATTTGTCTATGTGTTAATTAGGTTTAATTTTCTAATGTATGAAAAAACAACTTGCGGTATGCCTTAAACATACTGCAAGTCATTCAATTCTTTTAATTTAAATATAAATATTTAATCCTAGTCCCCACCTGGGTTCTGTGTTAGGTTTGGATTCAATTCTCGTTGAACCTGAGGAATAGCATCCAGATAATCTCTGCTTGTATCAAAGCCATACCCATTGGGGATCTGGTTCTTGTAAGGGGTAATTCCCACAATTCAGTATCATCCACGCAAACAGTTATTTTTTTTGAATGGCTTTTCGAGGATATAAATTTAGCAGGATAAATCAACCTATTTTCGAGGTTCTACCCTAACTCAATTGAAATAAAATTAATTAAAAGAACTGGAATACCACCAATAAAACCCCAAATCAAAGACCTTAAACTGAAATTTTAGTCCTAAAAATTTGATTATTTAAAATTTTAGGTCAAATTGAACCTATGAAAATATTCACCCATTTATTAATGGGCATACTGCTATTGTCCTCCTGTAAGCAATCTTCAACATCATCAAGTGGCGTTGATGGCTTTGACATTGCTGTTGACACTGTCATGATCAGTACCGGGGATGATATTATTAACCTGAAATGGGGGATTTATCAGTCCGGTATTAGCCATGATAAAAAATATCTTTTTATTTCCGGTGGTTTTCCCTCTAATTTTATTTAATCCATCCAAATTCTGGAAAGAATAATTTTCCCTTTATAAAATAAACTTAATTCCAAATGATCAAAGTACGTAATCTCCTGATTTTGCTATTGGTGTCGGCCTATGCTTGCACGGATGGAACCAAAACCTCCAACAGTAGCGCGGATTCCAATGAATGGGAACTTGTAATTTTGGACTCTATTCAGGTAGACTATCTAACTGAGGTAAGAGAAGGTATTTTTTCTAATGGAATAGGTCTTATTAAAACTAGCTCCAATAATGGTTTGATGAAATTTGACTCATTAGGAAATATTCTAGTGAATAAAGAATTCCCAAAAGAAGGTCCGGAATCTGTTCTATTTTTAGAAACCTTAATTGAACATAAGGGAGAATATTTTGGGACAACTTCATTTAGTGACATCTATCATTTCGATGCCAATCTTAACATAAAGGACCGTTTGAAAATGCCTTTTATGGGTGAAGCCAGAGGAGGTGCCTATAACCGAAGAAATATTGCTATCTGGAATGAGAAAATACTGCTTTGGTATCCGGGGCGAAACGGTATCAGCCCATACATTGACTATTTTTATAGGGATTACCCTCTTCTCGAACTTTATGACCTTAAAACAAAAACTTCAAAACCGGCCGTAAGAACCCCTCAGGCATCCCAATATAGCAGTGATGCATTTTTTAATAGGCCTGACATTAATTTCATTGTAGAAAAAGACAGTTTGTACCTTACCTTTTCCAATGAACCCCTCATACATGTATATGCAATGGGGGACAGTATCCTTTGGAAAAGGAGTATAGACATGAAGCCAAGTGATTTTAAATTGATACCCGGACAGAATACGCCCGTAACCTATCAAGAAAGAATAAAAATGCGCGAAGCTAGTATTGAAGGTATTTTTTCTGATCAGGATCATGTCATTGTTAATTATCAAGGTGGGATTGATGGAGATACTTTTGTGAATAATGAATTAAAGGAAAGAGAGAATTTCCCTCGCTATCCTGAATTTCTTAAAAATTATCTTAAAATCTACAGGCATGGACAAGGCTGGTCCAATGAGTTGATTATTCCTTCAAAAATCAAAATAATTCTAAATATTGAGTCCGCAGATAAGCCCTTCTACGCCCTCAGAAATGATGACTTTATTGGAGAGGAGCAAGATTTTCTTACTTTCTATAAACTTCAATTGGTAAGAAAATGAAATTTAAGTATTTAGCAATAGTTATTCTTTCAATCTTCCAAATAGCTTGTTCAAAAAAAGAAGTCTCAGATATAGCGGCTTTTACAAACGAATGGGAACTCGTGATTTTGGACTCTATCCAAGTAGACTTTTTGGGGACGGTTGATGGAGGTGATTTTCGAAATGGGAAAGGCGTGTTTTATAATTTTGAGGAAAATAAACTGATTGGGTTTGACTCTAGTGGTAAGATCAATTATGAAATTTCTTATCCAAAAGATGGACCGGAAAAAGTTCAATATCCCACCCAACTAAAATACACAGAGGATGGAAGACTTTTTGCGGCTAGTTTTATGGGCTGGCTGTATGAGTTAAATACGAATTTAACTTTGAAGCAAGAAATAAAGCTTTCATTTCTGAGCCAATCACAGGATGGAGGTGGCTTTATTAAAAATCTGGAATATTATAACGATTCATTGATCAGTTTTTATCCGGGCAGAGATGATGCCAACCCTTATGGCCCACATTTTATTCGGGACAACTTTCTGTTAGAAAAAATTGACCCAAAAACAGGAGGATCAAAACCATTAATTAAGATACCAAGTACCTCGAGGTATTCCACCAACAAATTCTTTGAAAGGCCTATAATCCAATTTGGTGTATCCCGGAATAAACTTCACCTGGCCCTAAGCAATGAGCCATTGATTCATATTTACGACTTAACAAAAGGGGGAAATTACTTAAATACTGTTGATTTTAAACCTTCTAAATTTTTAGACAATGGTGAACATCTAGAAAAAAACCAATACATATCTCATTTTAAAATGCTTGACGGAAGGATCAATCAGCTTTTTGTAACAGAAAAAGGAACAGTGGTTTATTATAAAGAAGGTATTGAGGAAGAAATTTTTATCCAAAATGAATTAAAGCTTCGAGAAAACTACCCTAATTACAAAGACTTTCAAAATCAAGTGCTGAAAATTATATACCAAGATTCTATCCTTTCCAATGAAATCATCGTCCCTTATCATATTGGCTATATTTTAAATATTGAAAACTTAGATAAGCCCTTCTACGCCCTCAGAAATGATGAATTTATCGGTGAGGAACAGGATTTTATTACCTTTTATAAACTACAACTGGAAAGGAAATAGAGGCTAATTATTCACCTTTCAGAAAAGAACCCAAGAAATATCTTTCACGGATTAAACTTAATTCTTACCCATTGCAATTAATTACATTTTAAAATTTTGTATTTGTGTGATTTGTGGATAAAAAGGTTGCTCATAAAGCCTTTTCCCTGTCGCTTTGTAAAGAGAATTTCCCAATGCAGCAAATACCGGTGGAAATAAAGGCTCACCCAAACCGGTAGGGTTCTCATTATTTTCTACAAAGTACACTTCAATATTTTTGGGTGCTTCGCTATGGCGGATCATTCGGTATTTATCAAAATTCCTTTTTGTTGGCGCACCATTTTCAAAGGCCATTTCACCATAAAATGCATTCCCTATTCCATCAACAATTGCTCCTTCTCCCATATTGGCCGCAGCGTCCGGGTTAACTACTACCCCACAGTCAACAGCAGCAAAGACATTTTCAACGACGGGCTGATTGTCAACAATAGAAATATCAATCACCTCGGCCACATACGAATTATGACAGAAATAGGCAGATACACCACGGTGAATTCCGGGTGAAGGTTTCTCCCAATTAGATTTATCCCGAACAAGTTTCAAGACTCCTGCATACCGTTTTGGATCATAATCATTATTATCACCCACAGGGTTGGTCGCTGCTTTTTCAAGCAGTTCAAGACGAAAATCGATGGGATCTTTGTCCATCACTTCCGCAAGTTCATCCAGGAAACTTTGCTCAGCACCTGCAATAAAGTTGGACCTCGGTGCACGAAAAGCTCCTATAGTTATATTCGATTCAATTTGCCAACTTTCGGCAAGGTAGTTTTCTACAGCTCCGGCAGGAAATCTATTTGCATGCAATGGAGATTCAGGAATTCCTCCTGCCTTTACATGAAATGCCAAAAGGTTGTTTTCGTTATCCAATGCAGCCTTATAGGTCGCTGAATAGGTGGGCCGGTATACCCCTGCACTCATGTCGTCTTCACGGGTATAGGTCATTTTTACAGGAGCCTGAATTTTTTGAGAAATCAATGCCGCCTCCACAAAATGATGACTATATGCCCTACGGCCAAAACCTCCCCCCATTCTGGCCAGCTTTATTTGTATATTTTCCCGAGGAATCCCCAAGCTACTGGAAAGCGTTCCCATAATAAAATCCGGCGCTTGTGTAGGCCCGTAAATGACAGCCTTGTCACCTTTCACATCTGCAAAGGCATTCATTGGTTCCATGGTATTGTGTGCCAAAAAAGGAGCGGTATAAGTACGTTCAATCACTTTAGTCGCCCGCTTGAATGCACTTTCGGGATCCCCATCTTTTCTTCGAACCTGTCCCGGATTAGCGTGATAATCGGCCATATTTTTTTTATGAATACTGGAGCTTTCCAATCCTGCCGGAACCTTCATCTCAATATTTTCTCCACCTCTACCTGCCATAGGGAAAGTACCTGTAGAAGCGGGTTCCCATCCTGCTTTAATACTTTTTTTGGCTTGCATGACTTCCCAAGTTGAGTTGCCAACAATGGCTATAAGCTCTGGAAAGGTCGTGGTATCGAAAAAATTTCTTGCATAATCATCTTTAAAAACATTGATCTTAAAGGCATCCTGAATCCCCGGCAATGAGACCACAGAACTCCTGTCAAAATCCACTAGCTTCATCCCAAATGCAGGAGGATGCACAATGGCTGCATACTTCATACCGGAAACTTTATGGTCAATCGAAAAAATTGATTTACCGGTTACAATTTTATCTCCATCAACATTCTTTTTGGATTTCCCGATGATTTTGAAATCAGAAATTTCCTTTAATTTAACGGTTTCAGGATCCGGTGTATCCAGTGTTCCAGCGAATGAGGCCATTTCTCCATACCCCGCTCTCTTCCCAGAGGTTATGTGTTTAACAATTCCTTGATTGGTAGTTATTTCACCTTCCGCCACATTCCAACTTTGGGCTGCAGCCTGCACAATCAGTTTCCTTGCAGTAGCTCCCGCTGTACGTAAAGGAATCCAACCCTGCCTTATCCCCTGACTTCCCCCTGTAAACTGCCTGTCAAACCTTTCAGGATAAAAATCTGCCTGTTCAACGGTGACCATTTTCCAATCTACATCCAACTCTTCAGCCAACAACATAGGTAAAGAAGTTTTTACATTGGAGCCAAATTCAGGGTTGGGGTTAAATAGAGTAACCACCCCATTGTCTCCAATTTTAATATAACTATTCAATTCAAACCATTCATCCGGCATGGTCAGCACATCTTCCGACTTTGGTTGACAACCCGCTAGCCAACTAAAACTAAGCATCATACCTCCTCCGGCCAAGGCAGAAACTTTCAGGAATGATCTTCTATCTAATTTATTATCTGTAAAAGCCATAATTCTAATAGTTTAAGCGATTTGGGAGGCAGTTTTAATTGCAGCTCTAATTCTCGTATAGGTTCCACATCGGCATATATTACCATTCATGGCCTGGTTAATCTCTTCATCATTTGGACTAGGGTTCTTCTTCAAAAGGGCAGAAGCTGACATGATTTGCCCTGCTTGACAATAACCGCATTGCGGTACATCATGTTCCATCCATGCTTTTTGAACGGGATGGTCTCCTTTCTCCGAAAGCCCTTCAATGGTTGTAATCTCAGCCTCTTCAACGGAAGACACAGGTAATTGACAAGCCCTTACAGCATTTCCATCCATATGAATGGTACAGGCACCACATTGGGCAATACCACAGCCAAATTTAGTTCCTACCAGATCCAAATGATCTCTCAAAACCCAAAGCATTGGTGTATTTGGGTCTACGTCTACCTGATGAAATTTCCCGTTAATTTTAAGCTTGAATTGTGCCATTAGTCTATGTATTTGGTTCTAAATTAATGCTTTACAGCATTTAAATCAAATGTATATATTTTTTTTATCAACTTATACCTGAGTTCCTTCACATTATAAAAGCTGGTTTCAGCCACGCAATTGATTGATAAATGGTTGATCATAAAACCTCTTTCCTGTAGCCTTATACAAGGCATTGGCCACCGCTGCGAAAATAGGTGGATAGGCAGGCTCACCTAAACCTGTAGGATCTTCGCCATTTTCTACAAAATAGGTGGCTATGGATTTGGGAGCTTCTTTCATTCGAATCATCCGGTATGTATCAAAATTGGATTTATTTATTACCCCATCCTCAATTCTTAGTTCCCCAAACATGGCTGTCCCAATTCCATCAATTACTGCCCCTTCACAAAGATTTCTTGCTGCATCCGGGTTTACAACAATTCCACAATCTATCACATTTGTCACCTTCTCAAAGTGAACTTCACCATTTATTATCTTCAAATCAACTACCTGAGCAGCATAACTATTGTGGCAATAATAAACTGAAACGCCTTGATGCACTCCTTCAGGGGCATTTCTCCAATTTGCCTTTTCCTTCACCATTTCCAAGACCTTGGCATAGCGGTCCGGGTTGTAATCGTTATTATCGCCAACAGGCTTATCCTTAGCCCTTTGTAGCAATTTCAATCGAAAATCTATAGGGTCCTGTCCAGTCACTTCAGCAATTTCATCTAAAAATGATTGCTCCACACAAGCCATAAAATTTGATCGGGGTGCACGGAAAGAACCGGTGGTAATATTGGAAGGAACTTCCCATCCTTCAGCTAAATAATTGGTCACAGCCCCTGCGGGAAATCTATTGGGATACAATGGATTTTCAGGCAGGCCTCCTGCATTGACGTGAAAAGCTACCAATTCATTATTGATATCAAAACCTGCCCGATAGGTGGCTTGATAACGAGACCGGTATACTCCGGCAGTCATTTCGTCCTCCCTGTTATAAAGAAGTTTTATTGGCGCGCCAGTTTTTTGGGAAATCACGGCGGCTTCAATTAACCAATGGGCATAAGATCTTCGCCCATAGCCCCCACCAAGTCGTGTCATGGTTATTTCGATATTTTCAATTGGAATCCCCAGCCTGTCTGAAAGTGTCTGTTCTGTCAATTCAGGTTTCTGTAAAGGCCCTGCACAAAACACCTTATCGCCTTGAACATGGGCAAAAAAATTCATAGGTTCCATACAATTATGAGCCAGAAATGGTCCGGAAAACCTTCGTTCAATGACCCTAGTAGCCTTTTCGAATTCTTTAGTAGGGTTACCATCCATTCTTTGTATTTGAGGGCTTAAGGCTGCCTGACTCATTTTTCCTTCCTGCTCAGCACTGCTCTCCAAGCCTTTAGGAACCACTCTAACTCCCTCTGTACCAAACATTTCGCGTTTTTCTTCAAAACCTTCCTGAATTTCCCATGAAACAGTTACGGCATTTTTAGCCTGTTGAACTTGCCAGGTACTATCCCCTACCACATCAATTAGATCTGTAAATTGAACCGTATCGAAAAAAGTCTTTTTATAATCATCCTGAATGGATTTTATTTCAAAAACATCCTTTATTCCCGGCATGGAACGCGCTCGGGAGTCATCAAAAGATTTCAATTTTTTACCAATTGCAGGCGGATGAATAATCATCGCATAAAGCATTTCCGGCTTTTTGAAATCTATGCCGAAAAGCGGTTTTCCTGTTATAATTTTATGTAGATCAACGTTCTTTTTAGAAGTTCCAATAATTCTAAAATCCTGGACTTCCTTTAATTTAACATCTTCCGGTATGGGTAAAGTGGCTGCCAATGCGGCTAAACTCCCATAGTCTGCTTTTCTTTTTCCTGAAATATCCAACACAAAACCGGAAGCTGTTTTAATTTCACTATCAGGAATATCCCAGGTTTTTGCAGCTGCTAAGATTAACATCTGGCGTGCAGTTGCTCCTGCCGTTCGCAAGGCTTTCCAACCGGTACGAATAGCCTGGCTTCCCCCAATAAATTGCCGTGTAAAATTGTCCGTATCTAAAGGGGCTTGTTCTACAATAACTTTGTTCCAATCGACATCAAGCTCCTCGGCTATAATCATCGGCATGGAAGTTTTTACATTTTGTCCACCTTCGGGATTGGGAGACATCAAAGTAATACTTCCATTTTCCCCGATTCGAATGTAACCATTCAACCTGAACCAGTTCTTCGACATGCCTAAGCTTTCTTCCTCTTTAGGTTCACATCCAACAATCCAGCTGAAACTCAAAGCCATCCCTCCTCCGGCTAAAGCCGAAACTTTCAGAAAGGACCTTCTATTGAAATTGGTGGCAGGCCTAGACATGTCTTTTTATTTTACAGATAATATAAATAATTAAGCTACTCATTATCAGCCCTAAAAACTAACTTTCCCATGACTTTTCCCCTGGGCCTTATTTTCATATAAAAAAGAAACAGAAGAGAATATTTGAAGACTATCCAACCATTGATTAACTGCTTTTCTTACCTCCATTTCTTTTTCTCCTTCCATAACATATAAAATACCATCACGCTCTATACCACCTTGAGTGGAGAAGCCTTTCAATACCTCACTGTTTGGACAAAGCCTTTTTACAGTTTCAAAACTACTTCCAATGCCAAAACCTGCATTGGTATTAAATGGAATGACGGATTTAGCATCAAAGTCATTTTCACTAAGAAAGGTTTTCATGGGTGGTGGGAGCTGCATGCCCCAGGTAGGAAAACCTACAAATATGGTCTTATATCCTTTAAGGCTAATTTTTGTTTTCAGAGGTGGCAATATATTTTCTTCATTTTCCTTTGCCACCTGAGCAACTATAGCATCATACTCTTTTGGATAAGGGGTCTCGAGCGCTAATTTTACGAGCTTTCCCCCTACTCTTTCATGAATCATTTCGGCTACAGCCCTGGTATTATTGGTCCGTGAAATATAGACAATAAGGATTTCCTCAGAATGCATTTCACCAGGATAATTTGTGGATTCCGAATAGGTTTGTCCCGAACAATTTAAAGAGCAGAACGTCAATATAAACAACAGAAACAATCTCATTTATTTAGGAGTATTAGCGGTTGGCAGTTGCCATCAATTTGGTAAATGAGAGGGCAGCCAATTTCCAGCCATCTGCTTTTTTTATATATACTTCAGTGACTTCAAACGGGTTGGTAACTTCATTCCCTCCCACTTCTGCAATCAAAGTGATCCGATTCAGCAAAATGGCCGTATCGTTTATTAATTCCACAGAAACCTTATGTATTTCGGCGTTTTTATACCAAATGCCACCACTACCAATAATACTCACTTCACGCTCCTTCCCCCAAGAACCTCCCATATGGACAAATACTGCTTTATCGTCAAAGAGTTCAGCCAATTTATCAACCTTCTTTTCTGCCATCCACTGCCATTTGGTTTTAGAAAGTTCAATGATTTCTTGTTCCGTTTCTTCCTCTTGACCAAAGGCAAATGGTGAGGTCAGCAATAGGATTATTAATCCAAAAATCGTCCTTTTCACAGATATAAAATGTAGGGTTAATGTTCAATTTCGTGGGTATCTCTAACACTGCTGAAGGTAAAAACCAGCATTTTCCAGTTTTCTCCCTGCTTTTCATACACTTCTGTTACTGTAAATTCATTTTCTACATCATTGCCTCGAACAAAAGCGGTCAAGGTGATTCTGTTCCATACTACTGCAATGTTGCCTGAAAGCTCCACAACAGAATCATGAACTTCAGCATTTTTATACCAAATGCTTCCCGTTTTGATAATCTCCAATTCACGATCTTTTTTCCAACTTCCACTCATATGGACAAACCTGGCCTTATCGTCAAAGAGGTTTTCCAGTTTCGACACCTCCTTTTCAGCCATCCATTGCCACTTGTCCATAGAGAGTTTTTTTATTTCCTGCTCTATCGCAGATTGAGCAAAAGTGATGGAATTGCATATAAAAATTAGGCCAAACAGGCATAGGTACTTTTTCATATAATTCTGGGTTTTGATGTTTAATTTTCCATTCCTGGAAATAATAAAAGCCATTCATTCATTACGAATAGACAAAAAAATATCCAAATATTTAACCCAAATCAATAGAATGCATGCTTCTCTCATCCGAATGTCAAATTTGATCTACGAATGAATATGGCTTCTATTAAAGCATGGTCGGAAGGTGTGGCCTTTACCACTTATTGGATTAAAACCACCTGCTGTAGATCAGTACTGTCCTTTGGATGATTGCTATAAAATTGTGTTATTTAAAAAGCTATATTTCCAGAATGAAAAATAATTTTATTTCGCGACCGGCCTTCTATGTGCTGCATGTCCTTTTTTGGCTATGCTATGGGACGATTCTGTACGCCTCCTTAGGCAATTGGATCAATTCTTCTCGGGAAATTTCGAGAGCGGTAGTTTCTGATGTCTTAACTTCCTCGGCTATTGCCTATTTGAATTATTACCTTCTGCTACCAAAACTTTATAAAAAAGGTAAATATACCGGATACATTTTGGCTTCCATTGCGGTGGTTGTTACCATCGTCTTATTAAGGGTAAACTTGCTCGGAATGACCCACAGGTCTGTCACCTATACCTATTTTATTAGATCAGTACCGGCTTTTGGCTTTTACCTTATTACCACCGTCGTTTGGTTTTTTGCCAATATGATATCAGCGCAGCGAAATGAAATTGAACTTAGAAACAGTCAATTAGCAACTGAGTTGAAGTTCCTAAAACTTCAATTAAGTCCACATTTTCTTTTCAACACCTTGAATAATATTTATTCAATGGCTTATTTCAAGGAAAACAATACCGCTCCGGCGATTATGAAACTCTCCGAGATGATGCGACATATGCTTTATGAAGACCAAGGCCGCTATGTATCCCTTTCCAGAGAAATCAAATTCATGGAAAATTTCATTGAGTTATGGAGGTTAAAGCTGGATGAAAAGCCACGGATTACGTTTAATTATGAAGGGGTATTGGAAAGGCATAGGGTTGCCCATTTGATTTTTTTGGTTTTCCTTGAGAATGCCTTTAAGCATGGAAATACCATAGACGGACGGATAACAATAAAGCTTAGTATAGATGCAGAAGACATCCTTCACTTTTACATTAGAAATGATGTGATCCTTGCCCGTAAGACAGCTGAGGAAGAAAGTGGGGTTGGCCTTCTGAATGTAGAAAAAAGGCTAAACCTGATTTACCCGAGCAAACACGAGTTGATATTAAATCAAAATAACACCTCCTTTGAAGTAAAATTAACCCTCGACCTAAAATGAAATACCAGATCCTTATCGTAGACGACGAGCCACCTGCCAGAAAATTACTTATGGACTATGTTTCCAAACTTGCTGATTTAGAATTGGTGGGTCTTTGCAGCAACGGTGAAGAAGCCTTAGGGGTATTAAAGAAGCATCCTGTAGATATTCTATTGCTGGACATCCGGATGCCATTGATGACAGGTATAGATTTATTGAATGATCTTAACGATAAGCCGCTAACAATTTTTGTGACAGCCTATGAGGAATATGCAGTAAAAGGCTATGAATTGGATGTGATTGATTACCTGATGAAGCCGGTTTCATTCGAGCGCTTTAAAAAAGCCATTGAAAAGGCCATTGAATACCTGTCAGTACAGAATACTACCAAGCCTGCCAAAGAAGCCACAGACTATTTTTTTATAAAGACCGATACCCGCATTGTCAAAATTAGGTACGAAGAAGTTCAAGCCATTGAAGCACAAAGAGAATACATCAAAATCATCACTCCAAACAGGAAGGTTATGTCTTTGATTTCCCTTACAAATGTGGCCAATGGCTTACCGGAGGAATTTGTCCGTATCCATCGTTCATTTATAATCAATATGAGCCAAATTGATGAAGTTCAATCCAATGAAATCTTAATAGGTAAATCCTTTTACCCCATCAGCAGAAATTACCGGGAAGCGTTTTTCAAGAAATTGGAGGAAAGGAAATTGTAACCATTTAGCATCGAAGGAGAATAATAAATCGTAGAAAAAATGTTAATGCTACAAAGGTTAATCTTGATAGAATGTATAATCAATCATATTTGCCTTATCATTATGTTTCGGCCGTTTTTCATTTTACCTGAAGTACATAACCCCTACCTCGAATATTTTTGAGTTGAATATTCGGATCTTGCAGTAGTTTTTTCCGGAGTTTGGAGACAAACATGTCCAGGCTTCTGCTCACAAATACACCCTCATCTTCCCAAATTTCTTTGAGCAAGCGATCTCTCTCAAGGGTTTCATTTTGGTGTAAAGCAAAAAGTGTAAGCAACTTATTTTCTTTTTGGGAAAGTTGGATTTCTTCATTTTCGATCTTCAAAAGCTGTTTACCGGTATACAGTTCAAACTTTCCAATTTCCACGAATTGACTATTGTCCTTGTTTTTATTCCCATTTGCCTTGGTTGACTTTTTATAGAAAAGAAATAAAAATCCAAAAGTCAAAACCCCAAAGATGATCGGTACTGAAAAGTTGGATGCCCTTATTGCGTTTTGTTCAAACCGGATTTTGATGCTATAGCAATCTTTTGGCTGCACGCGTCCCTGACAGGGAATGAGCGTTTTGTCTTTGTGATTGGACATTTGATAACTGTAAACAATCTGATTGGCCTTGCATTCCATCACATTCACCTGATACTTGTCTTCAGCTTCTTTGTTTATTAAGCCCTCCCCCAAACTCTTATGAATGACTTTAACTAAACTGTCCGGATCAAATTGGAAAGGGTTTTCAAATACGAGAATGAATTCATTCTCGCTTATTTTCTTGATTGGCAAAACCCTTGAAGTGCTATCACCTGAGGCAAGCAAGATTTGGTGCCCCACATTCCTCAACCTGATTTCCCTGTTTTCTGCAAAATCGTCTGACTTCCATGGCCACAGGAGTACCATCGTAAAAAGCATGGTAATTATTCCGATTCCGGCAGGTTGTATCAGTTTTTTCATTGCTCAAATATAAGGTTTAATACAGGTCAAATTTCAGTTTTACCTTGATTTACATTCTTTTTACATTCCATTTACCCTATTGACTTTAGATAGCTTTAGGTTTGGACATGCTTAACAAATAAAAAATGAAAAAACACCTAAGATTATTTTCCTGGCTAATGCTATTTGTTTGTATCACTTCATGTAAAGATCAAGTCAAATCTGACTTTTCAAAAGACCAATCCAATTCCCTAACCAATGAGTTTAACACTTCCAAAGCGCCTAATTCAATTGTACGTAATTTGGTGCAGGATGGTGATGGCAACATCTGGATGGCTACCTGGGAAGGAGTGTTTCGATATGATGGAAAATCTTTTACCAATGTAACAAAGGATGTAAGTTCAGCCCGCTTCTTTTCTATTTTGGAAGACAGCAAAGGCAATATGTGGTTTGGAAGTATTGGCTCAGGTGTTTATTATTTTGATGGAAAAGCCTTTCAAAATTTCACCACCAAAGAAGGACTTCCGAATAATGAGATTACCAGCATTTTTGAGGACAAAGCCGGCAACATTTGGCTTGGCACAAATGGGGGCATTAGCTTGTACAATGGGAAATCATTTCAAAATTATATATTGGCTGAAAACACCATAGTTGAAGACAATACAGGAAAAACTGTTCCAGATTTTACACGTCCCCCTAACGAGGTCAATTCCATCATTGAAGACAATACGGGTACTTTTTGGTTTGCCACAAGGGGCAACACCTATCTATATGACGGAAAAACATTTACCATTGTAAGCCAAAAGGACAAGCCGTTTACCAATGTTCGATCTATAATCGAAGATAAAAAAGGCACTATCTGGCTAGGTGGAAATGATGGCTTATGGCGCTATGACCCATCGACTTCGCTCAAGGCTGGTGAGGGTAAATTCACCAACATCAGCAAGAATTTTATTGGATACATTCATGAGGATAAGAAAGGAAATATCTGGACAAGTTCAGAAACTAAAGAAGGATCTTGGGTACTTACACATTATTATTCCCAGACCTTTTTAAATAAAACACCCGCAGCAACCGAAATAAATACCAAAGAAAGAAAGATGCTATTTGGGATTTTAGCAGCCAAGGATGGCAGTATTTGGTTCGGTTCGGATGGAGTATATCGATACAATGGAAAAACCATAACCGATTTTAGAAGCAAATAGGCTGCATCCCACCTGTGTTTAATTTACCCCCCTTCTATCCTTTCCAATTGGCTAATGAAGGATAGATGAAATTACCAAAACAGAACAAAGTAGTGATTGGAAATCCGTCTACTCAGCAGTTGCGGTAAACCTAGGTCCATCTTTTATACAGTATGTCTTTGATTCCGAAAGGACTTACTGACACACCTATAAAACTATAATAATAAGCGCCCGTTTTAGTGACTGACTTTTTGCTTCATAGTGATGAAAATCGCAACTTTTAATCCGGTAGCATGTAGGCGGGTTGGCTATTATGGTTTGGGTTGAGAGTTTGGGAACGGTTTATTGATCAAGTTTAGCTGGGTCATCTTTATTTGGCCACAAAAGCAATACTTCTAACCTTTCTGTATTGTAGCTATAAAAAAGTGTATTGTGAGGACTTAATTGGAACTTTCTTGCTCCTTCTTTTCTTTCAGATTTCTTAAAACGTTGAGGGTGCTGACTTAATTGTTTTAGTGCTTCTTCTAAACGTTTGAAGAATTTTTCTATTTCTTTTTCGGTCCAGTTTTCTTCAGATAGTCAACAATTCCGTCTAACTGGTTCTCGGCTTCTTCTGACCAAACTATTTCTAAAGCCATTTTTCATATCTTTTTCGCACCTCACTATGAGGCTTTACCTTACCTTCCCTAACTTGTTGCATAGCTTTTTCCAACTTCGCTTCAAGCTCTGATTCTTCCTTTAGCATTTCTTCTATTTTTGATAATTTCTCATCAGAAGATTGCATTACTTTTTGTATGATTTTGTATTTCCTTGTCTCTATGTTCATTGTACTGGTAATTAATAACCTATAGTAAATATAACATTTTTTATCATTTTTAAATTTAATCTCTAATAAACGCATGATATCTTTCTATCGTTTATTTGAGGCATTCGGTTTTGGCCTGATGTTACTTTTCCGCTGGGGTTAAATACTTGTAACTACCAAATCCATGGATGCCCCTCTGGTTAATCAACGTTTTCAAAAGGATGGTAAAGAAACGCTACCATTGCCAGGAAGGTATTCAACAGTAAATTAGGTGAATTTAGCTCAGGGCTTTTCTATACTTTCTCATCATTTTAACTTTTTCCAAAGAAATCCCAACCTGGGTTAGTTAGATTAATCACCCAAAACCCATGGTCCAAAGTACTGACTGCAAAAACCCATTCTTTTAAGGTATTTATAAACCAATGTAGAGGAATACCCCCACAAAACAATTTCTTGAATTTTATTTCCCCTTACAACCTTTTCCCGTACTCTACAGGTTTCCTGTTCTCTTATTTGATAAGCCTCTCCCATAACTAAAAATAGTCTATCCTTGAATGCATTACAAATAAATGCTGCCCGAGTAACTGAATAAAGTGTCGTTGATTTGGATGGGGTCTCAAATTAAAGAAAAACAGTATTCGACATTTTTGTCCATTTGTTTACTTAGAAAAGGAGGTATATCAGAAGCCATTGCAAATGGCATATAAAAGATTTCGACTTTAAGGGAGCTTAAGAATAAAAGGGTGTAGAGAATTCTACACCCAGCCGGGGTGTAGTTTGCAAAACACCCTTCTATTATTTTCAATTTGCAATTGGAATTGGACGGAATTACCAATGATCCACAGTTATCAAACCTTCTAATCCAGCATAAATCCGTGCACTCGAACACATGTAATCCTCCCGTTTTTCCAAGATTCCTGCCCTTACCGGATTCTCATGAATACAATTGAAATGTGAAAAAATAGGGCATTTCATCTGTTTCTAATTGTTTTTCAAACTTACAGGTTTATTGGAAAGTCAACCCAAATCCACAATACAAAAGATACCGTAGAAGTCTACCATTACCACAATAGAATAGCTCTGTATATAAGAAACCAATCAAAAGACTGTTACAATACCAATAGGGAACACTTTAGCAGTACACATAAAAAATACCTGGACTGGAGCCCTGACTACCTCAAGAAGCAGGCTGCTCCTCTGGTAACCAATGTAAAAGCATGTATTACCGAACTTTTTACCGAATCTGATTATCGGGGAACAGTCTACAAAAGAACCATAGAGATAATAATGCTTGTTAAACTTTATGGCAAATAAAAGTTGGACGCTGCATGTAGCAGAGCAATATACGCCAAGGCCATATCCTATTACAGGATCAAAAATAGACTTGAAAACAACCTGGATAAAATTACCACAGATGATCTGGACAATAAAGAGCCTCCTATTCCTACCCACGAAAACATCAGGGGCATCTACTTACCAATAAACAAAACAATTATGATCAGTAACCAAACAGCGTAAAATCTCAGACAGATGAGACTTAGTGGCATGGCAGAACTCCACCATCAGAACATCGGTAGCAACAGGTTTACCGACTTTACAGCCAATGAATACATCGTCCTGATGGCAGACCCTGAGTGGGAGGACCGGCAGAGCAAAAAATGGGCAGGCTGATAAAAGGGGCAGTTTTTAAACAAAAAGCTATGGTTGCAGACATCGATTACAGCCATGGGCGCAATCTTGACTAATACCTGTTCACCAAACTTGCAACCATTGATTTTATACGTAAAAAAGAAAACATCATCATTACCGGTCAATCAGGAGTGGGAAAAGTTACCTCGTTCAAGCCCTAGGTAACCAAGCATGCCTGATGGGGCATAGAACAATATACAGCAATACCTTTCAAACTCTCCAAAGTGATGGTACCTATCTCAAGGAACTGCAGAAACTCCAGAACAGAGCCGTGCTTATTCTCGATAACTTAGAGCTACAAGCTTTTGATACGGCTGCAAGAGAAATAATATTGGATATCATTGATGACAGGCTTACCGAAAAATCAACTCAGGTATCTTCACAATTATCTGTATCGAAGTGGAATGATATTATTGGATCGCTGATGCAATCCTGGACAGACTCGTAAACTCTTCTCACAGAATAGATCTCAAAAGAGAATCTTTAAGCAAAGGAATCTTGAAAAATGAATAAAATTCACCTACTTTAAATAATCTTTCTTAGAGGAACGATTTGGCCGAAATCACTGGCATGGTCAGACCGAAATAGCCAGCAAAGAAGCGAACTCTTTTTCAGTTGGGAGCGAACTCACTACACGTGCTGAAAATCAGGAATAAGATTGGTCAAAGTATTCAAATAAAAATATCAATCAATTGTTTCATAATGACCTAATGGGCATTACTAAATTGTATTGAAGAAATCCTTCTGGATGAGTATGCAGCAGATCCCGATTAAAATATTTGTTTTGAAGGTTTCAGATGTCTTAATGGATTCGGAAAATCTTCTACCCTTTCTGAAGAAAGATGAAAGGAATAAATCTAAAGAGTTCATCAACCTTGACCTGGAAAGAAACTATGTTGTTCATAAGGCATTTGAAAGGATAATTCTACAGCACTCCTTGAAAAAACGAACATTGAATATCAAACATGGAAAATACGGAAAGCCCTTCATTGATGATCCAAATACATTTTTTTACAACAAATCCCATTCAGGTGACTGGGTGGCTTTAGCTATCTCCACAATTGACCTTGGCATAGATATTGAAATGATCACCTCAAATAGTAATGAGGACCTAGTCCAGATAGTGTACAATGAAAAGGACTTCAATAATTTTGGAGCAACTGATGATTTTTTCACCGTTTGGAGTTTGAAGGAAGCGTACAGCAAACTGCTTGGGTTAGGTTTAAATCTTAACTTAAATCAGCTTCATATTATACCTGAGAACGGTGTATTTTCCATTCGAAAAGAAAATGTATTGTTAGCGAATGGTTATCAAATAGGTATTGACAGAGATTACAAATGTCATCTAGTAGTCGGTGTGGATTATAATCCTTCAATCTCTATAATATCCTCTACTCAATCATTAAAGATTATTAATGAACATCTACACTAAATAACCGAAAAATTACTTTCAATTTTGGACAGAATTCTCTTTTTACATGTAATGATGATTCAAAAACAAAAATAATAGTGTGTCAAGTAGGCAAATTTTGCGAAAAAATAAATGCCTCTCGCTAGTCAAGTAGGTAAAGGGGAATCCCACCCCTAAACTGCTCATCCCGGTCAATCGAGATACGTGAACCTTTCAATTGTTTATTCATTTTTTTTAGCGGAAATCACGGATGCTGGCGCATTTCAAACGGCTCTTAATGTGCAGTCGGCTAATGGTCCATTAGGTTAGACTAAATTGTATCCCCGTCCATAATGGTAAAAAAGGTTTGGATAAAAACAGTAACTTTTCTATGGCATTTCAAAGCTTTGACCTTCCTTTCTTTAAAGTTATTGTACTTATTCATAATCCCCCTTAGGTGTAGTTTATGCCTTCGTGAGCTGGGCGTAGGTTTGCAAAAAACCCTTCTATCCTATCCAATTTGCAATTGGAATTGGACGGAATTACCAATGATCCACGGTTATCAAACCTTCTAATCCAGCATAATTCCTTGAACTCGAACACATATAATCCTCCCGTTTTTCCACGATTCCGGCCCTTACCGGATTCTCATGAATACATTTGGAATGTGAAAAAATAGGGCATTTCAACTGTTTATATTTGTCCAAAGGTCAGAACTTGCCCCGGTTTATCGGGGTGGAATCTCGTCAAGATAATCATTCCTTGGCCTGACGATTTCGGCATGCCTGTCTGCCTCTGGCAGGTTCGATTTCCTGATTTCTTATTTGATAAGCCTCTCCCAAAACTAAAAATAGTCTATCCTTGATTGAATTACAAATAAATGCTGCCCGAGTAACTGAATAAAGTATCGTTGATTTGGATGGGGTCTCAAAATTTGTCCATTTGTTTACTTGGATAAGGAGGACTTTCAGAAGCCATTGCAAATGGCATATAACAGAATACGACTTTAAAGGAGGTTAAGAATAACAGGGTGTAGCCGATTCTACACTTAGCCGTGGTCTTGCTCGGTGGTTATTTATTCCTTTTCGGTTTCCTGGTAGGTTTCTGATAGTTGCTAAAAATATCCGTTACAATAACGATTTCTCTATCAACTTTGTAAATGATTTTGTAATGATATTCCTGCAAATATCGGTGCCCTTTCCCAAGAGATATCAGGTCATCTTCTACTCTCCCTCTATCCGGATAGTTTTCAAGCGTTTCTGCTCTGTCAATTATTTTATTTACAATCTCAGTCGCTTTTTCGGGACTGACTTCCCCTGAATAATGATCGTAAATCTCTTTCAAGCACATTTTCGCCCACTCTGAAAACCTAACCTCCATGGATTACCAATTCTTTAATTCTTCCCTGACCTGTTTTGACGTTTTTACACGGCCTTCTCTAATGTCCTTTTCAGACCTTTCCGCCCTGGATATTAGTTCCTCTTTTGTGATAGCTGTGCCATCGGGTTTATATCCAACAGGTGAAGCTATTTGGTCTGCTTTAATCAGCCCATGAATAAGCTTTAACACACGATCATCTGCATGTTGAAGGTATTGGCTTATTTCTTCTCGTATTTTAACTGTGTCCATCGGTTTTTTCTTTTCGTTCCCTAAAGTTAACGATTCCGTATTACAATTTGATTTGTTCCAATGGATGATATTTCAGTATTTATTTTTTTTAGAGCTGTAAACCTCATAGTTCCACCCGATGTATTTAGTGATGTCTTCGGCTGTCATCAGAAAAATATTCTACATAGATTCAATTGGATGGTTTTCATGAGTCCATAATTGTATCCCCCCTAGGTGTAGTTTATGCCTTCGTGAGCTGGGTGAGTTTGTAACTACACCCTTCTATTATTTTCAAGTCATTATTGAACGGATTCACCAATGATCCGCGGCTATCAAACCTTCTAATCCAGCATAGTTTCTTGTATTTCCAACATCACTCCCATACCCAACCGATTCCTCCAGGGTACCTTTTCCTCTTTCCTTTCAACACCTTTTAGTTACCAAAACGGCACCGACAAGTGGTTTTCAACCTCCGCTTTCTCAGCAATTGCGGTAGACCTACTACCCTCTTGTATACAACATGTCTTTGATTCACATCAACGACTTCACTGCACACATACACCTAGTAAGGGAGATAAAGGAACTCAAACTCCAAAATGATTAGAAGCTCATAAGGGTCCCTAGATTATTTCGGTCGGTATATTCCTTACGGCTAGGGGTACCACCAGAGCCTGTTTCCGCTTTTACCAGTATTAGTAAACCGCTCACAAGTAGAGTTGAGATCTGGCGTACCAAAACATTAGATCGCGTTTCCGGCCCTCGCTCAGTCAAACGCACCTTGTGACTTTCTTCGTGTTTTCACCTCTTTTACCAGAAACAGATGATACGATCTGGAAGTCATTTTGCTCCTGAGTCCCTAAAACTTTCCCTCCGGTTACTTTCCAACAGTTGTAGGGTCTTTCCAATAAACAGGAACCACAAATAGTTTGGCAAGTTTCGTCTATCAACCCTAAAGGTTGGCCTTCCTTCATATTCTTAATATCATGTATTCCGAAAAGAATACTTTAAGCAACCTTAAGTAATGGAGTATTTTTAAAATACCATAGTTATCATTTTAGAATTATTGTTTATATTTATACTGATAATCAGGCAATTGCCATGAAAAAAAGAAATCGACCCACTTCCTATATTATCTGTTTTCTATTAGGCACTCTTTTATTTTTCCACCAGGGTGAAATTTTTGCTTCTGACAGTTTAAGGCAAAAGAAATTTGAGCATCCGTACTTAGAAGAGGCGGAATTATTAGCAAGTAATGGATTGGTGGCAAAAGCACTAGAAGTCTATAAAGAAGCTTACCGGCTATTTTTTATAGAAAAAAATTATGAAGGACAGGTGATATCGGCTTGTCGATCAGCAGCCATACTTACAGGTCAATGGCAGATAAAGGAAGCAGAGGAATTTATTTTAAAAGCTGAAACATCACTTCAACAATTGCCCCATAACGAGCGATTAGAAGGGCAAATTTTTTATAGGTACGGACTTTTATATGACTACAAAAATATGCCGGATTCAGCATTAATATTCTATAATAAATCTTTAGATATTATGAAAAAATCCTTTGGTATTAAATCAAATCAAGTTGGATATTGTTACAACGCCATAGGAGATGTATACAGATATGGTTATCTAAATTATTTACATGCAGAAAAGTACTACAAGATGGCTATGCATATTAGGGAAAGTGAAATACTTTTGGATCCACAGACTGATGTTGCAGAAATTTATTATAACCTAGCCACAACTTACAGACTAAAAGGAGATACTGAGAAGGCAGAAACTTATGCAACAAAGGCAAACATTGAATATAAAAAAGAAAAAAACTATCTATTTATCTCATTATGTGAAAGTCTATTAGCAAATTTATTTATCGACAAAAATGATCTCAGTAATGCTATAGCGCACTATAAAAGAGCCATTCGATTGATGAAAATGGAGCCTAAATACAGCTCCCAATATCTTCCAGATTACTATATTGGTGCTAGTTTAGCATATCAAAAAATGGGGGAATTAGATGAATCATATAAATATTTAGATTTAGCCAGAAGAATTACAGAAGATGAAACATCAAATAGTTTAAAGTTGGCAGAAGTTTTAATAAATTTTGGCGCTCTGAACCATACAAACAAACCCGATAGAGCTGATGATTATTTTAATACTGGAATACAGATTAACGAAAAAATTCTAGGAAAAGAAAACCCTATTACGGCAAATAGTTATCTGGAATATGGGCGTCATCTTGTGGGAGTTAAAGATTATAGCTTAGGTAAAGTATACATTCAGAAAGCCTTGAAAATAAAAGGTATTACGAATTTAATCAATAAAGATTCGGAAAAATCTTTTTTAGACGGAGAGGTAAAAGGCGTTCTAGAGGGGCTTTCTCTACTTGGGATTTGTGATTTCCAACTTTATACTCAAACATCTGATTTTAAATATCTAGAACAGGCTTGGGAGAGCTATTTATATTTCGATCAGATTCTTACTCTTTTTCGAAACTCTATGCTAAGAGAAAATTCACGATTGGAACTTGCAAGCGCTTATAAATCTGTTTATGAACAGGCTTTGAATTGTGCCATCGAACTGTTTGAAATTATGCCTTCCAATAAAATTTCGAATGAAATATTCAGAATTATTGAGAAAAGTAAATCTTTGGTATTAATTGACTATTTACACAAAACTGAAATCAATAATTTTCTTGGGATTCCGGATTCTTTAGTCCTGGAAGAACATAATCTGGAAACTCAAATTAAGTTTTTTACCAGACAAATCGATAATTCAACCAATATTAGGGAAATAGAGAGCTTCCAAAATAAGTTATTCTATTCAGAAAGAAGGCTTGAAAAGTTTAAAAATCACCTTGCTGATAAATACAATGAGTATTACCAATTAATGTATAACACCAAAATGACAAATTTAAGTGTGGTACAGGAATATTTGGCAGATAAAAAGGCTGTTTTAGTGGAATATTTTTATGGGGATTCTGCTATTTATGTAATGACGATAGATCCAGAAAAAAATGGAATAGCCTTTAGAAAAATCGACAATAAGGGTGATTTGGATACGCTAATCGAAAATTTCTCATTAAAAATGTCAGGAAATACAAATCTTAATGAAATTAACAAGGATTTTGAAGAATACTGTTATTCTTCCCATCAACTATATAAGACACTTATAGGTCCATCCCTTACAACATTAGACAAAGACAATTCTAGAATTATCCTCGTTCCGGATGGCAAACTATCATTTTTGCCGTTTGAAGCGTTTCTTACACAGAAAGCAAATCCACTCCATGTAGATTATAAAAATTTACACTATTTGATTAATGAACGTCAACTAAGTTATAGTTTTTCTTCCCGGGTCTTATTAAGAGATAAATCTTTGCCTACCTCCGAAAAGGTACTAATATTTGATTATGGTAATGAAGCAAATATTAAAGGTTCAAAATATAACTTGAGGGGAGGCTACGAAGAGTCTTCACACGTCGCATCAATTTTTTCTTCCACTCCCTTTTCTGGAGGGGATGCCACGAAATCCAATTTCCTCAATCATGTAGAAGATGCAGGAATCATTCATTTGGCTTTGCATGGAAAAGGAAGTAAAAACAGCGCTTCTCTTGGGGCTGTTCAATTTTGGGGAGAAGAAAGTGATTTTGAGAACACATTTATGTTTTATCATGAATTAACGGCATTATCATTAAAAGCAAGATTGGCTGTTTTAAGTGCCTGTGAAACAGGAATCGGGGAGGTAAAAAAAGGCGAAGGAGTGTTTAATATTGCAAGGGCATTCAGATATGCCGGTTGTCCTAGCTTAATTGCCTCTATGTGGCGAATCAATGATCGAAGTACTTCTTTAATTATAAAGAAATTTTATGATGATTTAAAATCAGCAAAGGAGTTAGATGTGGCGCTACAAAATGGTAAGTTAGCATTTATCAAAAATGCGGATGAGATAACAGCTCATCCGCGCTATTGGGCTGGAGTTTTATTGATTGGGGAAATAGATTCAATTCATTTTGAGGACCACAATAAGCACAATTCCTTCATTTTATTTTTAGTGATGGTATTGACATTGCCTTGCGTCTTATTTTTCTGTTTCCGTTTAGTATCAAAATAATCAAGATCTTTTGCCAATAATCACAACTTGGAACAAGCCACTTGGATCATCCAAGTCCTTATAAAGAATTTCATCTCCCTCTTTCAATAAATCGTTTCCTGCAAAAAAGTAATTTTTCTCTGTTTCGTCATCGTTTGTTATTTTCCCAGTTTGAAGTAGGCTGGGATTTACCCCAATATATTCCAAATACCATGTTACCACTTCAAATATTTTGTCTTCCCAACCAGTATCTTTCATTTCACGTTGGTTAACCTCGGGATCCAATCTTTTAATTGAATCTATTAGTGTGATTCCAATATTGATTAACGGACCTCCACTGCTGGGGGTTCGAGAATCGTCAACCCTACTAACCAGTCCTGCTAAAATTAAATTTTCTTCCATTTTCTTTTTGTTTAGAGTTGTTTAATAATTGTTTCTGCTTTTTCACTGTAAGATGTTGTTCCTTTCGCTAATTCTTTAAACTGGATTAATGCGTCTTCCTTTCTCCCCCTTGCAAGATATGCTAAGCCCAGATACCACTTGGCTTGCGTTTCTAACATCATAGGGGATTCGATTGCTCGCTCCAAAGCCAGTATAGCAGCATCATAATTTCCCATAGCCAGATAGGTGTTGCCGAGGTAAAACCTTACCAAGGGATCTTCACCTGCTTCAAGTATATTGGTAAAATACAGTGTAGCTTCCTCATATTCCTCATTGCTATATGCTGCATAAGCTTGTTCTTCTAAGGTTTTTGGTTCATCTGCTCCACGTACGGTGGCATGGACCAAAGCCGGATAAGCAGAAAAGTTTTCTGCGTAAAGGTCCTGCATATCTTCTTGTTTTGATAAAAGTTTATACATAAAAAAGGTTGCTACCAAAAGAACTGCTAAACCTGCTACCGCGTATTTCCAACTATTTAAATATACGCGCTTAAAAACAGCTTTAGAAGTTGCTTCATTTTCTAATTCGCTGATTTTATCCCAATTCTCCTTTCTTACTTGGAAGCGAATTCCTGCTACAAGTAATCGGTATGCAGCCACTTGTTCTTGTAAAGAAGCGTCTGCCTTCACCTTTGCTTCGAATGCCAATTTTTCATCCTCTCCAAGTTCATCGTCCAGGTAACGCTGAATAGTTTCTTCATTACTTTCTTGATATTCCATAGCTCTACACCTTAACTCCCTCTACAATTTTTTTTAGTCGCTGCAGGCACTTATATTTTTGGTTTTTGGCAGTGTTGGCATTTTTATACCCCATCCTTTCACTGATAAAATCCATATTCCGATTCTCATAGTACATCATTTCTAAAATTTTCTTACAAGGATTCCCTAGTTGACGAAGTCCTTCAGTAATCTTCTTGTATTGTTCTTCTTTCTGGTTTTCGATTTCGCTTTCCTCCTCCATGCTCAGAATTTCCTCATTAATATCAAAGCCATATCTGGCATTTCTCCTTTTCATTTCAAGTATTTTATTTTTGCCTATGGCAAAAATATACGTCTTAATGTTACTGGATAAATTTTCCAATTTACCGGTCTTAATGTTATCGTAAAAAATAAAGAACGACAATTGATAGATTTCTTTTCCATCTTCTTGAGAACATCTATATGCATTGTAAGCCCATTGGATAAAATCGTTGCGGTATTTCTGATAGACCATACCCAACGTTTTTTGATTACCCGATTTAATCTCTTTTAAAATAAAATCTTCTGACATTCTTTTTATTAATGAAAAATATCCAAAATGTAACCATTCAAGGTACATTATTATCTTCACTTAAAAAACTATTTTTTAGGTATAAGAGAACTTTTTTTGCTTATCAAAAAAATAAATATTGAATAAAATGGGTTACTTGAATATTTTTTATTCATAAAGATAAAATTCAAAACCTTCTAAACTTTAAAAAATCATGAAAAATTTACACTTGTTTAACTACGCTGGAAGCTTTTTCTTACTTGTTTTTCTATTAACGGTAGCCGCCTGTGATGAACCGACATTACCAGAACCGGATATCGAAGAAGAAATTGTTGGTCAAATAGGAAATCCACAATTTAATTTAAAATTTACTAATGGAGATAACGTAGATCTTGACCTTTATGTACAAACCCCAAACGGAACAATAATAAACTATTTTAATACTTCTGGACAGGGTGGGCAATTGGACGTAGATTGTCTCTGCGGAGATTGTCCCAATGGTCCCAATGAGAATATTTATTGGGAAATCGGTTCGGCTCCTTCAGGTACCTACAAATTCTGGGTAGAATACTACAGCAGTTGTGATATCACAAATAATCTATCCGAATATACCTTGCGGGTAATTAATAATGGAACAATCGTTCAGACCTATACAGGTGCGCTTTCGGAATCAAATGCAAAATCTAATGTCTATTCCATTCAATATTAATTTTCGATAAAATCTAAATTTTAATCAAATGAAATACCCTATATTAATATTAGTAGGTATATCTCTATTAACTGGAAATGTGTATTCCCAAGATACCATCATTGATAAAAAACTTGTTGAAATAAGTTCGAAAGTAATAGAGATTACTGACAATGAGATAAAATACAGAAAATGGGGAAATCTACAGGGCCCGCTATATAATATTCCCCGGAAAGAAGTCTTGATGGTCATTTATGAAAATGGACAGCGTGAAATATTTAAAGAGATAGCCAATAGCGACCTGCAGAAGGATGAAAATATCCTCCAAAATGGGGATAGTTCGGATAGGCAGGAACTTAATCTAGCTACCGAACCATTACCCGATTCATCTTTTCTCAGTGACCCGAACAGGCTAAATCAGGATGACATGGTCACTACAACTCGTGGAAATAAAGTGGAATACAAGCCTAGCCGGATTAACGTAGGACTGGAACCTTTTCAATTGGGAATGGATACCGAAATCAGGATAATTAGAAATGCCTTCAACATGGGCTTAGGTTATTTGTACTACTTCCCTAAAGATCTACCAGTTTTTAGCTCTCAACATGTCAATGTCTACGGGAGTTTTTATCTTCCGGTGAACTTACTCCTTGAAAATTACGAAAAGCAGAATAAAGGGTTATTTCCCTTTGTACATCTGGGTTATGGAGTTAATGAAGTAACAGTGGAAAATGATTATCTTGGAACTACGGAGAGGTTGTATAGCCACGGATTCATTTGGAAATTTGGATTCGATTATTTGTTCACCAACTCATTTGGAGTTACCCTAACCTCCTATGAAGCTAGAAATACTATTTTTGGAGTGGTTTATTCATTTTAGTTGCTACTAAAATTAAAGCATTGCAGGTATTGTTCCTTGTGTTTTACATGTGTAGAAAAGAAGGAGAGTCCTTAATTTGGGCTCTCCTTTTCTGGTATAGACCTCACCATTACGGAGGACTAAATAGTCAAACGAGAATCCAGCCACCACCAGGAAAGGGGAGATTCTTTTCCCGGTTGGACTAAGATGGAATGAAAAATCAAACTATTCTGACACCGATTTTCATACAGGATCTTTGCCTTTACTCTTCTTTCAATTGAATGTTCCACACAATTAGCTGGAAAATGTGAAAATGAATTATAGAGAAACCTAATACTGCCAGAAGCTAAACAAAGAGGTAGCAGCTACTGGGAATCTCGCAAATAACCCCTGTATATATTTAAAGCCGGAATAGAGAAAATTCTTTTGATTTGGAATTATCGAGTAATGAAAACAGTATTGATTTTTCCGTAGCAGATAGTGGCAAGCCCTGCATTCACTTAAATTGAATCGACTATCAATTTTTAAAAATTTATATATACCTATTTTCCTATTACTGTAGCGATGGTGTTATCAATGAAAATATAATTATCAATGAATTTTTATTAATGGAATAAACTTGAAAACGTAAAGTATTTTACTTAAATTAAAAATAATCTTTTTATAAGGGTTACTTTTTTATTCCTTTTACATAAACCTATAGAGCAACAGTAACCAACTCAAAAACATCCCTACCCCAAAAATAAAATAGTATTTCTTATGAAAAATCCGCTACTTATAACCCTCCTTTTTCTCTTTTATGTAAAATTTGGATTGGCTCAAGATATGCTAATCATTTACGGAAGTGCAGAAAACCTTCATTTGAAGGATACTAACACCGAAGAACTAGATAAAGAAAATTTGAGCCTTTTATTTTATCCTGAAAAAGGTAAAATAAAATTAAAAGAAAAGAAGAAAACAACAAAATTAAAAGTAAAAGTAACCGGTAAATTAAAGGAATCCAATTCCGGGAAAACACATATCCTTGAGTTTTCTAATAGTGGCGAATTGGTTTCCTCCCCACCCCAATTGATCAACAATGAAGATCAAATAATTTTTAAAGTGAGAGCGCCTGATGAATCGGACGTTGAAGATAGGGTCATTAACTTAGGGGACCGTTATTATGAAACCATTACTAAATTAGAAAAATACAAGGATGTTTTTGAAACGTTCTATGGTATAGGAAATAAAGAAATTGAAACACAACAAGGACATTACCTATACCAATTAGAGGACCTAATTAATAAAAACATCAGTCCTGAAGATCATTCTTATTTAAAATATTTAATAAATAAAATAAAAATTAACAAAGATTTCAAAGACATTAAACCAAAAGATCCTTCAGATGAACTACCGGATTTGAATTCACTATGTAAGCTTCACTATTCCGTGACCTATCGATTATTTAAGGATGGAAAGTTGTTATATGATAGCACGTTAGATTTAAACAGCAATGACTATAAAACCGATACTATCAGTTTAAACGAATCTGATCTTTTGGAATTTGAGCTGCGGAAATTAAATCCAATGGAAAAAATGGTGTCGGACTGGTACAGCAAAAATATCGATAACAAGATTTTCAATAAAGATTTTCTTCAAAACTTATCTGACGTATTGGTAGAGACTTCAAAAGAGATTAATAGTAAGCCATTTAAAGTCAAACTAGAAAAACTAGAAAAAATATTTCAAAATAGGCAATGTTATTCTCAGGCAGAATGTAAAAAAGGATTGGATTTGATAATATGCCTCTCTAAGCAACCATCTATATTACTTGATTTACTTAAAAGTGAAACAGCAAAAACATGGATAAAAAGTTGGCTATGGTTAACCAAAGGTGTTCCCAAAATAAATCCGTTTGCCCATCAGGCACAATCCATTTTCCCTTCCAATCTTGCAGCCGAAAAAAGAGAGCTTGCCATTTATGAAGAACTTTTGGCTAAAAACTCCATTGAATTGAACGAAAGTAAGGAAGTAATGGATCTCGTGAAGAAAATGGCACAGATAAAGGAAAAAATCGCTGGTGAAAGCCCAAAGCCACCTTTTTTAAGAGATGACCTGCTCTATCGTGGTGAATTGGGAGTATCAACCTCCGATGCCATATACATGCGGCACCATAACGTCAAGAATAATTTTCTGCCGATGAATAGGGAACCAATTTCATCCATTAAGGAAAATGAACGGCTATTGGTATTGGTGCATAACAAAAATCCAGGTGCTAATTACACCATTGAGCCAGAGATAAAATTAATAACCAACGACGCTACTCGGATTGAGGAAGATTTTAAAGCATTAGGAAATATAGCAGACATCAATTTTGGTGATGCGATAAAGGAAATTATTAAATATAAGCAGGGCTTTATTCCTGATAGCATGGCGGTGGACTCATGTGTGGTTTTTAATGATGCGTATCCTCTATTTGATACATTATTTAATAACAATCTTAAATTTATTAAATCCCTACAGCTAGGCCCCAGCTTACCTCTAAAACTCCCATCCGACAAAACAGCCAAACTGGAATCCAAAATCATCTATTTTGAACCACCTAGCCTTGATTCCATTCCTTACATAGTGAAGTACGACATTAAAGAAGGGGATAAAGTGTTGCATAAAGGAAGTTATCGGGCTACTAAATTATATCGTTTTCGGGCCAAAGTTGGTCCTATGTACAGCTTTCTGAATCGCAATAATTATACCATCGACGACAATGACATCAGCTTGAGCAAAAATCCCCACCAATTTGATGTGACAGCGGGGGTTCAGTACTATATCGAGAGATTTGATATCCGGGAGCAAAAGCCCTCCTGGAAAGTAAAGCCCCAACCCTGGCACTATGGAAGCTTTATCTATCTGGGGATGGGGCTTAAGAATAACCCCATTGAAAATTGGGTATTGGGGCTGGGATACGAACCCTATCCTGGTGCTAGTATTATAGTTGGTGGCCATTTTGGTCAAAATGAAAGACTGCATTTAAATGAAAATGGTAAACCCAACATTCAAAATCCGATAAAGGGCGCTGCATTTATTTCAGTAGGGTTTGATCTCAGTGTATTTAGTTCATTTTTTGGTATAAGTGGAATCTTTAAATAATTCAAAAATGAAAAATTTACATGTTGTATCGATTTTTAAGTTGTTCTTACTTCTTCTTTCATTGTTAACCGCTTCCTGTAAAGAGGACGCGTTCTTTGATCCAGTTGGAGGAAGTATAGGAGGCGTCGTTCTGTATAGGGATTATTTAACCAACGAACTTGACACCGCTTCCAATGCAGTTATAAAAATAACTTCAGAACATGGACCAAAAACACAAACTTATGAGTTGGAGGCAAACAATGGAAGATTTGAGGCAAATTTCCTCATAAAAGGGATTGAGTATATCATCGATATCTCATATTCCTCCAATCTATATGAATATTCCAAGAATACTACCTTTAAAGTCGAAAATAGTAATCCTGAGCTTTACATTTTAGAAGTAAACACAGAAAGTGAATTGTTCAGGGCCAGATTAAGCGGTAGGCTAATTTATACGGATATCACCATGGACCAAGATAGGGTCGCCTCAGGAGCAATGGTAGAGCTAACGGCTGGAAGCAAAATTTATACAGCTACTGCTGATTCAAATGGTGAATTCGTATTCGAAAATCTCCTACACGGTACCTATGATTTAGAGGCTACTTTAAGGCAAAACATTAATGGTTTATTTCCAATCTGGTACAAGAAAACCTGGACAAATTCAGAAATCACAGCGAATCAATTGAATTCTAATGATGGTAAACTTAGCCTTGATATTCCATCAATATTCAACCCAATGGCAATAATAAAGGTGAAAAATTCCGATGAAATACGGTTTCCAAATGCAGAGGTCTTTTTGTATGGAAGTGCGACCTCCTTAAAATCAGATAGCTTAAGAATAGCTTCGGTGGCCAATGGCACAAGTAATGAACGTGGTATTGTCCTTTTTGGAAATTTGGATCCTGCAACCTATTATATCCATGGGCGGGTAATCACTGGTGAGGATACGGTAACTTTTAAAGAAATCGGCGAAATTTCCTGGGGAGAAAATGAAAACTTAGCAGAATATACCTTTGAATTAAACCAAATAGAAGAAAAGTAATTTCAGGAATGCAAACCTATTGGACCATCCAACATATCGACGTCTGGGAGCAAGCCCAAAATAAAGGGGTATCAACCGGAGATTCAGCTTGGGTATATGAACCTATTGATGTAGCCTATCAGTGGATGATGGATCAGATGGTTAAAAGATTGGGTTGTCCGAGGTGTTATCCAATCTGGTTATGGACCAAAAGGGCAGACTTAAGACGGCGGTAGTCCTCCGATAAAGGCGCCACCTACATTCTTTTGCAAGTGAACTTAACCGAATCGAAGGTCCTTTTGTCTGAATATTACCATTGACATTGAGTATTGAATGATTTTCCGTTAAGGTTATACGATGGCGAAATCGTAGACAAAGAAAAAAGTTGGGAGGGGATATTTGAACTTGAAATTATAAAAACCTCCGAGTTTTTGTTTAATACCAATAAGGATAAAAGTCTTCATTTACAAGGGGCCACTCCTGCGATTGCTATTGATAACATCATTCCGATCAAAGCTTTTTAAATCAGATTTGGTGAATATAAAAAGGGTTAATCCTTCATTGGAAATAATATTCTGTATTCTGTTTTTTCCATATATCGTATCTCAGAAATATTAAATAAAACGAACCAGGATTATCTAATCCTAAATTAGGTAATGTAAATGAATTTTGAAAAGGTTTTATATTTTATACAAAGTGTCCATTTATACTTGTGGGGAGTTTTCTCCTTGGCACAGAATTGAAACAATTCTAAGGGAAAAAGCCTATATAATATCAATTTAGTAATTTATATACAAAAGGGTCTCATGTCTAAAATGTGGCAAAAGAGTCCCAAACTGCTGATGATGATGACAATGAAAGAAATGAAAGAACTATTAAAAGGATGGAAGATTTCGATTGATGAAGCGAAACATAGTGAAAAATTGGCAGAAATAGAAGTTAATCTGGAAGGTCCCTGTATGGATGATTCAGAATTAATCCAGATACCACCAGAAACCCGGGTAAAACTATGGGAGGCTACATTGCAGAAGGCCTATGCATCACTTAAAAACGATTTCAAGCTGATAAATCCTATAAATGTCTCAGGGACGCGAAGGCAACCGTACACAGTAATGGGCAAAATAGTTCTCCAATCAGTTTTTTATCTAAGGGATAAAAATTATGTCCGTAACTTCAATATTAAGTCAATAGAAGGGGTAGCCGCGAAAAAAGAAAAGCAGACAGCTGTAGAAGCAGCAACTACCGATTATTACTCCGTAAAGGCCCGCTTTGGAATATTGATCGAAGGTCAGACAAGTGGGTTACAGGGGTATGAAGACAGAGTCGTTTTAATCAAAGCAGTTAATGAAAATGAAGCTGAAGAAAAAGCAATTAAACTACTTCCTACACTGGAAAAACCTTACCTTAATGGTGATAAACGGTTTGTGTGGTTCAAATTCGAAAAAGTCCTTGATGTCGTTGGATATTCAAATATTGACACCATAGAACCTTTTTCGGATGGCATGGAAATTTACTATGAATGGAAAAACAGAAGAATAAAACCTGAAAATGTGTGGATTTTGAAATACCGAAAAGAGGAATGAGGGAGAGTAGCGAAATGAACCATCTCATCTCGCTGAAGACTACTAAAAGCTCAGAGGGGTTATAAACCGGCAATCGGGCTAAATTCGTTTACCTAAATTTACGTTCAGGTAGACTAATCGGATAATTAACGGATAATTTAGAAAATTTTGTTTAACCATTAGGACGGATTTGATCGTGTTAAAAAATCAAAAGAAAATTGATTTGAAAGTGAAAACCTATTGGACCATTCAACATATTGATTCCTGGGAGCAGGCCAAAAAGAAATCTATATTAACTGGGGATCCAGCCTGGGCCGCTTTTGAAGAACCTTATAAATGGATGATTGATCAAATGGTAAAAAGGCTAGGTTGTCCCAAGTGTTATCCTATCTGGTTATGGACCAAGAGGCCTGACTTAAGACGTCGATGGTCCTCCGATAAAGGTGCTATCTATATTCTTTTGAAAGTAGATATCTCTGAATCTAATGTACTATTATCTGATTTTAACTATTGGCATTGTGTATTAAATGATTTTCCAATAGAGTTGTATGATGGGGAACTGGTAGACAAAGTGGAAAGCTGGGAGAGGATATTTGATCTGCAACTTATGAAAAACTCTCCTTATTTAAATAGTGACGGGAATGACCCATATTTACAGGGGGTTACCCCTTCTATCCCTACTGCTAAAATCAAAGTCGTTAAAAGCTTTAAAATAAGATTTGGGAATAAAAACTACCAGCCCAGTAAATCCAATCATTAAAAGCTATTTTTATCTCCGCCTTCCATTTATCTCAAGCCGACTTCAAATTATTTATATTCTAATACAGAAGACCAAATTTATTTTCCCCTTGCCCTCATGCAACATTTAAAAGTAAAACACTTTGGATTGCATCCTTTTCGCACTATACCTTCAGCTAATCTCGAAATTTATCCCGACCCTCAAACAGTCCCCTTTATTAAAGAAAAAACCCTAACCTATTGAAAATCAATAAGCTAGGGTTTTGTTCAGTAGAGAGTGGGGGATTCGAACCCCCGGTACGCTATTAGGCGTACGACAGTTTAGCAAACTGCTGGTTTAAGCCACTCACCCAACTCTCTAAGTATTGGTGAAGCATTTAAACTATCAATTTTGATTTTAATAAACCTTTTATACTATCCTAAAACAGGATAAATACGGGCTTTCAAAACCATAACTAAATATCAATTCCGACCGCTTCCCGATCAGTGATGCAAATATAAACCAATATTCTTCAATTTAACAAAACCAAAACAAGAAAAAAGGGGACTTTTTTATCGCTTTAGTCGGAAAAGAGGGCTAATTGATTTTAAGCCAGCAGGATAAATTCTAAAACAATTTCTAAACTTTTTCCCGATTAAATAAAGCCTCTTTTAAAATCAACCTATAATCCCTTTCTTTGCAACCCATACTATTATTTCTTTGAAGATGAAAATAATTGCCATAGGCCGAAATTATGCGGCACATATAGAAGAGCTTAACAACGAAAGACCCGAATCACCGGTTGTATTTATGAAACCGGATACGGCCTTGTTAAAAGACAATGCCCCTTTTTATCATCCGGAATATTCTGACAATATCCACCATGAAGTGGAATTGGTCCTTAAAATAAACAAAGAAGGCAAATACATTCAACAACAGTTTGCCCACAAATATTACAATGAAATTGGAATTGGCATAGACTTTACCGCCCGTGATTTGCAGCAAAAGTGCAAGGAAAAAGGCCTTCCATGGGAAATCGCCAAAGCATTTAATGGCTCTGCTCCATTAGGGCAATTTAAACCGATCAGCGATTTTCCTGATATTTCCAATATCAACTTTCACCTTGACATCAATGGGGAAAGGCGCCAAACAGGAAACACTTCACTGTTGCTATTTCCTTTTGATGTAATAATCGCCTATGTGTCTCAATTTTTCACCTTGAAAACAGGTGACCTTATCTATACTGGAACACCTGCCGGAGTAGGCAAGGTGAACATTGGAGATAGACTGGAGGCATATGTGGAAGATGAAAAATTGTTGGATTTTGAAGTTAAATAATTCCCTATACACCTTACTATTTGTATTGCTTTCTCTTGTCTTTCTCTCACAAACTCAGAAAGGCTATTACCTCTTTCCTATCAAACCCGGTGAACAAAATTTCCTCGCCGGAAACATGAGTGAAATCAGGAGCAATCATTTCCACACAGGGCTTGACATAAAAACAGAAGGTAGGCAAGGATTGCCTGTACACGCTTCAGCCGAAGGATATGTTGCCAAAATCAAAGTCTCGTCATTTGGTTATGGCAATGTGCTTTACCTCAATCACCCCAATGGTACAAGCACTGTTTACGCCCATCTGAAGAATTTTGCCTCCCCTATTGCGGAATACATGCAGCAAAAAATCTACGAAGCCCGAGAAAATGAATTGGAATACAATCCTGAACCTGGGGAGTTGTCCATTTCTCAAGGGGATACCATCGCTTATTCCGGCAATACAGGATCTTCGGGTGGACCGCACCTACATTTTGAAATCCGAGATTCCCTCAACCGGGCAATTGATCCATTACATGCCGGTTTCAGGGAAATCGTAGACAACACCTCCCCCATCGTACGGAGGGTAGCCATTAGTCCTTTGACTCCCGAAAGCAGGGTGAATGGCATGTATCGCAGGCAAGAATTTTCTTTGATCTACAGCTCCGGTGCTTTTCAAGTGCAACCAACCATTAAAATCTCCGGCAAGGTGGGCATTGAAATCCTTGCTTATGACCAGCTGGATGAGATGTACAATAGAAACGGCTTCCCAATCTTTGAAATCTATGAGGCTGATAAAAAAATATTTAGAGCAGAAGTCAATGAAATAGATTTTAACATAGGCCGACATATTCTCCTACATACCTATCGGAATCGCTATACGCGCTTGTATAAAAAACCCAACAACAAGTTTTCATTTTATGAGCCGGACACTGTTTTAAGTGGGGCCATTTCCGCATTACCCGGTGAAGAAAAGTCCATTACGGTTAATCTATTGGATGCCTATTCTAATGCCTCCAAACTGAAAATTGAGTTTTTAGGTGAAATAGCACCTACTACGCTAAAGGGCACCAATTACACCTCAGGAAAACAACAAATAGCATACCTGGAGAATGTTTTAATTATTAACAGTAGTGAAGCTGAAGACGGAGACCTGGCTCAAGTTCATGTTCATGGCCTAAACATGGAATTGCCTTATGCCTATGCAGGTAAAAATAAACGCACTTACCTATGGGACATGGCTTTGGGAATTCCCGACTCGATTAATCTATGTTCTGAAACCATTTTCCCGGGAGTGATTGCCAAAATTCCTGCAGGAAAGGAAACGCTTATTGACAATGGAGAGGTGAAAATTCTTTTTGAGGAAGAAAGCCTTCTGGAAGACCTTTATTTAAGGGTCGATACTTTTGAAGACAAAGGAATGAAAGGCTTGAGTTTAAATGATCAGTTTGATTACCTTTGGCATTCGATTTCTGTGAAGGCAAATATGGGGGACTATATGGGGGACAAGTCAAAAACCCATATGTACCAATTGTATAGAAATGGTCATCGAAAATTTCTGGGAGGAAAATGGGAAGGGCAATTCATTAATTTCAATACCAGGGTTTTAGGAAATTTTGTATTGGCAACGGACACCATTCCACCTACCATTCGTCCCACACGGGTCAATGGAAGGGAAATAAGGTTTGTGATCAAAGACAGTTTATCTGGAATTAAGGATTTTGAAGCCTGGGTGGATGGAAAATGGACACAGATGAAGTACGAACACAAGCAAGCTGTTATTTGGTCTGCCCCACTTCCCGGAACCACTTTAAAAGGCGAAGTAGTCTTAAAAGTAAGAGATCGAGCAAATAACGAGGCCATTTATAATGGAAAGATTTAATTTATTCCGATATTTAAGCCCTTAAATCAATAATCAAACAATAAAGCCACAACTATGTCATTAGAAGTAGGCCAAACGGCACCTGAATTTGAGTCCAAGGACCAAGATGGGAACCCTATCAAGTTGTCCGATTTCAAAGGTAAAAAAGTAGTTTTATACTTTTATCCCAGAGACAACACCCCTGGATGCACAGCCCAGGCCTGTAACTTGAGAGACAATTATGAAAGTCTTCAAAAAGCTGGCTATGTAGTGCTAGGAATAAGCTCGGATGCAGAAAAATCTCATAAAAAGTTTATTGAGAAATTCGATTTACCATTTCCATTGATCGCTGATGAGGACAAAAGCGTCCATGAAAAATATGGTACCTGGGTAGAGAAAAACATGTACGGTAGAAAATACATGGGAACTGCGAGAACCACATTCATTATTGATGAAGAGGGAATAATTGAAGAAATTATTTCCAAAGTAAAAACAAAGGAACACACCAATCAAATTATTAAATAATTCCAAATCAATGGAAAAAAAATCAACTGAACAATTAGAAGCAATTGGCTCCCAGGTAAGAAGAGATATTTTACGAATGGTGCATGCCTGTCAGTCAGGTCACCCGGGAGCATCTTTGGGCTGTACTGAGTTTTTCGTCGCCCTGTATTTTGACCAAATGACGAATAATCCGGATTTTGACCTTGATGGAACCGGTGAAGATCTATTTTTCCTATCAAACGGACATATTTCCCCAGTATGGTACAGTGTTTTAGCCAGAAGCGGTTATTTCGATACAAGTGAGCTGAAAACTTTCAGAAAATTAAACAGCAGGTTGCAAGGGCACCCGGCTACAGAAGAAGGCCTACCGGGTATAAGAGTAGCTTCAGGTTCGTTGGGACAAGGTTTATCCGTTGCCATTGGTGCAGCGCTGGCCAAAAAAATCAACAAAGATGAGAAAAATGTCTACGTACTTATGGGTGATGGCGAGCAACAAGAAGGGCAGATTTGGGAAGCTGCTTTAAGTGCTCCTCACCATAAATTAGACAATTTGATTGCGACCATAGACCTTAACGGTCAGCAAATAGATGGCCCTACCAAGGACATCATGAATTTAGGAGATCTAAAAGCCAAATGGGAAGCTTTTGGTTGGGAAGTCATTGAAACCGAAAAGGGTAACGACATGGCAAGTGTGGTCGAAGGACTAGAAAAAGCAAAAAGCTTGCTAGGAAAGGGCAAACCTGTATTGAACCTATTGCACACTGATATGGGCTATGGGGTAGATTTCATGGCCGGTACCCACAAATGGCATGGGGTAGCTCCTAACGATGAGCAACTTGAAAACGCCCTTGGCCAGTTGAAAGAAACACTTGGAGATTATTGATTTCGGTGATAATAGATCTATAAATTTTGAATAATGGAAAATAAATTGGATACAAAATATACTTACACCGAAAAAAAGGACACCAGATCCGGATTTGGTGATGGTCTACTTGAGGCCGGTAAAAGGAATGAAAATGTAGTCGCACTTTGTGCAGACCTTATTGGCTCATTGAAAATGGGGGCTTTCCAAAAGGAATTCCCTGAACGTTTCTTTCAAATGGGCATTTCAGAGGCCAATATGATCGGTGCAGCAGCAGGATTGACTATTGGAGGAAAAATCCCATTTACCGGAACATTTGCGAACTTTTCTACAGGGCGTGTTTATGATCAAATCAGACAGTCTGTGGCCTATTCCGATAAAAATGTGAAGATCTGTGCATCCCATGCCGGTCTTACCCTCGGTGAAGATGGAGCAACCCACCAAATCCTGGAAGATGTGGGCATGATGAAAATGCTTCCCCATATGACAGTAATCAACCCTTGTGATTACAACCAAACCAAAGCCGCCACCATTGCCATCGCTGAACACGAAGGTCCCGTTTATCTAAGATTTGGCAGACCAAAATGGCCAATTTTCACTCCTGAAAACCAGGAATTTGAAATTGGAAAAGCCTGGAAAATGATTGAAGGTACTGATGTTACCATTTTTGCTACCGGACACCTTGTTTGGGAAGCGGTGGAAGCAGAAGCAATCCTTAGGGCTGAAGGCATCTCTGTGGAACTAATCAATATCCACACCATCAAACCTTTGGACACTGAAGCTATTTTGGCTTCCGTAGCGAAAACAGGTTGTGCAGTAAGTGCAGAAGAACACCAGTTCAATGGTGGTCTGAATGACAGCATTGCCCAAACCCTTGTAAGAAACCAACCTGCACCTTTGGAGTTTATTGGTGTAGACGATTCGTTTGGTGAGTCAGGAAAGCCTGAAGAACTATTAGAAAAATATGGCTTGAATGCCAAGAACATTGTTGAAGCAGCAAAAAGAGCTATTTCACGGAAATAAACAGCTTTTACAAATACTGAAGCGGAGAAAATTAAAAATTTTCTCCGCTTTTTTTGTTTAAACCCAATTATAGCTTACTCCAAATTGTAGATTGCCTATTAGATAATCTACTTTATCTTCCCATCACAAATATGCCTGGCCTTTGGCATCTAAGCTAACACCTTTTACCCAAACTATATTATTTTCTTTTTCCTCTAATGAAATAGACACTTGGTTAGCTCAGGCTTATCATTTACATTTATAAACAACTAACCATTTTATTTTCAGATGAAATCCCTATTTATTGCATCAAGTACCTTTTTCCTAATTACAGCTATATTCCTATTTGCCGAAGTACCTTCAGCTGCTGCACAAATTCTTACTTTTGAAGAAAAGGAAGATGGGGTATTGTTACTTTCAGACGGAAAGCCAAGGTTTTTTTACCAAAAGGAAATGATTAGCCTTAATGGAGAATACCCAAGGGCCAACTACCTTCACCCGGTTTTCGACACCAAAGGCGAGATCGTTACGGAAGACTTCCCTGATGACCATTTACATCACAGAGGAATTTTTTGGACCTGGCACCAACTATGGATAGATGATTTGAGAATTGCAGATCCATGGATTAGCGATGGTGTTGAATGGGATGTAAAAAAAATCAAAACAGAAATCCATCCAAACAATTCTGCAACCATAGCTGTCAAAGTAATATGGAAAGCCAATAAAATTTCAAATAAGAAGATTATTGAAGAAAATACCACCATCACCTACCAACCTACTGGAAATCAAGTCTACAAAATAACTTTTGACATTACCCTAAAACCGCTTGTTTCCGGTGTGCGTATAGGTGGATCAGAGGATGCAAAAGGTTATGGAGGGTTCTCTCCGAGGCTAAAATTATCAGAAACTGTAGGCTTTTATGATGAAAACGGCACAGTAACTCCAGACAATTTACCCGTCTCTGCAGGTGATTGGATCAATATCACAAAAAAGGAGCCTAATGATCCGGGGGTAGTGATCATGGGTGAACCTGATCAACTCCCCTCCTATCAAGGATGGATCCTTAGAAAGAGAAACAGCATGCAAAACATGGCTTTCCCCGGTAAGGAACCCATCTTGCTAAGTAAAAAAGAACCTTTACATTTCAGAAACCAATTGCTCATTCATCAAGGGTTGTCAATAAGGGAGATTAACAATCAATACAGAATATTTAGAAACCAAAACCCCAATAATTAATAAACCATTGTTTGATTTCTTTGGGTGAAATAAAAAAAGCAGTGGCCATAGACCACTGCTTTTTTTGCAATTAGGTTAGATATAATAGATTATTAAATCTGAAATATTTACTTATTTACCGGTTCCAATGGGGCTTTCATTTTCAAAATTTCTTTACCCATGGCATCAAATTTCTTTTTGATTTCTTCACCGGGTGTATTGGATTCAAACTTCACCAGATAATTTACCATACTTTCTTCGGTCACTCGATGTGCTTCTGAAATCTTCAGGTCTTTCAATTCCAAATCATTTTGAATCGCTTCTTTTACCTTCTCAGGAAGGTTTTCCGGATCAATTTTGGTTGTTTCCTGGTACCATTCTTGAGAAAGTGGTGTTACAGTAGTTCCTGCATTTGCAAAAGCAAATACACACATTGCGGCGGCACTTAAAATTAACTTTTTCATAATTTGGATATTTATGGTTAAAATAATAGTTAAATAAACAATACTATTCACGTATTATTTACAACTATTCTTAGCCAATACTGATGCCAAATAATAATTAAAAGATGAAATTTTACTTAAATAGGGCTTTAAAGCAATTTTAAGCAGTGTTTTAAAAAAGTATTTGAAAACTTGTTAGCACCAATGAATTCAAAATATGTGGAGCCAAAACCACACACTGTAAATAACATTAACATTTTATACACAAATACATAAAAGGCATATTTATTATTTAAAAAGCATATTTTTAATTTGAAAAGTTAAATTGATTGAACTTTAGAAATAGAGATATAGTGGAAAAATTAAAAACGCCATCGCTATTTTACCGTATTTTTAAGGTTTAAAATTAAATTAGTCCTAATCCCTGAACTGAAATTAATGGTTAATCAGATTCACTTAACCGGATAACTAACTTTGGATCATTTGAGACAGCAAAATTAATAGTAGACTTTAAGCCCCTCCTATCTAAAAAGGGGCATCACTTATTTGATCCAACTGATCACTACTATTTATATTATTCAAAAGTAATACCTTACTGCCAGGCTTGGTTGGTCCAGAAATCCATCTAATTCCAGCCCCCATCCATTGTCTTGGTAATTATTATTTTGACCATCCCATATGCGTTTATTACCAATCCTATAGAATTGGCCTTCAATAAATATTAATTCAAAGCTAAATTTTTCATTGGGAAAATAAGCCAGTCCCAAATTCCCAAACAGGCCAAATTGATTTACTTTCTGCCGGGAAAAATTAACTCCCTCTCCATCCTCAATTACTGATTCTGTAAAATTATCAGTCCAAGAATACCTGAGTCCATAGGTGCCTATCATAAACAACTTGGGGCGAATTTCAATGTGTTTTCTCAATCCCACAAAAACATCCCATTCTTTTCTTTCCCACCCAGAAGAATTGGGATTTTGGTTGAACCTTTTATTTCTCCTTTTATAAAAACTACCACCACCTATGATACTGAGCCGATCTTTAATAAAATAAGAATAGCTAGGTGTTAAACTGAAGGAATCATTCTGTTGGTTTTCTTGATCAGGTAAATCTACAGATCTATCACTCCATCCGAATTCCAAGCCCACAGAATGATTTCCTTGCGAAATCTGGGCATTTGCCTCTTGACCCATGGAATAAAACCCCAAGCAAACAAAAAAGATTAAGAACTTTTTCATTGGTCTTTTTGATTAATAAAATAAATGATTCCTATGCTGTTGGCGGTAATTAAATCTAAAGCAAACCGTGTATCATCATATTCCTGATTTGCTCCTGAAGAATTATATGACTTATGATAAACCAGACCACCCAAAGTAGCTTCTACCATCCATTTGGGGCTAATTTTATAGGATGCTCCAGGGGATAAAGATAATCCAAATGATCTGGGCTTATTTTCCTCTTCAAAGGATGAATTATAGGTGGCTTTGGGTTCTAAAAAAAAGTAAAAATTATCGACCACCGGAAAATATCTTCTAAAAAAAAGGCCTATACCGCCTGAAACTGTATTGGAACTGATTTTCTCGTTATTTGATGTAATGTTTTTATTCCAATAAAGATTAACCTGAGGATTGATGCCGATGACAGACAAGTCACTAATAAAGTAACCAAAATTTGGACTAAGGTTTATAGCGAGATAGGTGGAACGGTTTGTAGTTGAACTCTCTGCCTTATTTAGGGAAAGCCCAAAATTCCCCCCAACATACCGATCTCCTTTTTCAAATTGCGCAAAAGCAGTAGAGATCCCGGAAATAAAAATGAGCAATAAGAGACAGTGTTTCATATTATAGACCTGGTTAAACTTTATGAATTTTATTACTTATTTAGTTAGGTAAAGCTAATCGCATTTTATTACGAAATACTTAGTCTTATAGTTGTGGATTGTTACTGATTTTTTCTTTCTTAACGTTATAATTCTGTAATAGCTCTTTGCCCCAAAACATTCCAAGGTTTGGGATCAAGGGAAAATCAGTTGACATCCTCTTTTTAGCCTATTAATGCTATTTAATAAATCTATCCATTAAGTCCCTAGTTTTCAAATGCTTTGGCTTCAAGTATAAGAAGTGAAAATTCTCCCTCCCACTCTCCAGTTTCATATCAAGCATAGCAAGTGGTTATCGTCTAAAACCCTCTCCATATAATTTAAGCCCAGCCCTCTCCTCTTTGAAAGGAAAACCTTATATTTGCGCCTCGATAATTAGGAAGTAATTGATACCATGGAAATACAAGAAAGCATATTAAAGACAATAGCCGAGGCCTTTGAGCAACTATTTAATCATAAGGTAGAAAGTGAAGACCTAAGCCTTCAAGCTACCAGAAAAGAATTTGAAGGTAGTTATACTTTTGTGCTTTTCCCTTTCCTGAGGGTTACCAAAAGCTCTCCGGAACAATCCGGAGAAAAAATCGGTAATTTTTTAAAAGAAAATCACCCTTCTGTTGCTGATTTTAATGTAGTGAAAGGCTTTCTTAACATCAGTCTCTCCTCTGCTTTTTGGATTGAGCTTTTGTCAAAAATGAGGGAAGAAAAAGCCCCGGGTCATTTTGAACCTAGAAATCAGAAGGTGATGGTAGAATATAGTTCTCCAAACACCAACAAACCCCTTCACTTGGGACACTTACGAAATAATTTTCTTGGCTTTTCTGTTTCCAATATTCTCAGCGCCTATGGTTATGAGGTAATTAAAACCAACCTTGTAAATGACCGAGGAATACATATTTGCAAGTCCATGGTGGCTTACCAGAAATTGGGAAATGAGGAGACTCCGGAAATGGCCGGGATGAAAGGAGATCATTTGGTAGGCAAGTATTATGTTTTATTTGACCAAGCCTACAAAAAACAAATAACGGAACTTGTGGCCACAGGGAAGACAGAAGAAGAGGCCAAAAAGGAAGCCCCTTGGATGAAAGAAGCGCAGGACTTATTGGTCAAATGGGAACAAGGAGATGAAGAGACAGTTACCCTTTGGAAAAAATTAAACAATTGGGTTTACGATGGCTTCAATGAAACCTATAATAAAATGCGGGTGTCATTTGACCAGTATTATTATGAATCCGACACCTACTTGCTAGGAAAAGACATTGTAACGGAAGGCTTAGAGAAAAAAGTTTTCTTTAAAAAAGAAAATGGTTCTGTGTGGGCTGATCTGAGCGATCAGGGCCTGGACGAAAAGCTGGTATTAAGAGCAGATGGAACCTCTGTATACATGACCCAAGATATGGGTACTGCAGACCTTAAGTTTAAAGACCATGGCATAGACAAATCTGTTTATGTAGTAGGCAATGAGCAAGATTATCATTTTGAGGTTTTGTTCAAGATCATGCAGTTATTGGAGCGTCCGTATGCCAACAATTTGCATCACCTTTCTTATGGAATGGTTGACTTACCTTCAGGCAAGATGAAGTCCCGAGAGGGAACAGTAGTGGATGCCGATGATTTGATCCAAGAAATGGTGGACACTGCTCGTACGCACACTCAAGAATTGGGTAAAATAGAAGGTTTTTCTCAGGATGAGGCAGAAAACCTCTATGAAATGCTTGGCTTAGGTGCCATCAAATACTTTTTACTGAAAGTAGATCCCAAAAAGAGAATGCTATTCAACCCTAAAGAATCTATTGAATTTCAAGGAAATACCGGACCATTTATTCAGTACACACATGCCAGAATAGCAGCCATTCTAAGAAAAGCAGACCAGATCGGTCTGGATTACCGCAGCAATAATTTTGAAGGTCTAGCATCCTTGGAGACAGTAGAAAAACAATTGGTATATATGCTTTCAGACTATTCAAAGAAAATTGCTTTGGCAGCAGAGGAGTTGTCTCCGGCTGTAATTGCACAATATTTATTTGATTTAGCCAAGGAGTACAACAGATTTTATGCAGATCTACCTATATTTAGTGAAGCAAAAAATGAAGTACAAGCCTTTAGGGTATCTTTGTCTGATCAAGTTGCAAAAACAATCAATGCAGGTATGAAGTTATTAGGTATAGATGTCCCACAAAAAATGTAACCATGAAATCAATATTCTTAGCCTTCGCAATTTCAGTGGTAGCTTTACAGTTTCCGCTGTGGAATAGCCAATCGAACATCCCTCTTAATGATCACAATATGGCAAACAACAGTATAGGGGCATTGCTCGAAAACAATAGTATTTATGATTTTACCTTAAATAATATTGATGGCAAACCTGTCAAACTTTCTGAATACAAGGGTAAAAAATTATTGCTTGTAAATGTAGCCTCCAAATGTGGGTATACTCCGCAGTATGAGGAGTTGCAAAAACTGTATGAAACATATAAGGGGAAACTAACAATTTTGGCTTTCCCCGCCAATAATTTTGGAGGCCAAGAACCGGGAACCAGTGAAGATATCAAATCTTTCTGTTCAGAGAATTATGGGGTTACTTTCCCGATTTTTGAAAAAATTTCAGTGAAAGGTGTAGACAAACACCCATTATACAGATGGCTTTCAGACAAAAAATTAAATGGCTGGAACAATGAAGAGCCTTCATGGAATTTTTGCAAATACTTTATCAATGAAAAAGGGGAATTGGTAAAGTTCTTTCCTTCAAAAGTTAAGCCAATGGATAAGGAGATTATTGAATTAATTGAAGCCTAAGTGTACTTGAATACGCCATTTCAAAAATACCCTTGACAAAATTTAGGTGAATCCCCTTTAAAAAACGCACCTACATCCTTTTACTAGCCTAAAGACAATAAAATTGACCATTTCCACCAAAAAGCAAGCTTGGATCCACGCTCTTCGATTGAGGACACTTCCCTTGGCCTTATCAAGTATATTCATGGGAAGTTTTATTGCGTATCAAAAATCCGGTTTTAGATGGTCGGTTTTGATTATGGCAGCAATTACTACCACCCTATTACAGATCTTGTCTAATCTGGCGAATGACTATGGAGACAGTGTCAATGGAGCAGACCATGAAGGTAGACAAGGGCCTATTAGAGCTGTGCAAAGCGGGCTTATCAAACCCGCAGAAATGAAGGTAGCCGTTATCATTTTTTCTATTCTTTCTTTGTTAAGTGGTTTGTGTCTCTTGTACATTGCCTTGGCGGATATTTATTTATTTTTACTATTTTTAGGCATAGGTATTTTGGCCATTGTTGCTGCAATAGCTTACACTTCCGGGAAAAGACCTTATGGATATGCCGGCTTAGGAGACATTTCAGTATTCTTGTTTTTTGGCTGTGTGGGTGTCATGGGCACCTATTATTTACACACCCTTAGCTTTGAACCAACATTGTGGTTACCCGCAGCGGCAATAGGCTTATTGAGTACAGCAGTATTAAATATAAACAATATTAGAGATATACAGTCTGATAAAGCAGCAGGTAAGCTTTCCATCCCAGTGAGAATCGGAAAAAAGGCTGCAGAAAACTACCATTGGGGATTAATCATTAGTGCCTTGGTATTACTACTGATTTTTGTGTTCATTGAACACGCCTATGGAGCTTTGGCATATCTATTGATGGCACCTTCAATATTAAAAACCGGCTGGGCTGTAGCTAAATTTGAAACTCCGGAAAAATTAGATCCCTATTTAAAAGTAATGGCAATGTCTACTTTATTTTGTGTCTTATTTTTTGGTATAGGTTGGCTGATTTTTTAATTCATCGATCTTTTTTGTGCTCATAATTGTTTACTTTTATATAGTTTAATTGATTCTTAATTTAAACAGCATCCGATCATGTCTATGAAAAGTATCTTAGTACCTTATGATTTTTCAGAAGAGGCTAATAATGCCTTTGAATTAGCACAAGAAATAGCTACCAAAGCCGCTTGCAGTCTCAAGTTGATACATATTCTAGAGATTCCAACTTCTCAAAACTTCAATACAATGGGAGAAGTAACCATGGGAGAAAACTTTTTGGATAAAACTTATATGGTTGATTTGACCGATAAAAGGAAGGAGCAATTTAAGAAGTTGGAAGAAGAACATGCAGGTAAACCCTATCAATTTAGCACAAACTTGACTTTCGGTAATCCCTATGTGGGCATAGCCGGAGAAATAGCTGAGGTTAAAGCAGATTTGGTAATTATGGGTTCTAAGGGATCCAGCGGCTTGGAAGAATTATTGATTGGTTCAAATACTGAAAAGGTGGTCAGGCATTCAGATTGCCCTGTTATTACTGTCAAAGAGAAAATTAGTGCAGATGCGATTAAGAAAATCGTCTTTGCAAGTGATTTCAGTGATAATAGCAAAAAGGTGATCAAGAAACTGAAATATTTACAAGAATTATTGGGTGCACAAATTAGACTTGTGAAAATTAACACACCTAATTCTTTTGAAAAAACCATTGTGTCGATGAAAAACATCAAAGATTTTATCAAAGAAAACAAGCTGGAAAATGCTGAAATAGATATATTCAATGGAGATAGCGAAGAAGAAGGAATCAATGAATTTGCGGAATTTGTGAATGCAGATATGATTGCGATGGCTACACATGGCAGAACAGGCTTTTTGCATTTACTGGGAGGAAGTATAGCAGAAGATGTGGTCAACAGCTCCAAAAAGCCTGTGTGGACGATGAAGTTTAAATAATAAATTGATAATAAATGGGTAGAAAAAAAAGCAATGATTGGAAAAAAAGAGATGGAGTAGTTTATTCTACCGCAGATAACTTTGATTTCGATCTGGAAAACGAGGGGAATGAAACTACGCTTCCACCCAAGCAGCAAAATTTGAAAGTAATGTTGGATAAAAAGTCCAGAGGTGGCAAACAAGTCACCCTTGTAGCTGGATTTATAGGGCAGGAAGATGATTTAAAATCCCTTGGTAAAGAATTAAAAGCGAAGTGTGGGGTAGGAGGAAATACCAAAGATGGCGAAATTCTTATTCAAGGAGACCAAAGAGAAAAAGTAATTGATTATTTGATTGGTATGGGGTATAAAGCCAAAAAGTCCGGAGGATAATTCCGGACTTTTATTTTTTGTATAGTATTCCCAAAAAGCATTTCCTCAAAAATATTTCACCGACAGAATAGACAATTTAACCGATGCCTTTTCGAGGTTAATCGACTATTTATTAGTTGCTTCTATATTATTTTTACATTTGATTACAAACTTTTAATAATCGGTAGATCCGGTAAATCTTAGAATACGTAAGTTTTTTAGCATTAAACGATAAATATAGAAAGGCATGATGGGACAGTTTAGATTATTGAGCTTTAGTACAAATTTATACAATTTGAAGAGTGATGCATTTTATTTGGACTTTGAGGAAACAAAACAGTTGATGTTAGAGCTGAAGTCATGGCCGGAGATTCAAGAATCTTTTATTCTATCCCTGCCCGAAAGGATAGAAATTTTATACTACAGTAATTTTGATTTAGAGTACAAAATTTTTGAGGCGATAACGGCCTGTAAATCCGGTACTGTTTTACCAATTAAAAGTGAATTCAACCAAACTTCTGATGAAGAAAAGTTGTTTATTCACCTTTCAGAATTGTGTTTTGGAGTGCAAGCCTCCAATTATGGGACCACTCCCTTATTTCCCCAATTTTCCCAAGCCTACGAATTTGCTGTTGATAATGGAACCATCGGAGAATATTTGGAACATTGGTGGGAAAATATAGTCAGCACCGATAAGATGCTTAAAAATCAGGTGGATTATCAATTGCCTAATTTTTCAATCTCATATATAGTATCTGATTTACTTACGGAACTGATAAACAAAGTCAAAAGACCTAAAATTGCGATCATTGGCTTCAACGCATTGAGCAAAAGAATTTACAAAAACCTTTCCAATAATGGCTACGGAAAAATAACTATTGTGGACAAAACCATAACTTCATGCCTCAATTTTAAAGGAGAAGAATTGCACAATTTCACTTTTGAACCGATGGAAAGCGTGGAAAATGTCATTGTTGATAATGACATCCTAATTTCTACTTTAGAAGATGCAGATCGATTGCTACAACTTCAATATTTTGAGCATGATTTTCTTGACACAAAGATTTTTATCGACTTATCCATTAAGAGCACTTTAACATCCGTATTAAGTGATTATGATCAGGTCATTCCTTTTAACCTGACTGATATTTATAAAATAATAGAGCAAAAGATGGAGATCAATAAAAAATGGTTAAGGAAAGCCAAGCCTATTGTTACAAAAAAGAATCAAAAATTCTTTGACTGGATGGATAACAAAAAAGCAAAAAATATGCTGGAACTGATAAAATCTTACTTGCAAGAAAATGTAAACCAAAACTTATATTCTAGGGTATTGACCTCTGACGAGCCCATGTCCAGTTTTGATTTAACCCTTTATAAAATCAACAAGATGGTCTTGAAAAAATCAATCGAAAAAATAAAGCGAAACACCCAATACAAAGACATTATCAATTATGATAAAATTGTCAATGAGTTTTACCAATACAATTAATTTATTTTAAACTATTTTTTTACTTTTAATTTTAGTCTACGGCAATAATTCAAAATTAATTTTCAACTTTTCTTTAGCTAAGCCACAGCAAAAACTTACTTTTTTACCACGGGTTTATCCCGTGGTTTTTTTGTGAATCAAACCACAATCGAGCTGGCTCAATATTTTTTTAAATGAAATGCTTATCCTGCTATCTCAGAATAGACCAATGTATTATCACCTGTATTACCTTGTAATTTAAAACTAAACTTAAGCATCATAAGTTTGATAGGGTCAAAAGACAGACTTGAATTTACTGTAATAGATCAAATTGCAAGTCCAAAGTAAGCCTTTACTTTTTCCCACACTAAACTTCTCAAAAAGAGGCTTTTTTTATCACAGTAATCAGCATTTTATTTTGCAAGTTTGCAATAGCTGACTAAATTTGCAATACTATGATGACATCAGGAAGTTTCCGCTACACCACAATATTTTTATCCCCGGCAAATGCGAATATGCATCATGCAGGTCATCATTGCTCCTAATAGCAAATCCCCCTCCCATTCATCCCTTACTCAGGGGGAAATAATCAAACGAAAACTATTCTAGTATTTATTGTATACATAATTCCATGGAAAACATTATCAGGATTGCCGTTCAAAAAAGTGGTCGTTTAAGTGACGATTCTCTTAAACTCATAAAAGAATGTGGCATTAAATTTCATAACGGCACAGGTAAATTAAAGTCTTCATCCACCAACTTTCCTATAGAATTTTTGTTTCTAAGAGATGATGATATCCCTGGATACGTAGCAGACGGAATAGCTGATTTAGGTATAGTAGGCGAAAATGAGCTGGTAGAAAAAGACAAGAATGTAAGTGTCTTAAAAAAGTTGGGTTTTTCAAAATGTCGACTTTCATTGGCAATACCTAAAGGAGAAGATTACTCCGGAATAAATTATTTTGAGGGGAAAAACATTGCTACCTCCTATCCTAAAATCCTAGGAAATTTCTTAAAAAAGGTAAACATTAATGCGGACATCCATGAAATCAGTGGTTCTGTTGAAATTGCCCCAAGTATAGGACTTGCAGAAGGCATCTGTGATATAGTCAGCTCCGGCTCCACATTAATGATGAATGGGCTTAAGGAGGTAGAAGAAATTTTTCAATCCCAAGCTGTACTAATTAGTAATAAAGACATCAATTCCGAAAAACAAGCTACTGTAGAGAAATTGCTTTTTAGAATGGGAGCTGTGCAAGAAGGCAAAAAGAACAAGTATGTTTTGCTAAACGCCCCCAACGATTCCTTGGAAAGGATCTTATCTCTAATCCCGGGAATGAGAAGTCCAACTATATTGCCTTTGGCTGAAGAAGGTTGGTCTTCAGTTCATTCAGTCATTAGTGAGGATCAATTCTGGGAGAACATTGAAGAATTAAGAAAAGCAGGAGCACAGGGTATTTTGGTTGTTCCCATCGAGAAAATGCTAATTTAGGAATCGATTGTAAACTGATGGACAATTAGCTCCCCATTCATTTTTGGGAAAGGTATTGTTCCCATTACAAAATTCAAAGCGTATGAAAATCCTGGTCAATCCAAGCAAAAAAAGTTGGAAAAAAGAACTGGCAAGGCCTGTTCAAAAAACGAAGGACATAGAAAAGATCGTGAAACCGATCATGAAAAAAGTAAAGCGTCAGGGAGACAAAGCCTTACGAAAATTTGCTTTTGAATATGATCATGTGGAAATAGATTCCATCGTGGTGGATCCTTCAGAAATAGAAAACTCAGGTAAGCATGTTGACAAATCGCTAAAGAGCGCCATAAAGACAGCCAAATCCAATATTGAAAAGTTTCACCAACTACAGGAAACACCGGACTTGAGTACTGAAATTATGGATGGGGTGACATGTATGCGAAGAAGCGTAGCTATCCAAAAGGTAGGTTTATATGTACCTGGTGGCACTGCCCCCTTGTTCTCTACGGTATTGATGCTTGGCATACCTGCAAAACTGGCCGGATGCCAAGAGATCGTGCTTTGTACTCCCCCTAATCAAAAAGGACAAGTCCACCCGGCCATATTATATGCTGCCAAACTGGTGGGCATCACCAAGGTGATTAAAGCCGGAGGAGCTCAAGCCATTGCTGCCTTAGCCTATGGTACCGAGACTGTTCCAAATGTTGATAAAATTTTTGGTCCAGGAAATCAGTATGTCACCGCCGCAAAGCAACTGGCCGCAAAAAAAGGTGTAGCCATTGATATGCCTGCAGGCCCCTCTGAGGTCCTTGTTTATGCGGATGAAACCGCCATTCCTGCATTTGTTGCTGCTGATTTACTTTCACAAGCAGAGCATGGTGCAGACAGTCAGGTGGTCTTGGTTTGCCCCACAGAAGCCATTGTAAACAAAGTGATAGAGGAGGTAGACATACAACTGAAAGAACTTCCCCGACAAAAAACGGCAGAAAAGGCTTTGAAAAATAGTTTGGCAGTGGTGATTAATGAGAGAAATACCGCCTTGGAGTTAATCAATGAATATGCTCCTGAACATCTTATCCTTAATATTGAAGATGAAGACAATGTAGTGAAAGGAATTATTAATGCCGGTTCTGTATTTATCGGCAATTACACCCCTGAGTCTGCTGGAGATTATGCCTCAGGCACCAATCACACCTTACCTACCAATGGTTATGCAAGAAGCTTTTCCGGTGTTTCTTTAGACAGTTTTGTAAAGAAGATCACATATCAGAAAATCACTGAAAAGGGATTGAAAGGATTGGGCCCTGTGATAGAGGTTATGGCTGAAAACGAACAGCTTATGGCGCACAAACAAGCAGTAAGCATACGTTTGAATTACCTAAAAAAAATAAATAATAATGGCATTTGATCTTCAGAAATTACTAAGGCCACACATTGCCTCTCTAAGGCCTTATTCCTCTGCCAGAGATGAATATACAGGGAAAGATGGCGTCTTCCTTGATGCCAATGAAAATGCTTTGGGCTCAGTTTCTAAGCAAGCCTTTAATCGCTACCCTGATCCTTACCAATCAAAACTAAAAGAAAAGTTAGGTGAAATAAAACAAGTCCTCCCTGTAAATATCTTTCTTGGTAACGGAAGTGATGAAGCCATAGATTTACTGTTCAGGGCCTTTTGTAGGCCGGGCGTAGATAATGTCATTATCATGCCACCCACTTATGGGATGTATGAAGTAAGTGCTGGTATCAATGATGTAGCAACCAAAAAAGTACCCCTTTCCGCTTCTTTTGAGATTGAGGTAGAAAAGGTATTGGAGGCTGCGGACAAATTCACGAAGATTATTTTTATTTGCTCTCCAAATAACCCTAGTGGAAATAAAGTTTTACGCCAATCCATCTATCAAATTCTTACCAATTTTGATGGTTTGGTGGTGATAGACGAGGCCTATATTGATTTCAGTGATGAACCTAGCTTCAGTTTAGAGCTAAACCATTATCCCAATATGTTCGTCATGCAGACACTTTCAAAGGCATGGGGCTTGGCCGCATTGCGTTTGGGAATGGCTTATGCGTCCAAAGAGATCATTGGTATACTTAATAAAATCAAGCCACCTTATAATATCAGTGGTTTGACCCAAGAAACCGTGTTGAAGGCCTTGGAAAACACCAAGTTATTGGAAGACATGGTAAAGGAAATATTGGTACAAAAAGAGAAGTTACAATTTGCCTTGGAACAAGTTCCTGAAGTGGAAAAGGTTTATCCTTCAGCTGCTAATTTTCTTTTGGCAAAAGTTCCGAATGCCAATCAAGTTTACCAAAAACTAATCGAAGAAAAGATTATTGTAAGAGACCGGTCAAAGGTTCAACGCTGTGAGGATTGTTTGCGTATAACAGTAGGTAATGAAGAGGAAAACAAGCAATTCATTCAGGCGTTGAAAGAGGTCCTACAAGTCCATACTAAAACCACTTGAACAAATTTAAGCATGAAAAAAAAGCTATTATTTATAGATAGAGATGGTACCATTATTAAAGAACCGCCTACTGATTATCAGGTAGATAGCCTGGAAAAACTTGAATTCATCCCCAGAGCAATCAGCAACTTGGTAAAGATTGCAGAAGATGGAGAGTTTGAATTGGTTTTGGTGACCAACCAAGACGGTTTGGGAACAGATTCCTTTCCTGAGGAGACTTTTTGGCCGGCTCAATTTAAAATGCTTAAAACATTGGAACAAGAGGGTGTTATTTTCAAGGACATCCATATTGACAAGACTTTTGAGCATGAAAATGCCCCTACGAGAAAACCGGGAACAGCTTTGCTTACTGCTTACCTCAATGGAGACTTTGATTTAGAAAACTCCTATGTAATTGGAGATCGAGAGACCGATGTAACCCTAGCGAAAAACCTTGGCGCAAAATCTGTTTTTTTAGGAAAAGAAGAGGTAAAAGAGGCAGATATTTCTGTAGACAATTGGGATAAAATATATGAATTTTTGCAACTTCCTCCCCGAAAAGCAGAAGTGGTAAGAAAGACAGCGGAAACCAATATAGACATTAAATTAAACCTTGACGGAACAGGAAATAGCAGTATCAGTACCGGTCTTCCATTTTTTGACCATATGCTGGATCAACTTGCAAAGCATGGCGGTTGTGATCTCGAAATAAAGGTAGAGGGAGACTTACATATAGATGAGCACCACACCATCGAAGATACAGGCTTAGCGCTTGGGGAAGCATATTTGAAAGCAATGGGAGACAAAAAAGGTATCTATAGGTACGGCTTTTTACTTCCTATGGACGATTGTTTGGCCCAAGTTGCAGTAGATTTTGGAGGACGTCCTTGGATCGTTTGGGAAGCAGAATTTAAGCGTGAAAAAATTGGTGACATGCCTACCGAAATGTTCTACCATTTCTTTAAGTCTTTCAGTGACACCTCCAAGTGTAATTTGAATATAAAAGCTGAAGGTGACAATGAACACCATAAAATAGAAGCCATTTTTAAAGGGCTTGCAAGAGCAATCAAAATGGCGGTTAAGAAGGATCTTGATGCTTTGGATCAACTTCCAAGTACCAAAGGGACTTTATAAATCCCCCTTTATTCCTCAGTTATAATAAAAGCAGCAGGCCTCACGAAAAATGAGGCCTGCTGCTTTTTATTTTCATAAATAATTTCCCAATCAATTAAAGTCCTCTTCCAGGGTTACCAAGAAACTGACCAAATCCCTGATCTCTCTTCTGCTCAAAAACTGTTTCATATCAGGCATACTCGAAGGTACATCTTTTCTTTCCAGAATCTGATTCTTCATGATTAGGGTGTCGGGTTGATTACCCATTTTCAAAGTAATGTTTTCTTCAGTTTCATCCATTTTCACTCCTGCAACCTTCTTGTCATTGTCTAAGGTAAGGGTAACCACTCCAAAACCGGGAGCAAGCCTCTTACTTGGATCAATCAGTGCTTCAAGTAATTGTTCTCTCGTAAGTCTGGCTCCTACACCGTTTAATTTAGGTCCGGCATTTCCTCCAAAATCATCATATGCATGACATTTTATACACTGGGCTGTGGCATGTTGAAAGAAGATTTTTCGTCCTTTCACCAAGTCCCCGCCATATAAACTTCCGCTGTAAGAGGCCAGTAAATCGTCCTGTGTCATGTTCTCATGCACTTGATTGTACCTCTCTTTTAACTGCGCATCTTTTCTGGTTTCCATGGCTTCAAAAAACTCCAATTCAATGGCTTGAGGCAATTCATTCTCCTCAAATTGCGCCAATAATTTTTCAAAAACGTTCTTAGCACTTTCTTGATCAAGTCGTGCTAAAGTATTAACTGCAGCTTGTTGCTCTTCCACCGTCCTCTTCTGAATTACTTCATCCAAAAGAGCGGCTTTTCTTTCAGCTGGAATGGTCAATTCTTCCAATAAATCCAAACCTGCAACCCTGACACTTCTCTGGCTATCTGAAAGAGCTGTTTCCACTGCTTTGTCCATGGGAGAACCCGGAATTTTAGCCAAAGCCTTTAAACTTTCTGCCCTTACTGCCGGATCTTTATCATTTGATAAAACGGTCAATAGTTGTTGCGCGGCTGCTTCTATTTTCAGTTCCCCTAAAGCAATGACTGCTCCTTCTCTAATTTCTCGGCTTTTATTTTTGCTCAAGCCCATCAATATTTCAGCTGCTGAGGCCTGGAAAGCCTGAATGTCTCTTTCCACTTCTCCTCTATACCAGCCATCAACTCTATCTAGAACAGATGGTGAGGTCCAAGTACTTAAGGCAGCGATGGCTTCCACACGCATGGCTTCGGGAGCCTGAGCCGCATTGGCATAGGTCAATAAGTTATTGAATCCTTCTTCTGTACCCCATCTCAAATTGGCATTAATAGCTCGTCTTAACAATGGTTCAGAGGTATAGTTTGTGGTATTTAATATTTTGCCTAATTCCGGTATGGCTGCTTCAATAGAGAAATCATCATTAATTGCTCTGGCTGCTTCCGCTACTATGTATTCATTTTCGTCTTTTAAAAATGCTGTAATTCCCGAATCGCTCAATCTTCTAAGCGCAAGGACAGCTCCGAGTCGAACTGCTTCAGAAGGGTGCTTGGACAAATCCGCTATGGCAGAAGCCTCAGCCAATCTGGAAATCGCCAGACTTGCAGCATGCCTGATATACAAATCTTCGTTGTCATTTTCTTGTAGCAAATTCACCAATGGTTCAAAAGAAGCTTTATGATTCATTTTCCCTAAAGCCTCAGCAGCAAAAAATTGGACCCTTGGGGCTTTGGAACCAAGTAAGGGTAGAATTTTTTCAGCAGCTGCCGAATATTTCAAATCACCAAGCCACTTGCTTGCCTGTGCTACTATTTCAGCATCACTGTCTTTTAAATAAGGAATCAGTGCCTCTGCATGGTCGGCCTTTTTTCGTGCCAACTGGGAAATCCCCCAAATAGAATGCACCCTTGCCAATTGATTGCTCTTTTGCGCCAAAGAAGTTTTAAATACTTCCATTCCTTCCCCTCCCCTTTTGGCCAATTCAAACTGTGCTTTTTGTCTTACCCGCTGGTCTTCAAAACTCAATAGTGTACTCAGTTCCTCTATTGACAATTCAGAATAATTCTTTGCCAAATGGGTTTCAGTTTGTTTTCTAATGGCTGAATTGGCAGTTGCATCGGTAAATTTCCAAATTCGCCCATAGCCTTTATTCACCCAACCATCAATCCAATCTGAAAAATACAAGGCCCCGTCAGGAGCAAAGTCCATACCTGTGGCCAATATACCTGTTAATATTTGTTGGGTCTCTCCCATCTCAAATCCTGCACCTTTTGGTTTCAGCTCAAAAGCATGGATTCCAGATCTGGCAGCATTCCCCCCAAACTCAGCGACAAAAAACTTATTTTTCCATTGTTCTCCTAAGCCGGTACCCGGATTGTATTGAAAACCGGTAGGTCCATTGATATAATTGGCAATGGTTGGAATAAAGTAAGCTGCCTGAGCTTCGTTTCTTGGCAGATGCATTTTTTCATCCATCCATACTTTATACCCATTATTTTTGGGATCACGGTATTTGCCAAACTGCCAATTGATTCGCCAGCCTGTATCTGAGCCCTCTACTAAATAAACAATCCTTTCACTTTCCCCCTTATGGTCTCCATCATTGTCTACACTAATAAGATTTCCATATTCATCAAAATCAAACTCATGGGTATTTCTCACCCCATAAGCGAAAATTTCAAAATCTGATCCGTCAGGATTTGCCCGTGCGATCACCCCGCAATTGGGGAAATCCAAAAGGTTTCCTTTATCGTCATTACCACTAAAACCAATGTCACCAATTCCCCAATAAATTTTACCTTCAGGCCCCACTTTCAGACCTGACATATTGTGTCCACCAAAACCAATGTGAACACCAAAACCATGTGCCAATGATTCTTTTTTATCCATCAGACCATCACCGTTGGTATCAGTCATTCTCCAAAGATCAGGTGCAACACCAACAAATAATGCATCATCATATTTTAATACTGCCCCGGCAACATCAGAAGTCTCTTCATTAAAATCACTGGCAATTAAAAGAGACTGATCCGCTTTACCATCCTTATCCGTATCTTTGACCTCAAACACATTTTCTTTTTCTATGGTAAGGTCTCTCCAGTCATGGGACCCATCCTTATTGAGATCAGGAAGCCATTCGTTTTTTTCGCTATTCTCCGGTGAAAGCTCTTTATGGATAAATGCTTTTCGATCCGCTACATTCTTGAAACTAATGGAGGCTATTTCCCAGTCCTGATGGCTTCGGATGTCAAACTCCGAAATTTTCCTTCTGTTTGTCTTTGAATAAATGGCGTTACCGGAATCATCGATTTGCAAAGAAATTGGGTCTGCCACCAAAGAATCTACTGCCCATAATTCCAAATTTAGGTCTTGGTGAAACTCAGGATTTACCAAAGCTTCAATAGCTGAGGCTTGCTGTTTTACTCCTTCCTTTGTCATGGATTTAATCTGAAGGGGAACTGCCTGCTCATCTGATTTACACGCGGTAAGGCATAAACCTAGAATAAAATATAAAGGAAAAAAATTAAAAATTTTATATGGCTTTTTGAATTTAATATTTTTCAACATGGACATACTATATAAATTATGACAGGTGTTGTTTTACTTGTGTGAATGAAATAGGTTAGTGTTCTTCTTTATCCAAAGTAACCAAGAAGCTAATTAAATCACGAATTTCACGTTTGGTCAAAAGGGCCTTCATATCCGGCATGGACGACAAGGCATTGGTACGCTCACTAATGCTTTCTTTAGATATAATCTTTTCAGGTTCATTGCCTATTTTTAAAGCAATGTCTTTTTCGCTTTCTTTCACTACTATTCCTGAAACGCTTGTACCATCATTTAGTTTTAAGCTTACCGCTCCATAGCCATCGGCTATTTTGTTACTTGGGGCCACAAGCGCTTCCAATAATTCTTTTCTATTCAACCTCTTAGCGACACCATTTAATCGAGGCCCGGCATTTCCGCCAAAATCGTCATAAGAATGGCAACGCATGCATTGAGCACTCTGGTTTTGAAAGAAAACCCTTCTGCCCTTAACCTTATCTCCTCCAAATAAAGTACTACTATAACTTGCCACTACATCGCCTTTATACAATTCGGATGTAATGGAATCATAATGTGTCAACAAGGCATCATTCCCTAATGTTTCAAGAGCTTCACTTAATTCCAATTCAACGGCAGAAGGGAGATTTTTATTTTTCATGGCCTCAAGTAATCGGTCAAAAACAGGAACCGCATAAGTAGCATCAACTTTCCCTAAAGCTGTTATCGCTGCTTGCCGTTCTTCCAAAGTCTGATTCAATGTAACCATTTCCAATAAGTTCGCTACGGTTTCACCGGGTAGGTCCATCTCCCCCAAAATAGCCAATCCGGCTACTCTAACCCCCTTGTCTTGGTCTGTGGTTGCTAATTCCAAAGCATTTCCCATTTTATCTGATCCAAGATTGGCCAAAGCTTTGATGGTTGCTTCTCGCACCATGGGTACTTTATCCGTTTTTAATAGGCTTAACAATTTATCAGAAGCATCTGTAACTTTTAGACTACCGATAGCAGACGCTGTAGATTGTCGTATTTTTGGACTAGAATGGGCTGTTAATTTTAGTAATGGACCGGCGGCCTTTGCCCGAATTCCTTGGACATCTCGTTTTATTTCTCCTCTATACCTTCCCGTAACACGGTCAAGTAAAGATGGGTTGTCCCAGGTAGACAATGCTTCAATGGCTTCTATTCTCATTGCTTCAGGTGCTGACTCCAAAGCAATAAAATCCAATACTAAACCTAAAGCTTCTTCATTGCCAACTCTTAAATTGGCATTGATTGCTCTTCTGAGTAAAGGTTCTGAATTTAATCCTTTTCTAGTTAACACTTTACCCAAAGCAGGCAAAGCTTCTTCAATAGAAAAATCATCATTGATTGCTCGGGCTGCTTCTGCCACAATATACTCCTCCTTATCTGCTAAAAACAAAGCCACCTCAGGAGCTTGTATCCGTCTCAAAGCCACAACTGCAGCCACCCTCACAGCCCTTGATGGGTGATTGTGCAAGGCTCCAATGGCAGAAACATCTCCAATCCTTGCCAAGGCAAGACTTCCGGCATGGCGGATATAGACATCTTCGTCATTATTATCCGCTAATAGAGCTATGATTGGTTGTACTGAAGATTGAGCTTTAATTCTGCCCAATGCTTCTGCTGCAAAAAATTGTACCCGTTTAATATTGTCTTTGAGCAAGGGAATTAATGCTTCTTCGGCGAGAGAATACTTTATATCACCTAGCCATCTTGCTGCCTGTGCTCTGATTTCAGAATCAGGGTCCTCTAATAATGGCAATAATAAATTTCCGGCATCTTCTTCACCCGATCGGTCAAGCTGAGCAATACCCCAGATGGAATGAATTCTAGCTAGTTGCTCATTGTCTGCAGCTAGTTTTTGCTTGAAAACCTCTAACCCCTTACCGGCTCTATTGGCCAATTCAAATTGAGCTTTTTGCCGTACCCGCCTGTCAGGGTAGGCCAGCAAATTCCCAAGCTCCTCATTTTCTTTATTTTTAAAATCAGCTCTGATTAAGGTTTCTGTGTCTTTCCGAAGTTGGCTATTTTCTCCTGCTGCATCTTCAAGTTTCCAAACCCTGCCATTGTCTTTTGTTCCCCAACCATCAATCCAATCAGAAAAATAAAGGGCTCCATTCGGACCGAAATCCATTCCTGTAGGCAGTAAGCCTCCCAGTATTTTTTTGGTTTCTTTCATTTCAAACCCTGCTCCTTTAGGACTTAATTTAAAAGCATATATACCCGATCTCGCAGGATTTCCTGAAAACCCTGCAACAAAAAAGGTATCCTTCCACCTTTCACCTAAAGCTGTACCGGGATTGTATAACATTCCGGTAGGCCCATTGATATAGTTTTTAATAGGTGGAAGAAAATAGGCTGCCTGCCCCTCTTGTCTCGGTTTGGCCATATTTTCATCCATCCATACCTTATATGTATTGTTTTTTGGATCCCTGTACTTACCAAATTGCCAATTGATCCGCCAGCCGGTATCAGATCCTTCAACCAAATAAACAAGCCGCTCACTTTCACCCCTATGGTCCCCATCATTGTCTACACTAATCAGGTTACCATAGTCATCAAATACAAACTCATGGGTGTTCCTTACACCCATTGCGAAAATTTCAAAATCGCTTCCATCAGGATTAGAACGAGCGATCACTCCCCTATTCGGGTACTTATGCTCAACCCCATCTTGGTCCACTCCATTAAAACCAATATCTCCTATGCCCCAATAGACCCTACCGTCAGGCCCCATTTCTAAGCCTGACATCCCATGTCCTCCAAAACCGATGTGTAGCCCATAACCATGAGAAATAGAAACTTTGTTGGAAGCCAATCCTGTCTCAGGATCTTCACTTACCCGCCACATGTCAGGAGCAGCACCTACAAATAAGTCATCACCTTGTTTCATTACAGCACCTGCAACATCTGTCACCTCCTCATATAACTCATCAAATACCAGCTGGTATTCGTCTGCCAAACCATCTCCGTCTGTATCTTCAACTCGGTATATATGGTCTCTTTCCACAGCCATATCTTTCCAGTCATGGTAGCCATCCTCATTGACATCTTTTAGCCATTCATTTTTATCACTGTTCTCTTGAGACAGTTCCTTGCGCAGAAACGCACGCTTTTCCTCTATGGTTTGTAAACCTATGGATCTTATTTCCCAATCCTGATGCCTTCTAATATCATGTTCAGAATTTTTCTGCCTGTTGGTACGGGTGTAATACAATCTTCCTTGATCATCAAAATCTATTGATATGGGATCAAAAATCATGGAGTCTGAGGCCCAAACCTTTACAAAAAGACCTGAATCAATTTCAGGCTTCAGTTGCTCTTCCAAATCAGCAGCCCATTTCTGGGTATCAGCAGGATTAAATTTAGTTTTTCTTAAATCTTGCTCTTTATTTGTTCCGCAGCCAAAAAGAATAAATAAGCATCCTATGGAAAAAAAACACAAAAAAAGAAGGGATTTTACTGTCAATTGCTTCATGGGTTACAATAAATTATTTTCGGAATTCTGCTTTTATAAAAACAGAACAGAAAGGACAACTTTGTTCTATTATCATTAGAAAAAGTCTCCGATGTTTAGGTATATACCCAATAGTTTTTTATAAAATACCTATATATACCAGTCCGGAAATATAAGGAAAAGATTAGTAGTGAAAAATTTAATTTTTACAAAGGTTAGCATCACCTTTTAATGTCCATTCTCACCCTTATTAATGGTCAAAGCAAGGTGTGAAGGGTCTCTCAGTTTTTGTTCGCAATTATTCATTGCCCTAAAGTTGTGATAAGCGGTTTTCCAAATTTGCCCTTTCCTTGCATTTTTTAATTCAGGTTGCTTGTCCAGGCCACCCGGATACCATTCTCCGTTCTCATGGTCAATCAGATACCGCTGTATATATTCCCATTGGACTTGGAATTTTTTAAAGTAGTTCAAAGGATCATTCGGATATAGGTCAGTCATAATCAAAAGACTGTTAAGCCCCTCAGCTTGTGCCCACCAATTCTTTGTATCTTTAATTAATTCAGGCTTAGATTCTCCGGCAAAATAATATCCCCCATCGTAAAAACCGCCAACCTTATTATCCCAGCCATACCTGAGAGAATGATCTACCATTTTCTTTCCTATCTTCCAGGTTTTGTAGTCCTCTTGTAATCCCAAGACATGGGACGCCTCCATCATCAAATAAGCCGTCTCTATATCATGACCATAGGAAACATGATCTATGGAATGGTGTTTGTCTATTGCAACCCTGCCTTTGTCTCTAAAGCTCACCGGCTTCCAATCAGGATATAAAAACAATTGTAAATACCCCTCCTTTTGAACAATTTTATCCCTTATGATTGTCAATAATTCTTTAGTTCTTTGTTTCAACAATGGATCTTTCCAAACTCCATATAATTCTGTAAAAGCTTCCAATAAATGAATGCTGCTGTTTTGATCTTTATAGCCAATGGTAGCGGTAGAAGCTGTATTACTTTCTCGCTTCAAGACTGTGCCATCTAAAGCCAAGGATTGGAAATAACCTCCGTATTGTGGATCATAACTGTGCTCCTCCAACCAATAAAAAGCCTTCTTAGCCAAATCAAGTACTTCTGGGTTTGATGATACCTTATAATATGCCGCCAATCCATATATTCCAAAGGCATTGCCATAGGCTGTTTTGGCGCCAATGCCACTGGATTTCACCTTTCCTTCACGACTAAGTAAAGTATGAAACCCTCCATTTTCCTTGTCCCAAAATTTATCTTTCAAAAATGTAAACCCAAGTTTTGCTCCTTCATAATAATGTTTGGTATCAGGACTTCTCTCAATCATCTTAGACAAAGTCCACAAATGCCTGGCTTGTGAAACAATCATTTTGTCTTGATTTTCAGTAGGATTAAATGCCGCATCAAAAGAACTGATATACCCCCCGTATGTTGTATCGTAGGCCTTTGGATACCAATGATTGATCAGCTCATGGTTAATGGAATAGGCAATTTCATCCGCAATTTTTTCTCTTACAGAATTTTGAGCAAAAATAGGCTGCAAAAGAGAGGATACTAAAAAAACAACTAAAGGTAGGGACTTCATAAATTTTGGGTTTTAATAATCACCTAAATTTAATTTCATTCTTTCAGATTTCCAACTAAGCAAGTTTGTCGTTTTATAGGAATATACCTCAGCACTTTATCTCCAAGGGTAAACTCAAAACAGCGAACCATATAATTAATTAGTTGTTTAACTGGAAAAACAATTGCTAAACTGGAAAACCCGTTGTATATTTATACTTGTATAAAAATTAAGACTACATGGATAAATTAACTAAAAAGGAAGAAGAACTAATGCAAATACTTTGGCAACTTAAAAAGGCTTTTGTTAAAGACATTGTAGCCAAATATCCTGACCCAAAGCCTCATTATAATACCGTTTCTTCTCTCATCAGGGTTTTGCAGGAAAAAGGAATGGTAGGCTTCAATGCTTATGGAAATACTTATGAGTATTTCCCTTTGTTGATGAAAGAAGCCTATCGCAAAATTTACATGAAGGAGATTATAAGCAATTATTTTGACAATTCCGTCTCCAGTGTTGTTGCAGCTTTTGTAAAAGAGGAGCAATTGGATGATGAAGAAGTTGAAGAATTGATCAAAATAATACAATCAAAATAAATTATGGAAGCTCTTTTTCTATATCTATTGAAGGTATCAATGATAAGTTTGGTATTATACCTCTCTTACTATTTTATACTTAGAGGACACAAGCAATTTGTTTTTAACCGGATCTTCTTGTTGCTTGTTCTTCCGTTGGCACATATCATCCCATTGATACAAATACCTATACAAGATGACCTTTCACGAGTTTTAGTGTATGTCAATGAAACATCTCCAATTTCTCCCGAAGCTAGCACATTCATCCATGCTAGTACCAATCCTGAAACTATGGATTGGTTAGCCATAGTGGTCACCATATATATCATTGGAATAGTTTTTTGTCTGATTAGGTTCGCGCTAAACTATTTCCAAGCTTACAAAATATACAATACGGCTCAAAAAGATATGATGGGAAGCCAAACCGTTTACCTATCAAATAAAAACATTCGAGCTTTTACCTTTATCAATAAAATCATCATTGGAAGCAATATTATCCATCATCCTGATTTAGAAATGGTGGTTGATCATGAAAAGGTACACCTAAATGAAAAGCACTATATTGATTTATTCCTAATAGAATTTCTTTCAGCCTTTCAATGGTTCAACCCAGTGGTTTATGTTCTAAACAGAGCCATAAGGTTAAACCTCGAATACAGAGTAGATGACATGGTGATACAAAAATCCAATATGAGACAATACCAAATGGCATTGGTCTCGATGGTTAGCGATCGGATAGTACTTCCTCAATTTACAGAACTGAATTCCAATAATCTCAAAAACCGTATACTTATGATGAAATCAACTAGTAATTCGAAATTTACAAGGATTAGAAAATTAGCTATTTTGCCTATTTTCCTGATCTTATTGGCAGGCCTATCTGAAAAAACAACAACATTCAAGGCACCTGAGAGTCAAGAAATGGGCCTCAAAGCATCAGAAACCTCAAAAACCAAAAATACCCCATCAAATAACGATATTAATACAATAGATGATTTGAGCAGGTATTTTTCCAAATCGCTAAAGTACCCCAAAGAAGCGAGAAAATTTGGACAGGTTGGATCGGTAACTTTATATTTCAAAATAAATAACAACGGTAAATTGACAGGTGTTTATGAGACACAACCTTCTGGTGAAGTATATTATTACCCCGATGGTAGCTTAAAACGTGACCCATTTAAATACAAAGATATTGTAGTCGTCGGCTACGGGAACAATCCTTTAACAAACCCCATATTAATTAATGAATCAAACCAACACTCAAGACTGTATGAAGAATGCAAAAGAGTAATCAATGATCTTCCTAGACTGAACATTGAAGAATTGAAAGGCAAAACGGTTGAAATTGAATTTCGATTTAAATTAAAATTGAAATAAAAAAAAGAATTAAATTTCTATGGGGAAATTTATGAGGGCTATTTTGAATAAAACAAAAACACTTTTCCTAATTCTTTAAACTTTCTGTTTAAATATGACCTTCAATTAAATTAATAAATCCTTTTCATTCCTTCCTTTTATCAGGATGCCTTATATTTGCGGACGCATAATAAAAAGCAGAGTTGAATGAATGATTTTATAGCTGAATTAAAGTGGCGTGGCATGATCCAAGACATGACCGCAGGATTAGAAGAACATATACAAAAAGGGCAAGCAGCAGCCTATCTTGGTTTTGATCCAACGGCAGATTCACTTCATATAGGCCACTTGGTAGGTGTAATGACCTTACTCCATTTTCAGCGCTCAGGACACCAACCCCTTGCGCTTATTGGTGGGGCTACAGGAATGATTGGAGATCCATCTTTTAAGTCGGCAGAGAGAAACCTTTTAGACAAGGCTACTTTGGATCAAAATATTGCCGGTATCCGAAAGCAGTTGGAGAAATTCTTAGATTTTGATGCAGAAGCTTCTAATAAAGCTGTATTGGTAAACAATTACGATTGGATGTCTGAATTCTCATTTCTAGAATTTATTAGGGATGTGGGTAAATACATTACGGTCAATTATATGATGGGCAAAGACTCCGTAAAAAGAAGGCTTGAGGAAGGAAATGGCCTGTCTTTTACAGAGTTCACCTACCAATTGATCCAAGGGTATGATTTTTATTACCTATGGAAAAATAAAGGATGCAGCATACAATTGGGTGGCTCAGATCAGTGGGGTAACATTGTAACCGGAACTGAGTTAATCAGGAAAAAAGAAGGTGGCGAGGCATTTGCATTGACTGTTCCACTAATTACCAAAGCTGATGGTACCAAATTTGGTAAAACTGAAGGAGGAAGCGTATGGTTGGATCCGGAAAAAACTTCACCTTATGCCTTTTACCAATTTTGGCTGAATGTATCAGATGAAGATGCGTCCAAATACATTAGAATTTTCACTACCCTGGATAGGGAAACGATAGAAAATTTAGAAAAGGAACACCTTGAAGCGCCACATCTTCGTGCCTTGCAAAAAGCCTTGGCAAAAGACATTACGATTCTGGTTCATAGTGAAAAGGATTATGAGATAGCAGTCAAAGCTTCAAATATATTATTTGGAAAGTCCTCCTTAGAAGATTTATCTACATTGGATGAGCGTACTTTCCTCCAAGTGTTTGATGGAGTTGATGTGATAGAAATGGATCAGACTACCTATGAAAATTCAGAAAATGCCCTAGATTTATTGACCTTAGATCAAACAATTTTTAAGTCAAAAGGTGAAGCCAGGAAAATGATTCAGGGAGGTGGGGTATCTATAAATAAGCAAAAGATAGAAAACCCAAATAATAAAGTGGAAACCGCCTTACTCCAAGATCAATACCTTTTGGTACAAAAAGGAAAGAAAAAATATTTTATTATCAAGGTACTTTCATAAGAATTAAAATCAGGTCTGGCAATTAACAGGCACAGTATAGCATATGGGCGTTTACGAAAGACAGCAAAAAGAGAAAAAAATCCTTGAATCCGCCATCGTTTTGTTTGGTGAAAAAGGTCTCCATGCCACAAAAGTCGAAGACGTAGCTAAAAAGGCTAAAATAAGTAAAGGCCTTGTTTATTTTTACTATAAAAGTAAAGAAGACCTTTACATGGCCATTACAAAAAAAGGGATCGAAGAATTAAAAGAGGTCTTTAATAAATCTTTTGGCAAGGGAAAAGACAAAACTGGTATTGAAGTAATGACTGATTTGGTCAATGGGTATTTTCTATTTGTGCAGGAAAAGAAAGTTTTCCATGATGCCATTCTCTATTTTTTATCTGTATTGGAATTGTATCACCAAGATTCAGAAAAAGTAAACCCTTTGCTTTTAGAAAGTCAATATTTCAACAAGCTACTTCAAAACCATAATGATATTGCAAAAATTGGTATTAAAGCGATATCTCTAGGTATAAAAGACGGAAGCATGCGCCCCGATTTACAAGCAGACAGCACCTTTTATACCATTTGGAGCATGTTAATTGGATACTGCAGGTTATCCGGATCAGTTAACCTTGAGCCAAATGACATCAAAATCAATGCAGAAAGTTGGAAAAATGGTTTCAACAAAATACTTTTTGAGATTTTAAAAGGTACTAATAACCCTGTGAAATCTCAACCTGTTCAAGGTAATCTTTTCTAAAAAGAAAATAAATTTTTTAAGGTTATAGTATCCAATATCTGACGCATGTATACTTTAGGCACTGTTATTGTACTATTATGTGCTATAAACTAAAGAAAATACTATGGATTTATTAATTGGAGCTTTAACAATCGTAGCAATCGTAATTGCAATCTTTTTACTCTACAATAAAATATTCAAAACCAAAAAACTCAATGGAGACTCAGAACAAGAAATTTCAGCCAAAGAGGTATTAGGTAAAGAGGTTAAGAATATGGAAAAAGATCAAAAAGACCAATCTGAGAAAAAGGGTTTTAAAACACGAGAAAACCACTCCTAAATTAGTCCAAAGACAATTCTTCGGAATATATTAGACCAGCTTTACCTATAATTATTATTTTCCAAAAAATCATTATAGGCTTCCCTTACCTACTTTCTTAGGAAGGTACTTAAACTAAAACGTCCTAATTTAGAACTTTTGGTTTTTTAAAAAACCACCCCAATTCTTAATTGCATGAAACTAAGGAAATAAAATTCTGTTGGATAATTCGGGTTTAAATTTTAAATTTGAATAGACAGAATTTTGACTTCTTAAAACAAAATTTATATGGATTTAAGCTCACTATTTTCACTGCATGGAAAAGTCGCTATTATTACGGGCGCAAGTAGTGGTATTGGTTTTTCAATCGCTCATTTTTTTGCTGCGGCAGGAGCTAAGGTGGTGATCAATAGTAGAAATCAGGAAAGGCTTGATGAAGCTATAGGCAAGCTCAAAGAAAAGGGGTACATCGCCATGGGGGTTGCCAATAATATTGGTTACCCTGATGATCGTAAAAATCTGATTGAGCAAACTGTCAATAAATATGGTCAGATCGATATATTGGTCAATAATGCAGCTACTAACCCTGTTTATGGAGCCATTGAAGATACCGATATAGGTGTTTTTGACAAAATTTTAGATGTCAACCTTAAAGCACCTTATGAATTATCAAAGTTGAGCTTACCCTTTTTAAGACAATCCTCTGCGGCTTCTATCATCAACATAAGCTCGATTAGTGCCTTGTCTCCTGAAAAAGGCCTGGGTCTTTACAGTGTAAGTAAGACTGCGCTTGTCTCTTTGACCAAGGCTTTTGCTAAAGAGTGGGGAGCTTATAATATCCGTGTAAATGCCATATGCCCAGGCTTGATTAAAACCAAGTTTTCAGAAGTTCTCTGGTCAAATCAAAAACTTAGAGAGAAATTTTTAAAAGAACTTCCTTTGAGAAGAATTGGTGAAGAAGACGAAATAGGTGCTATGGCTTTATTTTTGGCCTCTCAAGCCTCAAGCTATACCACTGGAAGCGTCTTTACTGTGGATGGAGGATTCCAAGCTTGAAGTCAAGTAAAGCTACTGCAATAAAGTACTAGGACCAATCCAAAATCTCAAGAAACTCAACAATTTGCAAAGGTTTCAAAATTATAAAAGCCATAAAAATTCAATATTTTTATGGCTTTTTTTATTATAGGTCAGTATTAATACCTTCCTAAGGGTACAATTAAGATGCTATCCTTCATTCATTTTTTGATTCAAGAACTTGAAAGTTACTGCGCACACTATCATTCCTTATGGTTATCATCTTCTAATTCTATAATCTTGACCTTTACTGCCTCTTTGATGGGCGTAACATGACCTCCTATATTTTCAGCAATATAATAGGTCAGTTGAGCTCCAAAGAGAAAAATGAGGACAGAATAGTATACCCAAATCAATACCACTACCAACGACCCGGCTGTCCCATAGTAACTACCTACATCAGCATTTCCTAAATATAGGCCTATTAAGAATTTCCCTAAGCCAAAAAGGAGCATGGTTACAAAAGCACCAAGCCAAACATCTTTCCATTTTACTTTCGCATCGGGAAGAATCTTATACATTAAACCAAAAACAAGAACAACTATGGATTGTGTTACCAAAAAATTGATAACTGAAGCCCATTGTAAAGTGCTATTTTCAAATATACCTGAAAAATAGTTCAGCAGAATAACAATAAAAGCATCTGCTAGAAGTGAAACCAATAATAGAAAACCGATTGAGGCAACCATTGAAAAACTTAAAAAACGATTCATTAAAAATTTCAAAATACCCTTTTCAGGTTTGGACCTGATATGCCAAATATGATTGATACTATTTTGTAAGCTGACAAAGACTGTAGTAGCAGAGAATATTAGGACCCCAATACCTATAATCCGGGCATACAAAGTTTGACCGGTAACTGATACATTTGACATAACGTCCTCTAAGGTAGCCGCGCTTTCAGTACCCATCATTTTTGAAACCTGTGTTAATAATTCCTCTTTTACTGTATCCTCATTTAGGATTACTGAGGCAATATTAAGAATAATGATTAACAATGCTGGAAGGGAAAAAATGGTGTAAAAAGCGGTAGAAGCAGCAAAAGTTAAAGAGTCATTTTTACCAAAATCTTTAACCCCATCTATCAATATTTCAAATACGGAATATTTTTTTAGCCTTTTTATTTTACTTTTAATCATAGAATCTTTCCCTACGTTTTTCTAAGGTATGTACCAAAAATCATTCCCTTTTTAATGCCAAAATTCAAATCAATCTTTTATCTTAAGGCCATTAGCAAATCAGGACAAATTTTGTTCAGCAAAAAGAGGCTGATTATAAAAAGCATACCCTACCGCTTGCAGGTTTATGAATTGCTAAAAATTAAATGGTAATTTGTTAGGACGACCTAAATTCATAGGTAAAGGTAAATCAGAAACTTACATTTTACAGAAAGCCAAAAAAAATAAAATGTGGTAAGTCCCTACTACCTGATGCCTTGATCAGGATATTTCCCGGTAATGGTCCTTCCAAAGGCTTTCATTTCCTCCATTTGTTCTTGAAAATTTCCATTGGGTTGAATTACAGGACCAATACCTGCTAATTTTCTTTTATAATCCAAAAAACCAACCACTACAGGAACTTCCGCACCAAGAGCAATGTGATAAAACCCTGATTTCCACCTTGGAGCATAACTTCTAGTTCCTTCGGGAGTTACCATCATCACTAATTCTTCTGATTCATTGAGCATTTGAATCATGGCTTCGGTATAGGTTTGTTTCCGCTTTCCACTCACCTTTTTTCTATCTATTGGAATTCCTCCCAAAGCTTTAATCAACCAACCTAAAGGGCCCACCATGATTTCCTTTTTAATAGTGAACTTAACGGGTACTTCCATCAGGTAGAAAGCTGAAAGAGCATAGATTAAATCCCAATTACTTGTATGGGGAATGGCTATCAACACAGCTTTTTTCAAGCCTTCAGGCCATTTTCCTGAGATTTCCCAACCTGAAATCCAAAATATTAAACGAGCAAGTAATTTCATGATTTAGTGACTGTTACTAGCTTGACTTTTTAAATCAAGTAAAGGTGGATTTTCTTTAATATATTTTTTACAAAATAGGTAACCTGTTTCAAAAATTTCAGCAGCTTTCTTAACCTCTAGCACTCCAAACTGAGCCAAACCGGGAGGATCCATAAAAAAATCACATTGATTTTTTCTGCTGTAAACATTATAATTCAAGGACATGATTACTGATCGCTCTATGAGACCTTTAATATTGGGTTGCCCATCTAATATTGCTAAATTATTACAATTGACACCTATAAGCGTATCACATAGGCCAATTAATGGCTCTACCGGTAAGTTATTTAAAACTCCCCCATCTACATAAAGTGTATCGTTGAGTAAAATTGGCTCAAACATACCTGGTATACAAGATGAAGCCATCAATCGCTTTATCAAGGGTCCTTCGGAGAAGTACTCGGTCCGACCGTTTTGAAAGTTGGTAGCGGTAACAAAAATGGGAATATTTAAGGCAGAGAAGTCATCTTCAGGTAGATATTTGGCAAATAAATCCGCCAATAAATCCATTTTTAATAAGGCTTTAAAACTAATTGAAGGCTTAAAGAACTTAAAATAATTGGTTTGGGTGATGATGTTAAAGATTGTTTCCGGAGAGTATCCATGAGCATACAAAGCTGCAATAATGGCCCCTGCGCTACTTCCGGAAATATAATCAGGAGAAATCCCTTCCTCACCGAGCCCTTGCAAAATACCAAGGTGAGCAATTCCTCTGACACCCCCACCGGACAATGCAATGCCTATTTTATTCTTTTTTTTCAAAATAATAATTAAATAGGAAATCAGTTTAAAATTTAATCCTCAATTATCCCTATAACTGCCACCCTACTCTTGGACGATGCCCATTGCACAGAATTTCTCTATCCTTTTTTCAATTCTCTTGTCAACTTTCATTTTGTCAAGCTCAATCAGCGCTTCTTTGATCTTACCTTTAATCCTACCCGCCATATCGGACATGTTTCTATGGGCTCCGCCAAGTGGCTCTTCTATGATGGCATCAACCAAGCCATTGTCTTTCATGTCCGGTCCGGTAAGCTTAAGGGCTTCAGCTGCCTGCTCTTTGTGGTCCCAACTTCTCCAGAGTATTGTAGAACAATTTTCTGGTGAAATAACTGAATACCAGGAATTTTCAAGCATCATTACCTTGTCTCCAATGGCGATGCCCAAGGCACCCCCAGACGCTCCCTCACCTATAATAATACAAATTACAGGAACCTTTAACTTGAACATTTCTCGAAGGTTTTTGGCAATGGCTTCTCCCTGTCCGCGCTCTTCTGCCTCAATGCCGGGATAAGCACCAGGAGTATCAATTAAAGTAATGATCGGTTTATTAAATTTTTCAGCCATTTTCATCAACCTCAAAGCCTTTCTATAGCCTTCCGGGTTGGCCATACCAAAATTCCTTTCTTGGCGGAGTTTGGTATTTCTTCCTTTTTGCTGCCCAATAAACATGACGGATCTACCATCAATATCACCAAGGCCACCAATCATAGCTTTGTCATCCTTAACCGTTCTATCGCCATGAAGCTCAATAAAATCATTGGTCATTTCATAGATATAGTCCAAGGCATAAGGTCTATCAGCATGTCTGGAAAGCTGTACCCTTTGCCAGCGGGTAAGGTTCTGAAAAGTTTCTTTTTTTAATACCTGAAGCTTTTCTTCCAAAGATTGAATATCTGAAGACAAGTCTATGTTTTTTTCATTTGCCAACTGAATCATTTCCTGAAGTTTAAGTTCAAGGTCAGCTATAGGCTTTTCAAATTCTAATACCATAAAATGAAGTTTTGAAGCATCAAAGATAAAAATTAATTTTTGATTACCTGACCAACTTATATTAAAGATGGCGTTTAATCAATTTATGTTAGGTTAAAATTTTCCCATCTCTCATGGTCAACATCCGGTCTGACATTTCTGCCAAGGATTGATTGTGGGTGACAATTACAAAGGACTGCCCCAATTCATCTCTAAGTTTGAAAAACAACTCATGCAAAGATTGGGCATTTTCCGTATCCAGGTTTCCACTGGGTTCATCTGCAAAAATAATATCAGGGTTATTTACCAATGCCCTTGCTACGGCCACTCTTTGTTGCTCTCCACCGGACAATTGAGCGGGTTTATGTCCTAGTCGTGAGGAGATGCCCAAAAGTGCTGCCAGTTCATTGGTTCTTTTTTTAAGCTTCTCTTCCGATCTCTTACCAATCAGACCAGGAATCCAAATATTTTCTTCAGCTGTAAACTCGGGAAGCAGGTTATGAAATTGGAAAATGAAACTAATTTTATCATTCCTGAAACTGGCCAGTTTGTCTCCACTCAATTTCAAAACATCAACCCCATCTACTTCCAAGGAACCTTCATCGGGTTTGTCCAAGGTTCCTAATATATGTAACAAAGTGCTTTTACCGGCGCCTGAAGCTCCGACTATGGAAACTATCTCTCCCTTTTGAATGATAACATCTACCCCTTTCAGGACGTGGAGTTCTCCATAATATTTTTGAATTGACTGCGCAACGAACATATAATTAAAGATAATTTATGTGATGGTTGAACAAACATAGGTGTATTTTAAAACTAATCAAAAATAATATTGATCAGTAGAAATAAACTTACAGTACTTGCATTCTACGCTATCGGCTTGATTTTTAATCGCATGAAAAGCAAATATTGACAGAAGAAAAGACAATCCTAAAAAGAATCAACAAAAAGCCTTTGCTAAATCTTGAATAATCGGACATTTGACATTAACTTCGGGCAAAAATTTGACCATAATGAATATACACGAATATCAAGCTAAAGAAGTATTAAAATCTTACGGAGTCAAAATACAAGAAGGCATTGTCGCTGATAGCCCTGAAGCTGCACTTGAGGCAGCCAAGAAGCTTACAGCAGATACCGGAACTTCTTGGTATGTACTAAAGGCACAAATTCATGCCGGAGGTAGAGGTAAAGGAGAAATTAAAGAAACCGGATCCAGAGGTGTGGTTTTGGCCAAATCGTTAGATGATGTTCCTGAAAAAGCCAAAGATATATTGAATGGTACACTTGTTACCATCCAAACAGGTGAGGAAGGCAAATTGGTCAAAAAAATCTTGGTTGCACAAGATGTTTACTATCCAGGAAAATCCGATCCAAAAGAATATTATTTATCTATCTTATTGGATAGAGCCACAGGAAGCAATATTATCATGGCTTCCACAGAAGGTGGTGTTAATATTGAAGAGATCGCCGAAAGCACTCCTGAAAAAATTATTAAAGAATGGGTAGATCCCATGTTAGGCATTCAACCTTACCAAGCTAGAAACGTAGCCTTTAAACTAGGTTTAGAAGGCAATGCCTTCAAAGAAATGGTAAAATTTATCATGGCGCTATATGCAGCTTATGATGCAAGTGATGCTTCCCAATTTGAAATCAATCCGGTTTTAAAGACATCTGATGATCAAATACTGGCAGTTGATGCCAAAGTGAATCTAGATGACAATGCACTTTATAGAAACAAGGCGCTTGCAGAGATGAGAGATCTTGATGAAGAAGATCCATTTGAAGTAGAAGCAGCAGAATCCGGTCTTAATTATGTGAAGCTTGACGGAAATGTAGGCTGTATGGTAAATGGAGCTGGATTGGCAATGGCCACTATGGACATGATCAAACTGTCCGGTGGAGAACCTGCCAACTTCCTAGATGTTGGAGGTGGGGCCAATGCACAAACCGTTGAAGCCGGGTTTAGAATTATCCTTAAAGACCCTAAAGTAAAAGCCATCCTTATTAATGTCTTTGGAGGTATTGTAAGGTGTGACAGAATTGCATCCGGAGTAGTAGAAGCCTATAAGTCTATTGGTGACATTAGTGTACCAATTATCGTAAGGTTACAAGGTACCAACGCTGAAGAAGGGGCTAAGATCATTGATGAGTCCGGACTTAAAGTTACTTCTGCCATTACTTTAAAAGAAGCTGCAGAAAAAGTACAGAATGTACTAAGTGCTTAATATTAAAAATACAATTGCGGCCTACATGGCCCGCATGCACCCGTAGTTCAACTGGATAGAATATCGGATTTCGGCTCCGAGGGTTGAGGGTTCGAATCCTTCCGGGTGTACAAAAAGCCTTCTTATTGGAAAATAAGTAGGCTTTTTTTATGGATAGACTTTTTTAGGCAGCTACAAAAAAACAGACAATCCCTTCCAAGCAAAATTAATACCAATCCCTTCTCTCAAAACGATATCACACACTAATTAAAACCTATTGAATAAAGGTATAATCTTATTTTTAGACTGGCGTAACAAGAAATTAGCAAACCATATTTTATTTTAAACATGAATTTTAAATTATTATTAATGTTACCACATAAATAGCTCAGATAATATATTAATTAAACTTGGTTGAATTATAAAACAAAAAAAATAGCACTTGGTGACTACCAAGTGCTACTGCCTTTTATCTAAACAAACAAATAAGTTTGTACAGAACTAAAAAGATTATATTGATACTAATTTATAAGGAATTAGAAAATTATCTTTAGGCCTAACCTCTAGGCATCAAACGCTAATTTTCTTAAGACTCTTTAATCCATTTAAATAAAGTTTGGTAGGTTACTCCTGTTTCTTTACTAAAATCAGCTTTGGTTTTGCCTTCAGCTTCAGCCTTCTTCCATTCAGCTAAGATTCCCGCCTTTTCTTCAGCAGAATAAGTCCTCCTGCCTCTTGTAGTCGGTTTATCAGCTTTGGCATCTACGCCGTAGATAAACTGTAAGATACCCATTAATTTAGAAGCCTCCCCTTTTGAGCTTAAACCTAAACTATCTAAATCAGTAATGGCTGAATCTTTTAGATTTTTTGTTACAAAAGGATGTTTTCCTTTTTTGTGCGCATCGTCAATTGAATGGAAAATATTTCCATCCGCATCTTCCATATAAACCACAGCATTGGTTTTAGAAAGATCTGAGTACTTGTTTAAAAATTCTTGAATAGACATAAAATAATTATTTAGATGATAAATTAAGCGAAGTTACGTTTTATTTCTATTTGTTTTACAATATCTGTACCGTAAATTCTATTTAATTTTTATATACCTAATTAAAACGCATTATAAATATAAATTGTTGTGAGAAATGTCATATAAAAGTTAAAAATTCAATTCTTTAAGTTCCCTGAAATTGGATTTTAGAGAAATATCGTCTACGTTAACGCAATAAGTTTAGATTTTGAAAAGATTTATAATAATAAATAGCCTGACATCAAATTGTTTGAAATAGATGATTTAATCTTTTAGGTATTTTTTCAAGTTTATTAGGAATTCTAAAACTAAATCGATAAGTTTAATTGACTTATTTGAGATATTCCAAATTATCACCCTAATAATGAATTAAATAAGAAGTATGGTTCTATTACAATTCAACCACTAATTGATGAAATTTTGTGGGGAACTTTAAGCAGAACAACTAGAGAGCATATAGTGCTTGTAAAAAACAAACAGAATTAATAATCTAATCTGCAAATTATTAAAAACTGAATATGGCTTCAATAATTAACTTCATATGGCAGAGTATTATTTGCCTGTCTTTTTTCTACATTTTTTATTGGGTTTTCCTTAAAGATGAAAAAACCTTCGTGTTTAATAGAATATATCTGTTGATCACTCCATTTCTTGCTGTGGCATTCTCTTTAATTGAAATCCCAGTTTCTTTTGAAACACCAAGTATTTCCTTGGAAAATACAGCATTTTTAAAGGCTTTAGAATTTGACAGCCAAAGGGAAATCGCCGGGGCATATGGTTTACCTGAAGTAACCGTAACAGGGAGCAGACTTCCCACGCTATGGGGATTTAAAGATTATCTGGTATTTGGTTACTTGGTGGTGGTCTTGTTACTATTTGCTAGATTTTACTGGCAGTATCTACAATTAAAAGAAATTTTAAGAAAAGGATGGTATCAAACATCTTATATGCTTAAGGAAAAATACTTCAAGGTCCCCAATTTTGGCCTCACCCCTGTATTCTCTTATTTTGATAAAGTTTTTTGGGATGATTCTCTTCAATTAAGTACTAAAGAAAAGAAGCAAATACTCAATCATGAAATTGAACATGTTAAACAAAAGCATTCTTATGATATAATCATCTATCAAATACTCAGTAATGTATTTTGGTTTAATCCAATCATTCACTTGATGAATCGTGCATTGGTTGACCTACATGAATTCCAAGCTGATGCTCGTGTCATTAAAGATAAAGAATTAAAAGATTCCTATCCAAAACTTGTGGCAAGAATGGCTTTTGCAGGATTGGATCTACCCCTAGGAAGCAATTTTGTAAGTTCAACAACCCTGAGAAGGATTAGGATGATGAAAGCCAATAAAAAAACCAATTGGTTTAAAGTAGCAATGCTTATTCCATTAACTGTTTTGGTATTTGGTTTGATTTCTATGAAAAGTAACAATAGCATTATTTCTTTTAACAATTATTCAACACTCCCAATTTCATTTCTTAAAAATCAAATAGAAGCCTTTCAAGATTCAATAGCAGTAGGTATAAAATTAAAGAGTATAAAAAACCCTACTCATTATGAGAGTATTGGAAAGCTTCATCATGAGTCTTTAAATGTACAAGTGGGCGAATTGTCCTATGAGTTTACCGGAATAAAAAACCAACAGGAATACATAAAAGTGCTAAATTTAGTGGAAACACTCAGACCCAATTCCAAATTAAATAAAAAATATGAAAATGCATTTTCTTATCAACTTGCAGATCAAAAACCTGAGCCTAAGGAGGGATGGAATGCCTGGGAGGAATATTTAAGGTCACAAATTCCTGCTCGCCTAATAGATGGGATTCAAATGGATGGTGACTTGGTTGCCTTGGAATTTGTTGTAGATAAAGAAGCCAATATAGTATACGCTTCCATAAAGAAGAGTTTGGGAGAAGAAGTAGATCAATTGCTTCTTACCGCCCTTACCAAAGGTAACAGTCCTACTTGGATACCCGGTAAAAAAGACGGTGAGACCGTAGCAGTAGTGGTAAATACCAATATCAAATTAAAGAAATCAAACAATTATAAAACTACCCAAAACACAGAATTTCGAAGTCCGGGTCCAAACAACAATGCAAAAGCTTTCCCTGAAAACAGAGGTTTATCTTTTAATGATGACTTAAAATCCGGAGCCATCGCCTTAGGTTCTACATTCAAATCACACTTGATTGAAAACTTGGATTTTCCTAAAGGTAATATAGCTAAAGGTTTATCCGGAACAACAATTGTCAATCTCAAAACAGATTCTTATGGAAATATAGAGGGGGTTTCCTTCTCTCAAAGGATTGATGCGAGTTTCGAAAAAGAAATTCTTCAAGTCCTTTCTAATGCGCCTAACTTAAAACCGATTTTACAAAAAAATGAATACCAATTGCTGTTGCCCATTTCCTTTAAAATAAACGGTGCTGATAGCAATACCATCCTCCCAAGTTTAAATAAAGATTATGGCGATGCCATTCAAATCAATAGTTACTCCGCACAGAAGGCCTCCATTACATCGAATATAGAAATCCCTGTCCAGATTATTAAAGAGGGCTTGATTTCATTCAATGGCGTCCTTATGCCTATCAATTCAGCCCTACCAAGATTAATAAAAGCATACAACGGCTTTAATTCCTTGGATCCCCATTCGATATTCGTCAATTTTTCTGCCGGAAAAGATATAAAAATGGGCGAGGTTCAAAATGTACAAGCAGCCTTAAGAGATGCCGGTATAAACAAAATTGTATTTAAAGCAGCGGAAAGCCAAGTTATAAAATCAGCTCAGTCCCCGCTTTATATTATTGATGGAACCGTTCACGAATCTCCATCAATCACTAACTTTCCTAAACCGGAAAATATAAAAACCATTTCTGTGGTAAATCCAAACAAATTGAATCTCCATGGAGAAAAAGCCGAAAATGGCGCTATTGTAATCACAACAGAGTAATTGACTACTATAAATAAAACGGCTACAACCACATTTAAACCAGCTTCAAAGTATAAAACAACCTGCCTTTTGGTAGGTTTTTTTATATATTGCAGGTAAATCAATTAAACATAAAATATTACAATGGCCTACAGATATCTTCTTTACATGTTATTTCTTGCAATGCTTCCTGCATTATCCTATGCTCAAAAAGAAACCCACACAGACGAATCAAAAGTTCCTGATTTTTCTATACCGGACCTTTTCGTCAATTTGAAAGGTCAAGAGATTAGGACCATTCAGGATTGGGCGCAAGTGAGAAGACCTGAATTAGTCCATCTTTTTGAAGAAAATGTATATGGTACCATGCCAAAAGCCATGGACGCCCAAACCTTCACCGTTGTTAATGAAGATAAATTGGCCATGAATGGCTTGGCCACATTGAAGGAAATTGACATAGAAGTAACTTATAGGTCTCAATCAGCCACAATGAGGCTTATCTTGTTCATTCCTAATCAAAGAAAAGAAGCAGCTCCTGTATTCTTATTAATTAACCACAGGGACCCGGAAAATATTGACCCCACCAGAAAAATTAAAATGGGCTTCTGGCCTGCCGAAGAAATTGTAAGCCGTGGATATGCCGCTGCCACCTTTCATGTGAAGGATGTATCCGATGATGACAAAGTAACTTTCACAGAAGATATTTTAAGTAAATTGTATCCTGAAGAATTAGAAAAGGAAAATGGAATGCGTGGCTTAGGTGCCTGGGCATGGGGAGCCATGCGCGCCATGGATTATTTTGAAACTTGCCAAGATATCAACGCCAAAAAAGCTGCTGTAATTGGACACTCCAGAGGTGGAAAAGCTTCACTTTGGACCGGTGCTTCAGACACTAGATGGGCCATCACAATTTCTAATGAGTCAGGAGCTGGTGGAGCCGCCATTTCCCGAAGAAAATTTGGAGAAACAGTTGAAAGAATAAACACTTCCTTCCCCTATTGGTTTACAGATAATTTCAATAAATACAATAACAACGAAGCCTTGTTGCCAATAGACCAACACATGTTAATAGCAGCCATGGCGCCAAGAGCCGTTTATGTGGCCAGCGCATCTGAAGATTTATGGGCAGATCCTAAAGGTGAATACATGTCTTTGCAATTGGGAACAAGGGTGCATCGAGAAATTTATAAAATGACGGGAGATTTTCCTAAAGAAATAAATTCACCGGGAAACCCTGTTCACCTACCTTATGCAGGTCACCACATCCGAGAAGGAAAACATAATCTGACCCCTTACGATTGGAATTTATTTATGGATTTTGCGGATAACTATTTCCGGTTTAAAAATGAATAAAAACAGACGCCATTTTCTACATAAATCTGTTAAACTTACAGGTATCCCCTTAGTCGGCCCCCTTTCATTGCCCTACTTTTCCGGAACCTATGAACAAAAAGAAAATTATACTCGGGATCTGGGTATAAAATTATGTCTTGCTTATTTCTGGGGAATTGAACCCAGAAAAACAGCCCTTTCACGTCAAATGGATGTGCTTGGCGCAGTTGGCCCCATCAATTCCAGATTAGCTAATCTACCTGATGAAAAAGACAATTCCAGAACAGTAATCAAAGCCATAAAAAATGCTTGGGAGCGTGAAGGACTTACCCTAAGGGTGATAGAAGGCCCACCTTACCTTGGAGAAAAAACAAAACTTGGCTTATCCGGACGTGATGAAGAAATTGACAACTTCATCACACTTATAAAAAATTTATCTCTTGAAGGCATTGATACCATATGCTATAATTGGATGCCTATAATTAGTTGGGCCAGAACAATTGTTGACAAATCAAGTAGAGGTGGTGCTTTAGTAAGTGGGTTTGATGTAACAGCAATTAAAAATAAGCCGCCCATAAATGAGTACGGCATCTTGACACCTGAAATGATGTGGGAAAACCTAAGGTATTTTCTAAAGGCTGTTTGCCCGGAAGCTGAAAAATATGGGGTAAAACTAGCCTTACATCCTGATGATCCACCCATTGATAACATACAGGGAATTCCTCGAATCATGACATCCGTTCAGGCATTCAAAAAAATGTTGGACATTTATCCAAGTGTAAATAATGGGATTACTTTTTGCCAGGGAAGTTTTGCCTCAATGGGAACCAGTACTGAGCAAGTAAATATTCCTGAAGCCATCAAGTATTTTGGAAAAAGAAATGTCATCCACTTTGTACATTTTCGGGATGTAATTGGAAACAAAAACAACTTTGAAGAAACCTTTCATGATGCAGGAAAGACGAATATGTTTGCAGCAATGCAAGCTTATCGAGACATTGGATTTAAAGGCCCAATGCGACCTGATCATGTACCTACTATGGCCGGAGACAGTAATGACAAACCGGGTTACAGTACCATTGGAACCCTTTTTGCCATTGGCTACATTAGAGGGCTTATGGAAGGAGTAGGGAAAAGTAAAAATTGATTCAATATTAGAATCATTCCTTCAAGTGAAAGATGTTATCAATAAAATCTCTTCAAGGTGATATGGCTAACACAATACCACCCTACAATGGCTTCATTCAATTGATAACCAAACACCTACTTCAGTGGTCTTTTTTCATTTTTTAAAGTAATTAATTAAAATTGTTACTATGAATCGTTGGTTAAAAATTGTCCTCTTAATTTTTGCGGGAATCCTGTTATTTCTATTGGTATTTGGAATGTATCAATTTCGGGACAGGCACAAAGGCTATGACCTGAACCTCTCTTTACATAATGAAGAAAATGCCGAATTAAGTGCCGGGTTTGCTATCGCTGATATCAGCCCAGTAGGTTATGATACCTGGCAGGATGTAAATGGTGATGCTGAATACAATGAAGAGGATGGGGATTATTACAACGACCTCAATCAAAATGGGAAATTTGATCCTATTTGGCTAGCAGGATTTCAACAAAATAGGCCTGCATCAGGAATCAACGATCCTTTGTCGGCAAGATCCATGGTATTGGATGATGGACAAATAAAATTAGGCCTTTGTGTCATTGACATGATTGGCTTTGGAAATGATGAAGTAATATCCTTAAGAAAAAAGATCCTTGAACAAATAGATTTGGATCACCTGATTATCACCAGTACACATGTGCATTCTTCTCCTGATATGATGGGCATGTGGGGACCCGATCCATTTACCAGGGGAGTGGATGAAAATTATAAAGCCCTCGTTTTTGAGGGAATCACAAAATCTGTATTGGAAGCTTATGAAAACCGAAAACCCGCTTACCTAAAATTTGCCATTAATGAAAGTGATGCCGCTCCTTTGGTTGGAGATACCAGAGCACCCAAGGTCTATGATGCGGCCATTAGGCTTATGCAGGTAATGGAAAAGAGGACAGACCAAACCTTAGGAACAATCATGAACTGGGGCAACCACCCTGAGACACTCTGGGCAGATAACACCCTTATCAGTTCCGATTTCCCTCATTATTGGAGGGAATATATGGAAAAAGGCATTGTTTACAATGATTCTGTTTACCATGAAGGCCTGGGAGGCGTTTCTATTTTTCTTAATGGGGCATTGGGAGGCTTGATGACAACCAGACCAAGTGACCCTGTGGTTCACCCCTATTCACAGGTCAGCTTAAAAGCTGCAACTGTAGAAAAAATCGATGCCCAAGGATTGGCCTTGGCCAAAATTAGTTTTGAAACCATGGCTAAAGGAATGGATACGGTGTACCGGAGCAACTTGGCAATCCGTGCCAAAACGGTACCATTGCCTATGACAAATAAATTATTCAGGTTGGCCTCTTTTATTGGGGTATTTGATAGGGGGTTTATGTCTTGGGGAAATGTGAGATCTGAAGTAAATGTATGGAAACTAGGCCCTGCTACTTTCGTACATATACCTGGAGAATTGTACCCGGAAATCCTTAACGGTGGTGTAGAGGCACCGGAAGGTGCTGATTTTGGCATTGCCCCCATAGAAGTGCCCGCCATTAAAAGCATGATGCCCGGCCAATTTAAATTCTTTAGTGGCATGGCCAATGATATGATTGGCTATATTGTACCCAAAAGTCAATGGGATGAAAAGCCTCCATTTACCTATGGTCGAGAGACTGCCCCTTATGGGGAAGTAAATTCTCTGGGGCCCGAAACGGCTCCAATCCTTCACAGGGAGACTTTAAAACTACTGGATGACTTATCCAAAACAACCACTATCTTAAAGAAAAATTAATCATACCCAATCCGATGAATAGCAAAGCCACCTCAGTTGAAGACTATCTCAAAGAAATTCCTGATGATAGAAAAGAAGCATTTTATAAATTAAGACAAACGATTGTTTCCAATCTCCCCAAAGGATTTGAAGAAACCATGAGTTATGGTATGATTGGCTATGTTGTGCCCCATTCAGCCTATCCTGCAGGCTACCACTGCAACCCTAAACTCCCCTTACCTTTTGTAAACATTGCCAATCAAAAAAGTTACCTGGCCTTGTACCATTCCTGTATTTATGCAGATGGGGATCTGATGAGCTGGTTTAAGGAAGAATTCCCAAAACACAGTAAGGCTAAATTAGATATGGGTAAGAGTTGTATCCGCTTCAAAAAAATGGATCAAATCCCCTATGATTTAATAGGAGAATTAATAGCAAAGGTGAGTATGCAGGAATGGATCAGCACTTACGAAAAGAGTATAAAAAAATAGGGTTGGAGAAACTCCAACCCTATCTTCATTAATTAAAGCCTAAGGCTTATTATTTTTTAGCGATGTATTCCAACAAGTCCACAACTTTATTAGAATAACCCCATTCGTTGTCATACCAAGCTACCAATTTTACAAATGTATCATTCAATTGGATTCCTGCACCAGCATCGAAAATTGAAGTTCTTGCATCTCCAATGAAGTCATTAGAAACTACTGCATCTTCAGTATATCCCATAATGCCTTTCAATTCACCGTCAGCAGCTTCTTTCATTTTAGCACAAATCTCTTCATAAGTAGCTCCTTTTGAAAGCCTTACAGTAAGATCTACTACAGAAACGTCAGGAGTTGGAACCCTGAAAGACATACCTGTAAGTTTTCCATTCAATTCCGGAATTACTTTACCTACGGCTTTAGCAGCTCCTGTAGAAGAAGGGATAATGTTTTGTCCGGCTCCTCTTCCACCTCTCCAGTCCTTCATTGAAGGTCCGTCAACAGTTTTCTGAGTAGCAGTGGTAGCATGAACAGTAGTCATAAGACCTTCTTCTATACCCCAGTTGTCATTCACAACTTTGGCTAAAGGTGCAAGACAGTTGGTTGTACAAGAGGCATTTGAAACAAATACCATATCAGAAGTGTAAGTTCCTTCATTTACTCCCATTACGATCATTGGCGTATCGTCTTTAGAAGGAGCTGACATCACTACTTTCTTGGCACCGGCATCAATATGACCCTGTGCTTTTTCTTTGGTTAAGAATAAACCGGTAGATTCTACTACATACTCTGCGCCAATATCAGACCATTTCAAATCCGCAGGATTTCTTTCAGAAGTTACTCTGATTGCATTCCCGTTTACAACTAACTGGCCATCTTTAACTTCAACATCACCTTTGAAAGGACCGTGAGTTGAATCATATTTTAGCATGTAGGCCATATATTCTACATCAATTAAGTCGTTGATGCCCACAATTTGAACATCTTCTCTTTCTTGTGCAGCACGGAATACGAGTCTTCCTATCCTACCGAATCCATTGATACCTACTTTAATTTTTTCCATAATGTTGATTGTCTATTCTATGGTTTAAAAGATTACTATTTTTTGCTGTTCACCGCTTTGGAAATAAAATGAAGTTCTAGTGCTGAACAATTCAAAATTAGCCAATTGGTCTATTTGATCTTTCCTTCCGAAATTTTCAATGGTCAAATTTATAAAAATTAAATTTATCATTGAAATTTTGTTTTTGAATAGTTTAAAAAACTTATCAATTAACCGGCAATCCTATCGTTCTGAAAATTTATATTAATTTTGACTTTCACTTCAATTGCTTTATGGAAGAATTAGATCAAATGCAGATCAATTTTGGAGAGGATTCCTTATTTTTAATGAACGTTTCTCTGGCCGTTATTATGTTTGGTGTCGCCCTTGAAATTAAACTTTCGGATTTCAAATATTTATGGTCGCATCCCAAATCATTTTTACTTGGCATTACCTCCCAATTTCTCCTGCTCCCATTTCTAACATGGGTTTTGGTTCTGTTTATCCAACCAAGTCCCAGTGTAGCCTTGGGCATGTTCTTAGTAGCAGCCTGCCCCGGTGGCAATATTTCAAATTTTCTCACCAATTATGCACGAGGCAACAGCGCACTCTCGGTTAGTCTTACGGCTTTCGCCACATTAAGTTCTATTGTACTCACTCCTTTTAATTTCGCACTATGGTCCGGGCTTTATTCTCCTGCTGCCCTCTTATTAAAAAGCATCAGTCTAAATTACAGTGATGTTTTTGAGACTGTAGCACTTATTCTCGGCATTCCCTTGATATTAGGGATATATGTCAACAAGAAGAAGCCTTTTCTGGCCGAAAAAATTGCAAGCCTTCTCAAACCTATAAGTGTGGTAATCTTTATCAGTATTGTCATTATCGCCTTTTATAGCAATTTCGATCTTTTTATTAAAGTCATTGGATGGATTTTCGGTTTGGTTTTGATGCATAACCTTGTAGCTCTAGGCTCAGGCTTTAGCTTGTCTAAAGTCTTCGGTTTAACCCTTGAAGACACCAAAACCCTTACCATTGAAACCGGAATTCAAAACTCCGGACTGGCCCTGGTTTTGATTTTCAACTATTTTGATGGCTTAGGAGGGATGTCTATTATTGCCGGATGGTGGGGCATTTGGCATATCGTTTCAGGCCTTACCATCGCTAGCCTATGGAAAAAATACAATTATGTGGCAAAGGTTGTTTAATTCCCTACTCAAGCGGTTGGTGAAAACTGCCTTATGGTTTTATTTTTCAGAAATTGAAGTCGTTGGAAATTGGAAGCCTTATAAGCACAGGCCCACCCTTATAATTGCCAACCACCAAAATGCCTTATTGGATGCTTTATTGATCGCAACATTAATCGACCTAAAGCCTTATTTTCTCGCAAGGGCATCTGTTTTTAAAAACCCCTTGATTGCCAAAATTTTGGCCTTCATGAGAATGGTACCTGTATATAGAATCAGAGATGGGTTCGGGACAATTTCCGGAAACAATAAAAGCTTTGCCCTTTGTAAGTCCATCTTGAAAAAGAACGGTAAAATATTGATTTTCCCGGAAGGAAATCATTCCTTAAAACGCCGGATTAGGCCCCTTAGTAAAGGTTTTACACGAATAGTAGCTGCAACTTTAGCAGATGATCCTTCTTTTGATTTGATTATCCTTCCCATAGGTCTAAGCTATCAAGCCCACCAAAAATCAGGCTCTAAAGCCTTGCTGGAAATTGGAGCACCAATATCTGCTAAGGATTATTTTGGAGAGGAAAGAAAATTGGTTAAGCAATCAAAAAAGGCACTAGAATGCCTAAGCTTACATTTACCTGAAGAAAATTACGACAATTCCATTAAACAAATTATCCAATCAGATGTAGACATCACCAAGTGCAGAGGAAATACGGTAATGAATTCCAATGAGGAATTAAAGCCTGCCTCCAAATGGAAAAACGGGCTATTTAAAATTCTTCATCTTCCCCTTTGGCTGGTATGGAAATGGATAGAGCGTAAAGTAGAAGACCCTGTATTTTATGGGACGATTAAATTTTGCATTGGGTTGGTTGGCATTCCACTTTATTACCTTGGCCTATTGATTGTGTTCTCCAAGCTTTTCTCTACAGCCCTAGCCTTAATTTGCATCTTAATATTGTCATTGGTTCTTAAAATGAATAGTAATCATTACAATATTGATGAAGAAAAATTGATCAAATAGTAAGTATATTTTTTTAATCACTGTTAATGGCGAACCGCCTAAACTTGAAATATTATCTTCTAATAAGGCTTTCCTTACACGGTAAAGATGCTTATTATGGGACACCTTTAAAATTTTTTCATACTACTGCTGAACCAATTGACAAATAGCTGCTTGTTCAAACAAAGAATAGAGGTATATTTGACCGCTGCTGTATTTTTTGAATTAACTAAGGAATTTTAGCAGACCTATTAACAAGCACATGGAATATAAGCGGCTCTTAAAAAACAACAAAGATTGGGTTAAAAAAAAACTGGGAAGTGATCCGGATTTTTTCAAGAAGCTAACCAAGGAGCAAAAGCCTTTACATTTATTTATTGGTTGCAGTGACAGCAGGGTGACGGCCGAAGAACTGCTGGGCGCGGATGCCGGTGAGGTATTTGTACATAGAAACATTGCCAATTTAGTACCAAATAACGACAATAATTCGGCTTCAGTTATTGAATATGCCGTAGGTCATTTGAAGGTAAAGCATATTATTGTTTGTGGCCATTATTTGTGTGGTGGTATTGCTGCTGCACTGGAATCAAAGGACTTGGGTATATTAAATCCTTGGCTAAGAAATATAAGGGATGTTTACCGCTTACATTTTGAGGAATTAAATGCCATTACCGATGAAACCCTAAGATACAATCGTTTGGTGGAATTGAATGTTGAAGAACAGTGCATCAATGTTGTTAAAATGGCCGTTTGGCAAAAAAGTTTTCTTGACAACGGTGGTCCTATTATTCATGGGGTAGTTTTTGACATCAAGACGGGAAGCTTAATAGACCTGAATATAGATGTCAACATGATATTGAAAGAAGTAAGAAATATATATGATTTAGGGTCTAAATAAAGGCCTTAGCCCCTGGCCTATTCCACCAAGCAAGAACTAAATGACGTTATCCTTGGACAATGAAATAGCAATATAACCCAGAATTAGAATTCCTGATTCCTGTCCTGACCTTTCTTTGGGAGGGTTCCAATTGCATAGCTGAATTGGAAGTGATTTTAGCTGGTAACAGAAGATCTATTAAATATTTGCGGTTACACTTTTATCGAACTATAGCCCAAGGCATTTTCACTTTGGATTTCACCTTGGGAAACAATACAAAATCAGCTTCTCCAAAAAGCGCAAAAGAATAGACCTCATCCACCCTGATTTTTTCTTTAATTTTACTAAGCTTGTTGCCTGCAAGTGCCATATCATCAACGATCAATATACGGTGATGACCATAAAAGTCCATACCCGGCTCTTCTTCCTCAACTTTTGATAGGATCAAATCGTTGGATTCAAGGGATTCGGAAAAATCCATGATTTTTAGCGCCACACCTAATTGGTGGGCAATCATTAAAGCAGGTGCTTTTCCTTTTTCGGAAAGGCCCAAAACCAAATCAATTTCCGGGAAGTCAAAACTATATAAAGCATCACTTATTGCGCCAAACGTGATTTCTAAGGGTGTGCTCATAATAAATTTAAAGAATAAGTTTAAAATTGAACCATTTAATAATCGGCTGCACCCAATACCCTGTAATAGAATAAAATTATTCCATTTTGCCATCAGAAATATTATAGGAAGCAGACTTTTAAATAAATGAAAAATGGATTATTTATCTAAACAATTTGAAACAGTCCACCATTGGTTTTGTTAAAAAGAAATACAAAATAAAATACAGTTGCTAAAAGCTTAAAACTAATTGCGACTTACTAAAATCCAAAACAATTTGGGTGATCTGAAACTAAACATATCATGCAGGTAGTTCCAAGGTCGGACCATTAGCAAACCTAAAAACCTAGTATTAGGTCAGAAATTCAAATTTCAATTTGTAAACATAATCAAAATTTTTTTAAATGACTAAATTACAAACACTTAAAGAAAATAAAGTTTTAGTGGTCTAATAATTGCTTGTTAATCAAAAAAACAATTAGACTTTAAAAATTAGCAGAACATATGCCGGTAATTGGTGAATTAATAAAGAAAGCAATCGAACTAGGGGGTAAATTAAGTACCGAAGACAGTCCTGAAAAAGCGCAGTCAAAAGTTTTAAAACATCTTCTAGACACGGCGAAAGACACTTCCTTCGGGAAGTACTATGGGTTTAAAAAAATCCTTGATGCAAAGGACACCTCCCAGGCATTTCAGGAGAAGGTGCCCTACCATGATTATGACAAGATTTATAAAGAATGGTGGAATAAGATCAGAGAGGGACACGAGGACATCACTTGGCCGGGTATCAATCAGTATTTTGCTGTTAGCTCAGGAACCACGAGCAATAGCAAATACATCCCCGTAACCGATGAAATGATTGACTCGATCAGAAATACCGGCATACAGCAGGTGGTCAGTTTATCCAAATATGATTTACCACCTGATTTTTTTGAGCGACAAATTATGATGTTGGGAAGTTCTACTGCCTTGAAAAAAAACAACGGTTTTCTGGAAGGAGAAATAAGTGGGATAAGTGCCAGCCAGATCCCATTTTGGTTTCAAAGTTTTTATAAACCCGGCCCTGAAATATCAGCTATAGAAAACTGGGACCAAAGAATTGAAGAAATTGCAAAAAACGCAAAAGATTGGGATATAGGAAGTATTTCAGGCATTCCCTCATGGATTGAATTAATGATGAAGCGGGTTATTGCTTACCATGGAGTTTCCTCTATTCATGAGATTTGGCCTAACCTTTCGGTATATACTCCTGGAGGTGTGGCTTTTGAACCCCATAGGAAAAGTTTCGAGAAAAACCTGGCGCATCCGCTGGTTTATATAGACACTTACCTGGCTTCAGAGGGGTTTTTAGCTTTTCAAAATCGACCGGGAACAGAAGCCATGGCCTTGGTTTTAGACAATGGTATTTATTTTGAATTTGTTCCTTTTGAATCGGAAAACATGGATGAAAATGGAGCTGTAAAACCTGAGGCCAAAGCATTGACCATTGGTGAAGTGGAAGAGAACAAAGACTATATACTATTGATTTCTACTGTATCCGGTGCATGGCGCTATATGATTGGAGATACCATTGCTTTTACCGATAAAGAAAAGGGGGAAATCAAAATCACAGGGCGAACAAAGTTTTTCTTAAACGTAGTAGGGAGTCAATTGGGTGTGCACCAAATGGACAAAGCCATGAAAGCGGTCCAAGAGAAATTTAACCTGACCATTCCGGAATATACCGTTGCGGCTATAGAAGAAGATGGTGATTACCTCCACCGCTGGTATTTGGGCAAAGATTCAGGAAATGCAGAGGAAGAAGAAGTTAAAGACTTTTTGGATGCATTTCTTCGTGACAACAATAAAAACTATAATGTCGCTAGAAATAAGGCCCTAAAAAGTATTGATGTGAAAATTGTTCCTCTTACTACTTTTATTGACTACAATGAAAAACAAAAGAAAAAAGGTGGCCAAGTAAAATTCCCCAGGGTAATGAAGTCCAAACCTTTTAAAGAATGGGAGACTTTTGTCCAAAGCATTTAAACTTATTTACGCTTTTGAAACCAATTGACAGAATAATTGATTATTAGACATCAAGAGCTAAAAGACGAAGTGAATTAATACCAACTTCCCTTTTTCGACATTGCATGAATCAACGGATAACTGTCCATTCACAGAATCCTGATTTCATTGCAAGAGGGAGGTAGGTATTCCAAGTCTTTGAACTCCTATTGGTAAAGAATTTTTCTAATTAATCATGCTGATTTTTAAATCCCTTTCTTCATCCAACTACAGGTATTTCTTTGCAGGTCAGGCCTTCTCCAACCTAGGAAATATGATGAAGCAAGTGGTGGTAGGCTGGTTGGTTTATAGTCTTACAGGCTCTGCCTTACTTTTGGGAGTGATTTCCTTTTCGAGAGAAATCTCGGCCTTCCTAATATCAATTTTTGCCGGAGTATTTGCTGACAAGTACAATAAACACAAACTCTTGATGGTTTGTCAGACAGTAATTGCTATCAATGCTTTGACCTTGGCAGTTTTTACAATTACCGACAATATTACCTTTAATATCCTACTGGGTCTAGAAGTTGTTTTTGGCTTGGTCAGTGGACTGGAAATGCCATCCAGGCATGCTTTTGTCAATGATTTGGTTAAGGACAAGGCTTACCTGACCAACGCCATCGCCTTAAATTCTTCCCTTTTTAATACTGCCAGAATTGTAGGCCCTGCCCTCGCGGGAATTCTTATCCCCATTATAGGAGAAGGCTACTGTCTGCTGCTTTATGCACTTGCAAGCTTCAGCGTGGTAGGCCTTTTCACTTTCATTCAATACAAACCTTTGGCCAACAATTCCTTAAAACAAAACTTCAAAAATGCATTTTCAGAAGGAGCCGGTTTTGCTTTTAAAACCAAGCACCTTCGGTTCATCATGTTGTTTGTGGCTGCCATTACTCTTATTGGTATGTCTTATATGGTCATTTTACCTGTATTTGCTGCAGAAATATTTAACGGAGATGCGGTCATCTTTGGATACATGACCAGTGCTGTAGGCCTGGGCTCCTTGATTGGTGCATTTTTTGTAGGTACTAAAAATAACATTTTAGGTTTAGATAAATTAATATTAATAGGAACAATACTCTTCGGCTTAGGTTTGGCTGTATTCTCCTTTAGTTCAATTTTATGGTTATCCCTATTGGCCCTTTTAGCTACGGGACTAGGCAGAGTGATCATCTTTACCGGATCCAATACTTTAATTCAATCCATTGCTCCTGAAGAAAAAAGAGGGCGGGTATTAAGTTTTTATATTATGCTGTTTATGGGATCTCTATCCTTGGGTAGTTTTGTTATTGGGTTCGTTACGGATTGGATTGGGGCTCCGGCAACGCTTGCATTGGGAAGTTTAGGCGTTCTCCTTTTGGCGGCCTATTACGCAAAAAGCCTTCCCTTGCTCAGAAAAAGGACTTATAGGGCCATAAAAAAATCTGAATTTCAGCTAAGCTTACAACAAAACCCAAATTCAAAATGAAAGCATTACCACTAATCCTCACCAATACGCTCACTTTTATTTTCACCTTATTTATCAATTACCTGGGAGGCTCCGGAGATTATTTTGGTAATTCAGTAGGCGACATCAGCGATGATTTCACCACCTTAATTACCCCAGCGGGCTATGCATTTTCCATTTGGGGCTTAATTTATTTTGCCTTAATTGCCTACCTCATTTATCAATGGATGGGTTATTTTAAAAACCAAAACCAAACCTCTTTATTGCCATCTGGTATTTGGTTTATCGTAGCCAATTTAAGCAATGCGCTTTGGATTTATGTGTGGGTCAATGAACAAATACTCCTTTCTGTGTTGGTAATCCTAGTTTTACTCTTCTCATTGATTCAATTGGTGATAAGACTAAGACTAGAAACCTATGATGCACCTTTGAAAACCATCTTTTTCGTATGGTGGCCCATTTGCCTCTATATTGGCTGGGTGATTCTGGCTACGGTTTTGACCCTTTCTGTGGGAATAAAAAATACAGGAATATTGGAAGGTATTTGGACAGAAACAGGCTGGGCTGCTTTGGTACTTATCGTGGCCACCACTATCTATGGCTTGTTAACCTATTATAGAAACATGAGAGAAGCGGCATTGGTAGGTGCTTGGGGAATATCAGCAATTGCTGTCAAGCAATGGGAATTGAATGCCACGCTAAGTACTGTGGCCCTGGTATTGGCAGGGGTCTTAATCGTAATTGCCGGTATACATGGATATATCAACCGCAAGACATCCATTCCCGTAAAAATGAAAAGTTAAACGCATGAGCTACTTTGCATCATTTTAAACGAATTTCTGGTTTAACCATCAGTAGGTTTTGGGTTGAAGAAATACCTTTTCATTATTTTCTCCGCCATTTTATTCTGGGGAGTGAAATCAGGTTCACGTCCCCTAGGTTCAGGATACCATTTCCAGAAATACACTCCTTGCATCCATGGTTTATCCCAAACTGCTTCAAAGAAAGCCTCATAACATAAGGCTTGGACTTTCTCCGAAAGGGTAGCACTTCGCCTTTCATTGGGCCAAACCCATGGAGAATGTGCGGCATCTTCCGTATTGCAATAACCAATTTCAGTGAATATTACCGGCTTTTGGTAGGTGATATTTGTTTGCTCTATTTCCGGGATTACTTTTTCCCAGCCCTTAATTAATTGGCTTAAATCAGGAGCATTTTGGTGGTCGACCAAAGGGAAATAGGCTTGAATGCCTATATAATCCAAAGCATCCCAAAAATTCACCTTTTGGTATTCGGTAAAATTCGCTGCATAGGTTAGCTTTCCGGAGTACACCTCGCGTATGGCATGAATAATCTCCCGCCACTTTTTCTCTTTGTGACTGGCCTTTTCCAATTCAGTACCAATGCATAAAATAGGGATACCTTGCTTTTCAGCTATTCGAGCGTAATAAAGAATAAAGTCTTTATAATTGTCAAACCACAAGTTCCAGTCTTGCTCATTGCTCATGGCTATTTCTCCGGGCCAAGACCCACGAACCCAAATATGAGGTTTTAAAATGTCAGTAATTCCCAAAGCCTTGGCCGTGTCAGAAGTAGACAAGAGTCCATTGCTGCTCTCTCCCCACCAGGTTTTGTTGCGGTGTTTTTCCCAATTCAAGTCAGGCTCAGAAACAGACTTCTGCCAACCAAATGGTGTTTGAGAGAGATGGCTCACACCCAATTCCTTTAGGGATTGTAATTCCCCTCCTGTAAGTGGATTTCTGGTACCTACCCAGCAAACGCCTTTGTGCTTTTCTCCTTCATAGGAGGCCAGTTTTTTATTGCTTTCACAAGAAAAGTTAATCGATGCAAAAATGATAAAGAACAAGGATAGGAGACCTTTATTTATGTTATAATGCATCATGGTTTTTCTTTTTGACTAATATATAAAGGAAACTTCCAATCATCAATAGGTAAACCCAACTAAAAGGTAGAGCGATAAGAATTAATAACTGACTAACAGCCTGTAGCAACTGCTCTTTGCCTATAAATAAGGTGGCAATGGTGAAAACAGATAGGATCAGCCCCCACCCTAACAAATGTTTGTTGTTTGGTTCTCTATTTCCGTTGTCAGCAAACATTCCCAATACATAGATGGCAGAGTCCAGAGAAGTGATAAGAAATGTAAAGACCAAGAGGAAGGCCAATAGTTTCATTATACCACTAAAAGAAAAACTATCAAGAAATACGAAAATAGATCCATACAACGAATCAAATTGCCCTTGGTAATTTTCCGGCTTTCCGATCAGCTCAAAAGCAGAAGAGCCAAAAACAGAAAACCATAGAAAGGTGCCCAAAGAAGGAACTAGAATCACTCCAAATATAAACGCGCGGAAAGACCTTCCTTTAGAAATTCTTGCTATAAATACACCTGTAAACGGTGCCCAGGACAACCAAAAAGCCCAATAAAAAAAGGTCCAATCCATCAAAAATTCCTGAGAGACACTTTTGTCTCCATAATTCAGACTCATGGGTATAAAATCATAAATATAGGCAGCGATCGATAAGCCGAAATTATTGACAATGCCTAGGATATTCCCTGAAAATAAGGTGGCCAACAATAAGAATAAGGAAACGGAAATATTAAATCTTGAAACATTTCTAATTCCCTTACTTAGCCCAGAAAAGGCGGATAAGGTCGCAAGACTACCCAAAAACAAAACCACAAAAGCATTGTTGCCGTAGCTTATTTCAACATCCACGAACAATTGCTGAAATCCTACCAAAAGTTGCCTACTGCCCAGCCCTACAGCTCCTACCACGCCAAATAAAGTACTAATAATGGTAATCACATCCACAATGACGATCAAGACAGGCTTACGGTATCTCCCCACCAAAAGTGAAGAACTGAGCATCAGCCTCCCCTTTCCGTAAACCAGATAACCCACCATCAATCCAAAAAGCCCATAAAAAGCCCAAGGGGTAAAACCCCAATGAAAAAAAGTATACTCCAATGCAAATACCTCTGAAGACAAATCTGTGGCTCGGGGAGGTTTGGTAAAATAATAAACCGGTTCTTGCACGGCCCGCAACATCAACCCTGCCCCCATCCCTGTACTGTACAACATAGCAATCCACGAAAACCAACCATAGCTCACCGGCCCTTCCCCAATTTTTAATTTCCCCCATGGAGAAATGGCTATACCTAAAAGCAACAAAACCATCAATAAGCCCAATACCAGGTAATAATTGCCAAACACAGCTAATGTGGATGCAGCGGCAACTGCCAGATTCTCCCTAATTCCCAAAGGAAAAGTAAAAGCCAAAACCAAAAAAAACAGGCACAAAGAAATGGCTACTACAAAAGTTGGTTGGCGGTAAAAATTCACAATAGAAGGTTTATATTTCTTTCAATTTAAACATAAATAAAGCGTTTTTCCAAAAAATAATTTAGGTGGAACTATAACTGCCTAAACCTCGGATATCCTTCTAACTCGTTCATAAAAAAGTTTACCGATTATTATTCAAATACTACTTTGGGTTTACATTTTACGAAAAAAATCACCCTTACCCTCCGCCGTGGCGGAGGGATTTGAAAGCGTTTGGAATAGCTATTACTCAGAAACACTAAACCCTAGCTTGTCCAAACCTTCTTGCACCTCAGGGGCAGCCATAAATAAATCCCATCCCAAACCTGTGCGATAATTCTCTATCATGGCCACTATAGGCCCCTGATCGATGGCCAAATACCGCTGTGGATACCAATCCTTTTCCGGACTTAAGGCATCATAAAACCCATAACGGCCAAAAACCTTTTCACCATAATTGTAATATAAATTCCGGATCACTGCCATGCTTTCCTCCGGGGTATAAGGTATGGAGGACAAGGCTGCAGTCGGCGAAATTACGCCCAAATCCGATCCCGGCTTATGGGCAGCATAACCTGTTACCGTATAACTTGCCGTTAAGCCCCAAAGGTCTTTTCCATAGCCCTTAAATCCTCCATCATTTTCTACACACCATTGCCGGTTGATCAGACTATGGTTGCGGTTGTTTTCCCAATAGTTAGCATATTTATCCGCTAGTCCTCTTGGGTCCAAACCCAAATAGGAATAATGGGACCAGAACAATGGCCCACCATATTCAGGCGATCCGTTGTGTTTGAGGGGCAATTGGTATCCATAGGCTTCCGTATTCCCTACAATGTCACCATCCCTTGCCCAGCCTTTATGGTAGACCGAAGCCGGCACAGCATGGGTTGGAGAGGATGTTGCCAACACATAGGTAATCATACATTCATCGTAGCCCTTTATGCCAAAATTCTTCTGCCAACCAAAATTAGGAGACCAGTGCCAATACAGTATATCTTGCCCGCCCTGAGTATACCAGGTCCAATCCATTGCCTTCCAAAGTTCGTCTATCTTTAGGGCCAATGCTTTCTCTTGCTCATTGCCGTTTTTGTAATATTCCCTTACTGCCAAAAGGCCCTGCATCAAGAAGGCAGATTCAACCAAGTCTCCCCCATCATCATCGCTACCAAAAGGCTTCACTTTACCGTTTTCCCCATGGATCCAATGGGACCAGACTCCATGAAACCTGTCTGCTTTAGACAAAAAATCAACAATGCGCTCAAAACGCTTGAAACCTTCTTCTCTGCTCACCCAAGCTCTCTCAATTCCGGCAATCAGACCAAATAGTCCAAATCCTGTCCCTCCTGTGGTCACTACATTTTGGTCATTTTGGGGATAGTTTCCATCCATATGAATACGCTCCCTAGCCATTCCGGAATTGGGTTCTGCACCTTCCCAGAAATAACGAAAAGTATAATATTGAACCATGTCCAATAGTTGTTCATCTGACATGGAACGGGTAGCAACGGTAGCTTCTCCCAAACTCTCTGTATCGTCTTTTAATTGGGCTTCCACCTTATAAGAAAGTGTAAGCTCAGTTCCCAAATCATTGACAAAATCAAGGTAAATTGTATCTTTTATACTTGCTCTTTCCGTATAATCGCTGTCTTCCTTTTTAACGAAAACGGTATAAGATTCAGCTCCAAGCACAGGCTCCCATTGCAATTCTACATGCCTGGCATAGCCTTTGGCGAGGATCCTATTTGATGAGACCTCTTTTTCGGTGCAACCTAAAACAAGCAGTCCAATCCCGAGAATAATAAAATATGCGTTGAATGTCTTCTTCATTTTATTTGTATTTTAATGGCCAGACCATGTATCAATTTTAATAAGTAAATCCTAACTTATCCAGGCCTTCTTTCACCTGTTCATTTTTCATAAATTGATTCCATAATAATCCGCTTCTGTGGTTTTCAATCATAATAATTATTGGCCCCTGATCTATGGCCAGATAACTATCTGCAAACCAATTCTCTGTAAGGTTAAAGGCATCATAAAAGCCATATTCTCCCCATAACCTGTCACCCAAACTATAATAATAGAGTTTAAGTGCTTCCATGGAGGCCTCTGGCGTGTAAGGCATGGATGAAAGTGCGGCTGTTGGTGTCACAACTCCTAAATCATTTGTTGGTGAATGGGCACCATAGCCTGCTTGATTGTCGCTGGCTGTAAGTCCCCACATTTCCGCACTGTACCCTACAAATCCCAAACTATTTTGTACTGCATAGGCCCTGTGAATCTTACTGTGACTCACATTCTGATCCCAATAGTTTGCATATTGATCTTGAAGATTCCTGGGGTCTAAGCCCAAAAATGAGTAATGCGAATAAAACAGAGGGCCTCCCATCTCAGGACCTAAAGCCAAGGCCTGATCGAAATAGGTATTCCCATTGGCTATAGCCCCGGACCTGGCCCAACCCTGGTGGTACACCTCTGCGTCAATAGCATGGGTTGGAGAAGCTGCTGCCAAAACATATACAATCAAAGCCTCATTGTAGCCTGTCACAGGCAAGTTCATGTCCCAGGCATGATTGGGGGACCAATGCCAGAACAATTTGTTCTGACCTCCTCTGGTATACCAGTCCCATTCAACTTCCTCCCACAGCTCATTGATCTTTCCTATGATTTCATTTTCCTTTGTATTGTTGGGATCCAAGTATTCTTTTACCGTCAACAATCCTTGGATTAACAATGCCGTTTCTACAAGGTCTCCCCCATCGTCTTTGGGACTGAAAGGAATCACTTGCCCTGTATTTCCATTCAACCAATGAGACCAAACTCCATGAAATCGGTCAGCTTTAGACAAAAAATCTACCACTTTTCTCCACCTTTCCACACCTTCACTTCTACTGATAAAGCCTCTTTCTATTCCCACAATAAGAGCCATCAATCCAAAGCCGGTTCCCCCTGTGGTCACAAGATCTCCTGAGGTATTTCTTTCCCTGATCATGCCACTGTTCGGATGGGCAAAATCCCAGAAATATTTAAAGGTTTGTTCCTGAATAAGTGTTAATAAGGCCGAATTATCCAAAGCCGGAAACTTATTTTCTTCCGATTTCCCGGTATAAAATTCCAAGGTAAACGCTTCCAGAACTTTAGATTCACCGGCTTGAGCAAGGTCTCTGATTGTAAAGGTATGCCTCTTAAAATCCCCTAATTTATCGGCACTTTTTACAAACCAGGAGACATCATCATCCCCTGCCTCTAATAGCAGTTCCCTGGCCACTCCATCCTGTGTTAATTCAAGGTGCTCCAATATAAGGGTGGTAGGCTTTGAGAAGCTGAGTTTTAGGGAAAAGGAGACGGCCGCATTTGCCCAGCGGCGATTTCCAATCCATTCGGCGCCTTGGATCTCAAAATCCACTAGGCTTGAAGCTGCTGATTTGGTGGTATAGTTTACATTATAGCCCAAGAAAAGACCTTCCATGGTCCCATTGAGCCCCTGCTCTATTTCTAGCACATAGGTGGTACCGGGTTTCATCAAACCAATAATCTGAATCCTTACCTCCTTATTTTCACTGAAGAAGTTAAGATTAAAATTTACGGATTGGCCGGATTCTTTTTCCTTTAGCTGAATAGATTCCTCCAAATTGACCCGGTCAACTGCAGACGAAAAATATATGGTAATGCTTTCATTGGTCTCTATTCCCGAATTTTGATCGTAATCCTGATTTAAGACCAGAGAACCCACCATTACTTTTGTTACTTGCAAAATAGGCTGTTCGGCAGTTTCTTCCTGACAGGAAAAGGATAAAATAAGGATTAAAAAGCAGCATGTTATTCTAGACATGGGGTAGAAAATAAAAAATGGTAGCCTATTAAATCAGGCTACCAATCAGTGTACAGCTTAATTACTTTCAGTAGAAATAATCCCTTTAATTTCCTCTTGGCTCAATACGGTATCAAAAATCCTCAGCTCATCAATCAAGCCTGAAGTAGATAAATGACCCCAGCCTGCAAACCTGGGAGCTCCGGAGCCGACAGACAATAAATCACATCCGGTCCAATCAATACCGGAAAAATCATTTTGACTAACAACTTCACCATCTATATAAACAGTGGCTTGATCCGGACCAATAGTGAAGGCAATATGGCTCCATTCATCCAATGTCGGATCAATGTCAGCAGCAGCGCCGCCATCAAACCAACTTTCACCTGTTCCCGTTCCTACATTTAATTTTATCCGCTGCATGCCTCCGGCATTTTCTCTAAACAGCCTGAAGCCTGAAGTCCTATTGTTCATTGCCGTTTGATTGGCTTCATCCGGAGGTCCCATCACCAGAAGGCCTGCCCTGTCCGGATCGGCGTTAACCTTGTACCAAAATACGGCACTAAATGAGTTGCTCTTCAAGCCTTCGGTCGGAAATTTAAGGTAGGAATCAGTATTTCCTGCATAAGCTTTGGACACTATGCCATCTGCGAAGCTCGGCGCACCAGCAATATCAGGAGTTAAAAGCTGTATCAATTCCACATAATCACCATCAAAAGGTAGATAAAATACCTCATTGTCATAGATGGGTTGATAGGGCTCCGTTTTTTCAAAAGTAACGGACTCAGTAGCCGATTTACCGGACATGTCTGTGGCCGTTACTTCAAGCAAATGTTGCCCATTGGTTAGCCCTTCAAAATTGTATACAGATAAAAACCTCCTATAATCAGGGAAATCATTGAAACTGGCAATTTCGCTTCCATCCATTACCAATGAGACCTCATTGATTTCAATATCATCAACGACCTCCAAGTCTATATTTATGGCGGTGACATCCTCAACAACACGAATTTGAGTTCCTTCACTTGGAAAATTAACAGTGATTTCAGGCGCCTCATTATCCGTGCCCGGTGCCACATAGTCAATATCATCAATGTATCCATCTGTACATGAACTGATGATTATTGACATCAAAACAATAAAACTTAACCTATTCTTTATCATTGGATTACATTTTATTTTTCTCATTAATTGTTGTTTGCTGCCTCTTTGATTTGAGGTAAAATATCCTGTTGCTCAAGAGGATAGGGCAAGAATCTATCTGCCCCGGCATCATAGGTTCTTCCTCCATAATTAAGCACACTGGTTTTGTCATGGCGCACCAAATCATAATACCGGATACCCCATTCCATGCCAAATTCAGCAAATTTTTCATCCAAAACTGAATCAAGATCAACACCAGAAAGGTTTCCTAAGCCTGATCTGTTTCGTACCAGATTTACGGCTTCATCTGCAGAAATCACCCCACCTGAGGCCCCACTTACCAACGCTTCAGCATGGATGAGTAGGATCTCGGCATATCTAATGCAGGTGAAATTTTTATTTTCTCCATAAGAGAACCTTCCAGGTGTAAGTTGGGTAGAAGGCAGGTAATGTTTTCCACTGAGGAAATTATACCTGGGATGATTGTTAAAAACATCTCCATCTTCACTGCTGTTGCTTACCCAATTGGGCAGGGTGGCGTAGGCAGGATCCGCTTGAATTTCGGCGATACCGTCAGGAGTAAAGAGCACCGTAGTAGATAGTCTTTCTTGCTCATTTCGGTCCAGCATGAATTTCACATATTTAACAGAAGGCTCCCAAAAGCCCCATCCCCCTCCGGCACCAGCAACAGTCGGTGTCCAGTTGGCCGGGCCGAAAAAATCCCATAAATACCTGGTATTGGTCCCACTCGCTTGGCCAAAATCCGAGTATTGCAACTCCAATAAGTTTTCGTCATTTAGCTTTCCTGGAAGCTTGAAGAGCTGATAATAATCAGGTTCTAGTGTAAACAATCCACTTCCAATGATTTCATCCGTGGCATTTACTACTTCCGAGTAATTTTTCATTTCTAAATTGGCAAGGGCTTTCACTGCCAAGGCTGTATACCGGGTTACCCCACCTCGAACCTTAGACCTTTGATTTGGATGAACGCTGGGAAGATCAGGAATGGCTTCATCCATTTGTCCGGAAATATGTTCCATAACCGCATCAAAATCAGAAAGCTCAACGTTAAAAAGGTGGCTTGGCTCTGAAGAACTAGGAATCAATACTGAGCCCCAAAGTTTTGCCAGGTACATCAGTTCATAAGCCCTAAGCACCTTGATTTCAGCAATATATTGGCGAGTATCTGCTTCATTGGCTCCTGCCTCTCTGTATTTTTCAATTTCCTCCATGGCACCATGCCAAAAAAGAAGGTCAGAGTAAAGGTTTAGCCAGGTGGAATTGTACATCCAAAAGCTCCTATTGTATTGAAAATTATCGGTTTCTGTCAAGGGTACCTGATCACCACCTGCATTGACATCATCCCCTCTCACACTAATGATTGGGTAGCTTTCCCACTGAAGGGAATAAAATTCATTATAAGCTCCATAAAGTAACAAGTCCATGTTTTGGAACTGCGTGTAATCTGTATTTTCGGCAATAAATTTATTTTCCAGAGGTTCATCCAATAAATCTGTACAGGATTGACCTATCAACCCTGAAATCAAAGCCAAAAACAAAACGATTTTATATTTCTTATTTCTCATCTTTGTTTCGAATTTATAGTTTGATATTCAATCCAATGGTGTAAGTTCCCGGGATGGGGTACACTTGACGGTCTATACCATTGGCGACTTCAGGATTAAAGCCATTGTAATTAAAAAGGGTAAGTGGCCTATCCGCAGTAAGGGTAATGCTACTTTCCGGAAATTTCATACCCAATAGCTGTTTGTCCTTGAGGGCATAGGTCAAGCGTACATTTTGCACCCTGAAATAACTTCCATCTTCAACAAAATAGTTGCTCAAATTCTGGTTCCAGCTTTTTCTTAAGCCGGCTGCTGAAGGGTATTTGTTGGAAGTACCCTCTCCCCTCCAAAGGTTTTCTGCCAGCTCAGCATCTATATTGGTGTCATTGGTGAAAATTATTTCTCCCCTCTTCCGGTTGAGAATACTATTGCCCACCTGTCCTTGGATCAAAGCCGAGAATTCAAAGTCCTTATAAGTAAAGCCGGCATTGAACCCATAGGTGTATTCGGGTAGGAATGAGCCAAGCACTACCCTGTCTTCATCATTAATTAGCCCATCGTCATTTTGATCTCTGAATATTAGGTCTCCCGGCTGCAAGTTGTTTTCTGAAATAAACTGTGAGGAATAACCGTAATTGTTGATTTGTTCTTCAGTCTGAAATACACCGTCCGTTTCATACCCGTAAAATGCAAGGTAAGGTTGGCCGACAATAGATCGCTGCCTGAATTCAGCTGATCCGGCATCCAGACTTTCCGGTCCACCCAAACTTAAAACAGTGTTTTTTAGGGTACTGATATTTCCACCGAAATAATAAGAAAATTCAGGGCTAACAATGTCTTCCCAATTTAAAGAAAGCTCCAAGCCTTCATTTCTAATTTCTCCTACACTCCTTCTTTCACTGGCCCTAATGACCGGCGGGATAATACTAACTGCCAAATTTCTGGTGTCCCTAACAAAATAATCGGCATCGAGAGCCAAGCGCTCTCCAAAAAACCTGGCATTTAAGCCTACATTGATCTCCACAGTGGTTTCCCAACGGTCGATGAGGTCAAAGGTAGGATCCAACCTACGGCCAATTACCAAAACACCATCATAGGCTCCCCTGTTTTCTACCAATTCAGGCGCACCTACTGAAGAATTGATCCCATCATTTCCCAGCTGGCCCCATGAGCCTCTTAGCTTCAAGAAATCTATTGCCGGAACATTGAAAAAAGATTCCTCAGTTAATACCCATCCTGCTCCAAATGTGGCAAAATTACCCCACTTCTGTTGGAATTTGTTGTTCCCATCTCTTCTAAATGTTCCATACAAAAGATATCGGTCTGCATAATTGTAAGCTACTCTGGAGAAATAGGATTGGTAAAAAAGACGGTTTCCACCATCTCCGATGCCATTCAGGTCATAATCTGTCGCGTTACTTAAATACCAAAACTCCTCTTCCCCTCGCATAGGATCAGGGTTTAGATTCTCTCCACGAGCAAATAAAACTTCATTTGTTTCACTTCTGAAAGATTGCCCCAAAACTACGGTTAGGTTATGTAAGTCAAAATTGTTCTGGTAAGTTAAAAAGTTGTCCCAGATCTGATCATACCTGCTAAATGAATTTTTTCTTATTGAAGATTGTCTTTCCTCCCTACCATCACTGTAAGCAAAGCCAACATTTCTGGAATTGACATTTTCCATGCTGAAATTATAGGATGTTTTGAATGTCAAATTATTGGGAATTACCTCTATCTCGGAATAAAAATTACCTAGCAACTTGGCCACCTTATTTCTGTTGTCAGAATAAAGCAAGTTATAAAAAGGGTTTTGGTTGCTTCTGTATCCCAATTGTTGGGCATTGGACAAACGGTATGGAGTGGCAGCGGTATTGCTCTCATCATAAACCGGTAAAATCGGTACTGCAAAATAGGATCTAAACCAAGCCCCATTGTCTCCATTGAATTGCTCGGCCGTGCTAAGGTTTAAATTCCCACCAACTGTCATCCATTCTTTAACATCTGTATCTAGCTTAACCCTAAAATTCATTCGCTGATAACTATTGCGTGTTTCTTTCATTAATCCTTCCTGGTCAAAATAGCTTGCACCTATGGAATACCTTGTTTTGGTACCTCCTCCATTGAAAGAAAGATTATGATTTTGAATGGCTGCAGGTGCCATCATTTCGGCATACCAATCTGTATTAACCGCCGGCAAGGATGGGTCTATATAACTTCTTCCATACCGTTGAATGGCATTTTGTACGAAAGCCATATCAGCAGCCGAACCAGTTTCATTCACATATTGAACAAACTGCTGGGAATTAGCCATCTTCAATACATTTTGAGGATTTTGGATGCCATAATAGCCATCGTATACGATTTCAGGTTCTTGGTTGTAATTTCCACCTTTGGTTTCAATTACTACTACCCCATTGGCGGCACGAACCCCATATATGGCAGAGGCAGAAGCATCTTTTAATACAGAAATCGTTTCGATGTCGTTGGGATTAAGGAAGTCTATGTTCTCAAAAAACATCCCATCAACGACATATAAGGGAGCCCCTCCTCCTTCAAAAGAACCTACGCCACGAACCCTGACAGTCGGAGAAGCTCCGGGCGCTCCGTTACTCACAATTTGCACACCTGCAACCCGTCCTTGGAGAGCTTGCATGGCTTGGGAGTTTGGGGTCTTAACAATGTCTTCTGATTTTACCGTGCTAATGGCTGAGGTAAGGTCTCGCTCACGTTGGGTACCATAGCCAATGACAACAACTTCTTCGAGCCCTTGTGCATCTTCTTCAAAATTTACATTGATGGTACTTTGATCGCCAACAATGATCTCCTGCGTTTGAAATCCGATAAATGAAAAAACCAAGACAGATTCAGAAGAGCTGACCTGTAATTCATAATTACCATCAATATCTGTGACGGTTCCATTTCCTGTGTTTTTCTCAAGTATATTAACTCCGGGGATGGATTCTCCTGAGGGATCTTTTACGGTACCACTTACCGTAACTTGCTGTGCATACAATACTCCGGAATTGGAAAAGAGAAGCACTGAAAATAAGAGTGCGGAAAATAATAATGAAAAAGGGATTTTGGGTTTAAAATTTCCTTTCTCTACAGTAAAGGGAAAATTCATAGGTTTTTGGGATTAGGTAATTTTAATAGTTTATGGTTTAAATCAAATCCGTTTTGATTCTAGAATAAAATTAGAACAAAGGAAGGTCTAACAGTAAAAAATGCCTGACAATGGCATGCAAAAAGCCTTAAAAAAATCATCATTTTTGTCAAAAAATACCGCATTGATATCAGGAAAAAACCTCATTTAACCAAAATGAAAGCTGTTTTTAGAAATTTTGTAACGGTTGAATAACATGTGGTGCAAACAGGTTTGTTTAACCCATAAAATTTAAATTAGGCTAATAATTCCTAACTACTTCATGCAGGGAATTTTTACAAAAAATAATCCAAGCCATGCATCTATACTGGCATTTTAATCCTGCAGAATAAACCGGCTGTGCAAGAAGTAACAATTGAAAAAGTTAGCACATTATTTAATCCTTGAATAGAAAGATAGGTAGAATGAAATTGATTTTTTAGTATCAATAATCAACCATTTCAGATAGTACTATTTCTTCCCAGCCAATCTCAAAACCCGATTCACTGTCTATTCTCGTTAGGATTTTCTTCCGGAATGCCCAAATTGTATTTCTTCTCAAATCCAGAATGGAAGCAAGTTGATCCAGAGTTAATTTTTCATGGGTGAGGTAGGAAGCATAAATGATGTAAAAGGCTTTGTCTAATGGAAATTTAATTCCGTGGAAAATTGTACCTGCAGTAACAGAATTGATATGCCCACATTTGGTACACCTACGGCTAAATACTTTATTGGCCTTTCCATATTTGTTGTTGTCACATTGGCTACACTGAAATGAATCCGCCCACTTTAATTCTTCTAAATACCTATAGCAGGCGGATGAATCAGGGAAAATTTCTCTAAACTCAGAAAGGGTTAAGGATTTTTGCGTCAATCTCGCCTTAAAAGAGGCCCTAATGGAGCTTTTTAATTTCCAATTGTCCTTATCCAAAAGGGCATTGATTCGTTTGATCTCCTCATCCTTGGCTTGAAGCTGGCTATTGTAAGTTTCCAGCAATTCATTTTTTGCCTGGAGCTCAGCAGTTCTAATACTTACTTTGGACTCCAGCTCCTTGTTCACTTTTTCCTTCAAGAATATATTCTCTTTGTATTGGGTAAGTGATCGTTTTAATGCTTTGTCGCGAATTTCTTTCATCAACCTTATCCTATCCCCAAGTGCAAAAGATAACAGTACCATCTCCAAAAGAAAGGCTATGTGAAGGCTATAATATACAAGCGTGGTATGCGGAATTATGGCGTAATTTGCCAAGACTTTTATACTAATACCAATAAACAATACCCCATAAGCCATGACAAAAAATCTAGCGGCTTTGTATTGCTTAATCAATAAATATACGGCAGTAGTAAGGATCAATAAAAAAGGTAAGCTGTCAAAATAAGTCAGTTCAAAATAGTTGTGATCTACAAATAAGCCCATAAAGAATAGGAAGAATTTACCTGCAAGAGACAACCACAATGCATAATGAAAGAATCGGGCTTTCCTTCTGGTATTCAAAAACCTTACGGTAAACAAAATGGCCCACAATACGATTGAAAAACTAAAAACACCATTGACAACAGTATTCCATTGGGGGAAATTTGGCCAGAAATATTGAAACCCTATGCCATCAAGACTCATGGCATACAAGCCTACACTTAGGAGATAAAGTATATAATAAACATACTTCATCTCCTTTACTGCCAGGAAGATTAAAAAATTATAAAAGGCAATAATTAATATCATTCCATAAAATAACCCATAAAGAAAATACTCACTTAGCGCGTAATGCACAAATCGGTTCAAAGACCTGAGTGCAATTCTAATATCTGCTTTTTGGGAAGAATTAATTTTAAAATAAAAATTTGAAATACCTGCTGTATCATTGGCCAGTTGCAACTGAAAGTTCTTATGGCTAAAAAGCCGCTGTGAAAATGGGTTATGGTCTCCCATTGCCTTCATCTCATAGCCCCCTTCCGCTTTGGGAATATAAGCTTCTATTTGATCAATACTTTGGTCATAAAATTCCAACAACCACCGTTTTTCACTTTCAGGACTATTATCAATGGATAGCTTTACCCAATAAGTATAATTGGTGTTGAATTTGTTTTTGCTGAAATCCGGTCTGATTTTTATAAACTGCTGGAAATCTTCCTGATTGATGTCCTCAAAAGTCAGGGTATTGGTGCTGTCTTCATAAAATTCTAGCTGATTGATGGCATAAATTCTTTCGTTCCAACCATCATCAATTTTCAAGGTGGCTTCACCTGAGATCCTCTGAGCCCAGCTAAAAGCACTAGGAATCAAAAATAACATTGCAATTAGCCATACTTGCTTATTCAATGATCTATCCATCATCTTTCTATTTATTGTCCTTTGCGGATAAAAACTCAGCATCTAATCCATTAGGATAATGGTTTACTTCAAGAAGAATCCATATATCCGATGCTACATTATCTTTATGGGGGTAGAAAAATATTCTATTTTAAATGACCATCAGATTCCAATGTCGTGTCCCATAAAATAAGGAGAAACAGAATAAAACCTGAAATTCATAGGAGAAGCAACTAAAACCTTGCCACATGTTTCAAAGCAACCTTTAGGTACTTAAAATATCAGGGAAACCTCAAAGGAACTATGAGAAGTATAAGCCTTAATTGGAATTAATAGTTGAATTTCAAAGGATGGAATGCAAAAGTCCGGCAAAATAAATTTAAGATTTACTTCATCGGACTTCTTTTATTCTTATACCTTTTTAAAAGCTGGCTAAAACCACCGGCTAAAAATACCTGACCTTAGCCGTTTCGGTTTAACTTGGTCAGCTTTCATCTCATAAGGAAGTTGCCAGACCTTACCTTTGCTGTCACCAAAATACATTTGACTTTTGCTAAAATCATTGGGGTCACCATCTGCCCAAAAGTATAAAAATGGATCTGTTCCTTTTTCCACCCTTCGGATATAATTATGGTTTCGCTTACTTCCTTTGGTTAGTTTTTTGGTTTTGCTCCAGGTCTTTCCTTTATCAGCACTTTTCCACATTTCTACTTCTCCTCCTGCCCCATAAATTTGAGGTGAATCGTTGGTTGGTCCAATGACCATCCAATTATCCCCACCAATCCACAAGCTCCCCATATCATAATTTTGATCAGATTGGGTAATGATATGGTCCTGCCATTCTTTACCGTCCCAATGTACCACATGCCAATTTCTAGGGCCGTATTTTGGACCCGGTTGATGCCCTTGACCTTCTACGTAGAGGGCTATAGGGTTTCCACTGGAGTCAAAATTCACATCCTTTAGATAAACATTTCTTTTTTGACTAAAATACTCTTTGACCAGGCCTGAGGAAGCAATATCTGTTACCGGAAGGCTTACCACGTTACCCTGTATATCTGTCCAGGTTTTTCCAAAATCTTCGGTTTGAAAATAATACAGGTTGGTTCTCAAATCCACATTTCCATTGGGATGCCAGTTACAGAAAAAAACAATTTTTTCTCCATGCTTCCCGGAAATTTGGTAGTGGCCACTGTTTTTATCCTCAGGTCTTTTAATGCCTACTAGCTGCTTATCTTTCGTCCAATTATCACCATCCCTACTCGTTTCAAAATACAGTTGTCGCACACCGGTATACTTGGTAAACAAATTGAGGAAACCTTTACCCGCAATGTATTTTGGCTGGGGATAGGTCATTTCTTCTTCTGAAATTTGCTCAAAGGAGTCCGTGCTGTAAGGCAATGTACTTTTATATTTAAAGCCCATTCTTTTCCTTCCTCTTCCGCTTACAAAAACCCATATATAACCTTGCTCGTCTATCGCTAAACTGGGATTGTCATGGGGGTCATCCACGCCTAATTTATCGTAGACAATGACAGGTTTTGAAACCATTCCGGTGTTGTGGTCAAATTCTCCTATCATGCATAACAGGTACTTTTCATCTTCACTCCTGGTACCACCGTATACGAAAAAGGTACGGTTTACTTCCGGTGAGTAGATGGCAAGAGGGATATGCTTGGCTGTATAAGTACCAAGTCCTCCTGAATATTTGTCTCCAAATTCAGACTTTTGTCCGAGTGTAAACCAAATTCCTTTATACCCATTCACAGAAGGATATTTCTCTTGTGCGAACAGGCTGGTGCCGGTAAAACAAAAACACACCAACAAACTTAAAACTAATAGGTTACGTGAAATCTTCATAGGGTTCGATTTTAACGACCCAAACATATGCATAATAAGGAGAGAAAGAAAGCAAAATTATAGGTTCACAAATTTCTTTTGTTTTAAATTTCTCCTATATCGTTTGATCAATCTATCAATTCCTGTTCACTCAATGCCATTAAATCATTGAATCTATTTACCTGTACTACGCAAACTAAAAATACTAGACAAAATAATATGCTATAAAACGAGAAAAATAATACGTTAAGTGAACCCAATAAATTTAAAAAAATAATTATATAAAAAGTACAAAGCTTATTACAACTCAACCCTACAACTTTTCCCGGTTTGGCCTGAATAATTATAGGCCATAGTTTACTTTCAAATTTACAAAATCTTGTAAACTGAATGGTTTTACCCAAAAATCAACAATCCTATCATAAGTTTTGGCTTTAAGCCGATCAGCATCTTCAATGGAAGAGGTGATTATAATAACTTTCAATTCTAAGCCTTTGTTGTTTTTTTCAAACTCATCTAAAACTTCCCACCCTGACAATCCGGGCATATTAATATCCAAAAACATTAGATATTTATTTTCATTACCTTTATCGGTCAAAAAGGACAAAGCTTCTTCACCATTATTGAATGAAATAATTTGATGAGAAATGCCTGCTTTCTGCATCAATTTCTTTTGTAACAAAATAACGATTGGGTCATCGTCTACCAATACTATTTCCACATTCTACTTATTTACTTGAAACTACTCAAATTTTATACCCAAATTCAACTTAAACAACCGAACTAAAACTAGGACTAGTTCAGGTCATTTATTTTATATGCACTTTTGTATATTTAAAATACATTTTTTCAAATGTAAATCAACTTTGATGAATTAAAAAAATAATCCAGTCTTTTTTTCTTAAAATTATACCTATTCCTAGTTATGTAATAAAAAATATCTAATCAGTTATAAATTTAGATGGTATGAATAAAAAAAAAGCTCAATTACAATTAATGTAAATGCTAGGCAAGTTTTAAAACTTATTAGCCATTTTAAATATTTCCTCAAGTAACAAATTTGGTTATAAGGCAGGAACAACAAAAAAATGTAAAAAAAATATTTCAAAGCATAAAATTAGGGTAACACCGCACCTATTCTACAGCATTACCCTAAAAATCATATCAAAACGCAGTTGAAAATCGAAAGTAAAGAATCCTTCAATACATCTTATTTTGTGGTAAATAAATCAATGGTCAAACATTCGTTCATAATGTGGAACTGGTGCCAGTATGCCCCCACTCTTTTCATAAAAATCCTTACCGGTTGGGTAAACCCCATTTTTGGTTTTCACCCATTCCTCATTGGCCATTGGATGATAACTTACCATTTTATCCCAATTCTTATAATATTGATGACCATTCGTTTCCTGTAAACCTAGTGGCATATCCGGAAATGAATGTAATCTAGCTGCTACATTCTTATTCCAATCCACCAAAATTGGGTTAACGGTAAGGTCTGCACAAAAACAAGGCACGTTTTTTTCGTAAGCCGCCTGTGCAATTTTCATGGTCATGCTCATGGTTTTGGCAATGGCTTTTAGTGCGATAGCAGAATAACCTTGCTCAATTCTTTCCAAGGCATCTTCTACGGTATGGGCACTTTCATCTGCGGCAATCCTTACCCCTAAGTCGCCCACAAAGACCTTGTTTTTTTCTCCAAAAGGCTCTTCAATGACAGCAATTTGGTCAAAAGCCCCAATCTTTTTGGCATGGTCAAGAAAACGCTCCAAGGTTTCTTTCTTTTCATACCTTTCATTAACATCGAAATAATAAGGTATTTTACCATTTTTTGTATAGGGGGTTTCCCGGTCACCTAAAGTTTTGTGAACCGCTGTCAAAAATTCAATATCCTTGGCAAGCATTTCCTTTTGTGTACCGGCTGCTCCAGTTTTCAATTTCATTATAAAATGCCCCTCGTCTGCAGCAGCCTTTATGTCTTTTATGGAAGCCCCCACACTAAAAGAAGGAATACTGGCTACCTTATCATGTTTTTGAGATAGACCGGGGCGATAAGCCTCGGGAATCATCTCATCAAAGTTTTTCATGCCATTTTCTTCTTGATACAATAGCCAAGCCGCATTGTCTACAGGTACCAATGAATTTAAGGCAAAGGTGGTTTTAAGGTCCGGGTTTCCGGTAATCTTCTGCCCATAGGCATACACCTCCGGTAAAACCTCGTCAAGTAAAGTAATGGGATCTACAAAGCTATTGCCCTTAATTATTTGTAAGGCCCGCTCAGTCATTGCATACATCAATGCGTTCCCGCCGGTCGTAGAATGATTTTGGAACACTTTCTTGTCTGACCATAGGGTTCCTTGCGTACCAATTCCTATTTTATGTATTCCACTTTCCGACTGCATCAAGGCAACGGCCTGCCAAGCTTGCGTAATGGCACTGCCTTTAAACCGGTATGGATATAGAGGTTCTCTCTCGAAATTTGAATCAGTATGGGTAATTTTTATATTTCTCATCTTTCTACTTATTTTCTCAGATTTACCAAAACCAAAGGAAGGGCTGATACCTAATCCACCGGCTGCCAAAGCAACGGTAGACCTACTTAAAAACGCTCTTCTGCTAAATCCAGTATTGTCTTTCTTTTCCATGGGAATTTGTTAATTAGGGATTTTATTAAGGGTGTACCAAGCCTCTGAAGACCACAATTTATTGCCATTTTTACTTTTTAAGTCAAATGGTAAATTAAAATAGACCACATGGTTTTCTTTCAACTCATCAATTTTCAGTTCTATTTTCATACCATCATCGGAAACCAAAAACTCTCGGACTTTCAATGCTTCCAAATCCAGTTTTGGGCCTCCATAGGCAGCAGTGGCTTCGTACCTATATTGTTGGATAACCATTTTATCTGAAACAGCATTCAAATTTTCCGGATCCAAAGCTTCGGTAAATTCAATTTCAAACCCATCAGATTTGGCTTTAATGGACAACATTTCAAAAGTACTTTTACCATTGTATTGAATCTTCTCCAATCCATATTGATTTTCTTTCCAGCTCCAGCCTCCTACCATTCCCACTTCACCAACATACAAAGCACCATCAGGCCCCCAAACGAGTCGATTAACACCTGCACTAAAACCTTGAGAAAACCTAAATACCGCACCTTGATATTGACCTTTAATTTTTTCCAAAAAGTCTCGTTTGACCCCCCCGTTACTTACATCACCATGCAACATTTGCCCTTTATAGGGTCCATCACGCATTAGAATCGGCTCAGAAGGGGAATTCCCTATTTCCTTGTCGGGCAACCAAATGGCTGGGGGGCTGGCTTTGGGAGGGTTTTGCTCTTCTTCCTCGCTCAAACCCCAAGCCATTCCGTTGTAATTGCCTTTTTGAACATGAATTAATTTATTCGCCGGCAACCATTGCCCTTGGTTATCTGTAAGGAACAATTGATTATCCACCCCGATACCAATTCCATTAGGCGTTCTTAAACCATAATCCAATCTTTCAATGCTTCCATCTTTACTGATTTTCAATGTTCTTCCCCGGTCCGGCAATTGCCTTTCTGTGGAAAGTAGTCGCATGGCCATTGATAAAGTAATATAGAAATGCTCGTCCTGATATACTAGGCCAAAAGCAAATTCATGGAAGTCGTCTGAAACTCCCCATCCATCGCATATTACCTTATATTCATCCATTACACCATCTCCATCGTGGTCAATCAACTTGGTAAGTTCATGCTTTTGAAGCACAAAGATATCTCCATCCACCACCTCCATACCTAAAGGCTCTGCTAAGCCTGAAGCAATCCGTTGGATTTTAACTTTTTTGGGATCTGCTCCTGTCACCCCTTCCAAGGCATAAATCCCTCCAATAGAATCCCAAGTACTTACGAGAAGCCTGCCGTCCGGTAAAAAAGCCAAACCTCCTACACGGGGTTTAAAATTCTCATTATGCAAAACAGTCAAATCATAACTTGGATGAACTCCTTCCAAAGGTGCTCCGAAGCCGGGTTTTAACGGAACGGGATCTTCCTTAACCTTGGCTACTTTTTTTGCCTTTGTATCTTTATTTTTTGTGCCAATCTTTTCATCTTTTGGACGAAATGTGAACACATAATCTAGAATAGTTTTTATTTCTTTCTCTTTTAAATCCGGATGGGGATTCATAGGGGTGTTTCCCCAAACACCCGATCCTCCATTGATTATTTTATTGGTAAGCAGACTGATATTGGTAGCGCTTTTATCATACTTGGTGGCTATTTGTTTGAAGGATGGACCCACCATTGCATGCTCTTCTTCATGACAAGTATAACAATCACTGTTTTCCATCCATAAAATCCCCAAGTGATCGTACCCTTCGGCTATGGCGGGTTTTTCCTGTTTGGGAATAGGCTGGAAATGATCCATAATTTTCCCTTTCTCAGTTATTGAAATAAATTTTTCAGCATTTGATTCTTGATGTAAAATAACTTCCAGATCATCTGATTTTTCATGGATGGTAAACTTTCGTTTAAATTCGATTGAGCCATCTTCAGCCAGACTAAATTCAGGCTGTTCCTCCACAGAAATTGACTCCTCATTCGGCATTACCAGTTTGAAGTTTAAGGTAATTTGCTCATTTAATTTTACATACCCCTTATACTCCACTTTTACGGGTATCATCTGACCGTTATTTTTCACCTTCCATTGATTGAAGAGTTTACCCTCTTCAAAGTAAGGCATTCCCCAGCTGGTTGGCTGAATATTTTTTTTATTTGTAAATACAGTTCCTTCTTTGGTAACCCCTCCATTCCAAACCTTGTATAACTCTCCTTTTTCAAGGTCATATGCAGCAAAATTTACGCTATCGAAAGCCAGGGTAAGCATTCGGGGCTTTTTATCCAGTACAGAACGAAATGCCCAGGGATCCATGGTACGTATTTTTGCTTCGGATTTGGGTTCTTTACATGAGGTGCTAACCAAAGCAGAAACAAATAATAGCAAAGGCAACAATGCCTTCTTACAATTTAGTATAGATGGTTTTATGTACATTTTTGTATTTTACTAAAATGGTCCTTTGTCTGTAGTAGTTAGTGCATTGCGACCTCCCGGCATTTCACCTCTTTCCCTTGTGATGTCAAGTGCTTTTCCGGTTTCTATGTCGTACCAATCTTGGGTTAGATTTTGGGGAACAGAATCATCTGTTTCAATGGACCATACCTCCAGTGCTTTCCTCAATTGCTCCAGTGCCTTATTTTCACCGGTAGGTGTAGCCCTGTTCAATAATTGAAACGCATCATCATCTATTCTATAGAATTCTTCAAATGGGCGTGGTGACACAAAAATATCAGCTTGCGCAGGGTTTAATTTACCCTGATCCCTTAGCTTTTTGAGGTCGGCATAGGAATCACTGGAATTGGAATCTGCAGGTCCGGGATTGGCATATTGAGACCGGTTATTTTTGATATACAAATAATCTTTGGTCCGGACCATTCTTTCATGCGCTTCCTGATCATGCCAGTTGTGCTCGGCAAAAACATAATTTCTGAAAGGCATGTGAGGGTTTTTTAACACCGTTAAAAAGCTTTTCCCTTGAAAATTATCAGGAATTTTTACACCTGCTAATTGTAAGAAAGTAGGGGCAAGGTCTATACTACTTACTAGCGCATCTACTACAAGACCAGCCTTTAACCCCTTGGGCCATTTAACCAATAAAGGAGATTTAATACCTGAATCTATAAGTCTTGTTTTACTTCTTGGAAAAGGTCTTCCATTGTCTGACAGAATAAATATAATGGTATTATCCAATTGTCCTTGTCGCTCCAACTCTTCTTCTACCAATCCTATATAATGATCAAACCTCGTTATCTCATCATAATAATTGGCCAAATCTTGCTTGGTGGCCTTTCCATTCGCTAAATAAGGTGGAACTTCAACATCTTCCGGTTTATGCGCTCCTGAGAAATCATTTTCAGCCCAAGGTCTGTGAGCATCCAAGGCTGCCAACCAAAGAAAAAATGGTTTGTCTTTAGGTCTTTCTTTTAAAAGAGGAACCCAATAATCTTCTCCCCCTTGCCCTATTTGAGGCTGTTTATCATAAATAAGATCAAAACCTTTACGGGGAACCGGGCCCATATGCCATTTCCCTGATTGGCCGGTAAAATATCCTGAGGCTTTAAGTAATTCAGGGAAGGTAAGGATTTGCTCAGGCATGGCTGTATGCAATTCCGCTGCTCCGGTATTGTGTGGGTACCTACCTGAGATAATACTACTCCTGCTAGGACTGCATGAACTGGTAGTTAGAAAGAAATTGGAAAATTTAATTCCTTCAGTAGCGATTCTATCAGTTACCGGGGTGACAGCAATCTTGTTGCCATAGCTACCCAAATCCTCATAACCAATATCATCAGCAATAATCATGATAATATTGGGACGATTATCTTGGGCATAAATGAAAGAATTGGCAGTAAATAAAGCCAATAGTACAAAAATGAAGCTAATTGATTTCATTATTTCTCTTTAAAATCCTTTTCAAAATCACTATCGTTTACCCATCCGGTTTTAAAAGGTTCTCCTTTCATAAAGCGATTGTAAAAGTCTCGTTGGCTTTTTTGCGCATACTCATAATTATCGAAAACAGCCCCATTTCCTAAGATCCTTGGATCTTCTTGAGCTTTTAATTGCTTGAACAGCTCCTCTTTCAATCTTTCTTTTATATTTTGGTATTCCGGATGCAAGGCAAGGTTATTCAAGCCATAGGGATCTTTTTTTCTATCATAGAGCTCTTCTGAGGGTCTTTTTCCAAAGGAAAGGTTCCAATACTTGTATTCTCCGTCAACTCTTCTCTGATTAAGAATTACAGTTTTGGTAGGGCTTCCATCCGTATTAAGGTAACCCGTTTCAGGGTTTCCAGCCGGCCATCTATCGGTTTCAAAATTATGGATGTAGGTATATTCTTCATTGACAATCCCTCGAATCGGATAACCTTGATCGTCCGGTCTGCCAATATCATGTCTTTCCTTTCCTATTAAAACTGCATTTCTACCGGGGTCGGTTTTGCCTCCTTGTTCAGTTTCAAAAATGGGTAAAAGGCTTTCTCCCGTAAAAGGAGCCATACCTGAACTGTCAAAGTTAACATTCCCCACTTCAAGAAAAGTCGGAGAAAAATCCAGAAAACTCACAAAATCATCTATAACCCTCCCCGGGCTATTAATTCCTTCACCCCACCTAATGGCCAGAGGCAGATGGTTTGAATATTCATAGCCTTGGCCTTTAACCCTAGGAAAAGGCATACCATTGTCTGCCGTCACTACAATCAAGGTATTTTCTAGAATCCCTCTCTCTTCAAGCGTGGCCAACATTTTCACCAAATGTTGGTCAAAATATTCTGTTTCATAAGCATAGTCCAAAAGATCATTTCTGATGGAATCCGTATCCGGCCAAAACGGAGGGACCTTATCTATCATATCAACGGTTTTCCCTCCTAGTGCAGCACCTGTTCCGTAACTGTAAGCCCTATGAGGTTCAAATGAGCCATACCAAAAATAAAATGGTTCATCTTCCGGTTTTTCATCCAAAAACAATTCGAAATTTGCAGCGTAATCAATTGGACTAATATAGGGTGTTGGCGCTTCCATTTTGATGTCACTGTACCTTTTTCCGGTCAGCTCTCTTTGGCCTGCGTCTCCTGGAGCCCAACCCTTTCCTGTATAACCAGTAAAATAACCATTGCTACCCAAGACTTCGACGTGTGACAAAAATTTCTCAGGGAAAAAAGGAACATGATTCGCCGCCTCTTCCAACTGCCAGGAGTTTCTGCCTGTGATAATAATTGACCGTGAAGGAGAACATTTTGCATTGGGAGTATAAGCCCTTGTAAACAATAAGCCTTCCTTTGCTACCCTGTCAAAACCGGGTGTTTTGATCCAATCTGTACCGTAAGCACCGGTATGTGGATAAGACAAATCATCTGCTATAACAAATAAGATATTAGGAACAGGTTTTTCTTCTTCTTGCTGTTGGCAAGAAAAAAAACAAGTACAAATAAATACCACTATCAAAGACCTAATACTCATATGTATAGACATATTTTTTTATTTATTTTGAGGAAACACACCTAAAACCGGTATGTTCTAAACCTGTATCTGCTGAAGATTTCATTTTACCGCTCACTCTATAGCCCTCGCAATAGGATACATTGCATAAAAAAGAACCACCTTTAACCACCTTCTTAGGAACCGTAGGCTCTTGTGGGTCATAACTGTCTTTGGGCCCCTGAGGATTTACAGCTACTTCATCAGAAATTTTTTCATAATAGTCTTCTCTGTACCAGTCGTTGGTCCATTCCCATACATTTCCCGCCATATCATACAAACCATATCCATTAGGCCCAAAAGATTTTACAGGAGCCAATCCTTGAAAACCATCTTCAGCCTTGTCAGTCACAGGAAAATCTCCTTGCCATATATTGGCCATAAAACCATTTTTTTCTACCGGATCATTTCCCCAAGGAAAGGATTTGTCTTCCAATCCTCCTTTGGCAGCATACTCCCATTCTGCCTCAGTTGGCAATCTTTTACCGGCCCATTTTGCATAAGCTACTGCATCATCCCAAGCAACATGTACCACCGGGTAATTTTCTTTTCCTTCTATACTACTTCCCGGTCCTTGAGGCATTCTCCAGTTGGCACCTGGGGTCCATTCCCACCATTGGGCGGCATTATTTAGTGGAACCGGTTGATTGGGAGAATGAAATGTCAAAGAGGCCGCTACCAGGACTTCATCCGGCGGTTTTGGCGTACCCGGAGGCAATTGTTTTTTAATTTCTTCCCAATCAGGCTTCTTCTCAGCAATGGTCACATAACCGGTGGCTGCTACAAAAGCAGCAAATTGGGCATTGGTTACTTCTGTCTCATCTATCCAGAAGCCATCTACCTTGGCCTTATGAGCGGGCAATTCATCCCTTCTCCCTCGGTCATCTGTAGAACCTCTGGTGAATTCTCCTCCCTCAATCCAGACCATGCCTTCATGAGATATGGGCTCCTCTCGCTCTTCTATACCTTCAGCAGGCTTCGTTCCTGAGGTACTAAACCTATCCGGAATATTTTCATGACATGAAGCAATTTCAACAACTTCCTCTTCAACTACTTCTTTGTTGTTGGAGGAAGTACACGCATATTGACTTAAGATCACTAGTCCAATTAAGGACATAAATTTTAATCGGTTGAACATTTTTTGGTAATTAAATTAAATCAACTTACAATTTAAAGAAGTTAGGTACAAACACCTATTCTTGGTCATAAAATTTGATGAATGCACTATTTATCATTTAGAAAGTGATCACCATGTTCCATCAAGGTATTTTAGCCTACGAATGACCTCATCATTTTCCACTTTAAGCTGCAAGTTATCTACATTAAAGTTGGTTCCATAAGGGGTATGGTCCTTAAAATACACCAAGGTATTCAAGGCAATCAAATTGGCTACCGGATCCTTTGATTGATTTAACCATTTGATCAATTCCGGCATGGGATTATTTGCTCCAACCCTGCCCGAAAGGGTAATGGCACTTAATTGGACGATGGGAACAGTTTCGCTTTCATAATTAGGAAACTTATGGTAATCCGGTTTTACTTTTTCTCCAAAGGTGCCTGCCACTGTATAAGCCCAATACCTTTCCATTTCATCTCCATGCATAATCGTTTCTAGGACCCGATCTTTTACTTTAGCCCAATCCGCTGTGGCCCAATTGGCTATTTTAATAAGCTGCTTGATTTTTTTATGTTGCTTTATTCCAAAGTCAACAGGGTTATTCAAAGCACGATTCACCAAAACATTTTCAGGAAAAAAACCAAGGTCATTTTTTTCCATCATCCATGTATTGAGTCGTTCTCGGAGTTCTTTTAAAATTCCCTTCTCCTCTCCGGCCAAATTATTGATTTCATAAGGATCGTCTTCCAAATTGTACAATCTCTCTACCGGTTTTTCCATAAAAAATGCAGCCTGTTCAGTATTCAATTGTCCCTCTTTATAAAGCTCTCTCCAAGAGGCAAAGGCCATCATTTTATAGCGATAATTGTTTTGCAAACCATCCGGGAAATAAGGCTGATAACTACGAATATATTTCCATTTACCCTTTCTAATGGATCGAAGCATTTCATATTTCTCATCAAAGCGATCTGCATGACCATAGGTCTCGTCTCTGCTTTCTAAGGAGGCTTTCTTTAGCCCTGACCCCAGAAAAGGATTTCCATCCATTTGTTTCGGAACTTCTAAACCTGCTAAATGTAAAACCGTAGGTGCAAAGTCAATGAAACTTACAAAGGCTTGAGGCCTTTCCATTGGTTTATAGGGAGACAGGTGCTTGTAATTTTCTGGTATCCGAACAACCAAAGGAACATTTAAACCTGTTTCAAATAAATAGCCTTTACTTCCCGGCAAAACGCCACCATGATCACCAAAATAGAAGACAAAAGTATTATCAAGCTCCCCGGAATCAGCCAATTCCTTCAATTTCTTTCCTACCCAGGCATCAATTTCTCTGATTTTATCTCTATGATAAGCAACTGTATACCTGAACAAGGGAGTATCAGGAAATTGGGGGAAAAGAAATACTTGAGCAGGATTATCAGAAACTTTATAATTTGCCATTACATCATTTGAAAAATGTAGCCGGCTTTCATGGCTTTCATGAAAGGTTTCTTGATGAAAAAAGGGTTGGTTTTTGTTGGGTCTATTTTGCCAAGCTGCTTTATTGGAGGAATTATCCCATACATTGTCCTTTTCTACCGCATTGTAATCTTTCTTGTAATTATTAGTCGTATAATACCCAGCCTTTCTAAGATAAGCCGGAAACATTTCCAGCCCTTCTGGCATGGGCGCAGTCTTTATTTTCCTGTGCAGATACATCCCGGTCCTTGTGGTGAGGGTTCCTGTGATAAGCGTGCTTCTCGCTACTGAACAAACAGGGGCATTCGAAAATGCATTGGGATAAAGAAGACCTGATTGAAGCATTTTCTCAATATTGGGTGTTTCCACCCCATTGGGATCAAAAAGCTTCATAAAGTGCTTGGAATTGTCTTCAGAAATAAGAAAGACAAAATTAGGTTTAGCTTTATTTGCCTTTGATTGACCAAAGGCATCGCCGGAAAAACTTAACATAAAAACAAACCAGCCTATCAAAAATAGGCAGGGGAAGAAAGTTTTTACCTTAAAACGATTCAGTATAATCATCATAAAGGAATTAAGAGATTTTTATGGAATGGTGAAAAGGAGTAGTGCCCGTCAGAAAGGCCGTTGGTGCATCCATTTTAGGCAAAGCACCCCTTATGGCTACCCATTTGTGCCTGTATAAACCCGGCCCAAAATTTATAGAGGAGCCATTGCCGGTGTATTTACCCATTCCTTCTTTTAAAAATACCGTCTCTTCCATTCCTTCATGGGGAACAGTACCTGAAAAAGATCCTCCGGGTCTAAATATTAACTCAAGCGCAACCGGAACATTGTCTGTCCCTGTAATCGAAATATCAATCGAAAATCCATCACCCTCCTCCTGAATGGTTACGGTACTGTAAAGCTTTTGAATTTCTGATTGTTGACGTTGACTTCTGGGCATTTTGGCCCATACCCCATCACCTGGAATGGTTTCTTTAGGAAAAGGCTGATAATAAGGCCCTGTCAATTCACTTGAAAGAATGTATTTGCCATTTTCTACCTTATAGGAATCCGCAGAAAATTGACCTTTCCCAAAGAAAGCACTGGCAAACCTCATTCCTTGTAGGGCCAATTCTTTTTTATGAAAAGTAAAGAAAACGGTACTATCAGAAAGTATAGATGCGTCATAATTCCCCCTTCTCACCCTTATTAAATTTGAATTCCGAAATTCTTTGGTATAATTGACCGGCAATGCTTTTGAAGCAGGCAATTCCTCCCAAAGAGAGGGGTCCTCTAGGAAATAATATAGAAAACCGGTTGTTTTTCTGAAACAAGTTTCTTCAATTAACTTACAAGCAGCAGCAAATTGCCCCTCTCCCGTCTTTAGGGCCATATAGCGGAAAGGATAATAATAATTTTCTAAGGTGCCTATTCGAGAGTTGTCCTGTCTTCCGGATGCTTCCGTTACAATTTCCCCATTGGGATGCAAGTAATATAGGTTCATTTTAAGATTTTTCGTTACATATTCCAGCAATTCAGGCTTATTGAATCCTCTTGCAATACTAATCAGTACCCTATCACTCAAAGAAGAGTATATATAACTACTTTTTTCTTCAAATTGCCCATCTTCATCCAAATCAATTTGCTCTGAGAGCCATTCTTCAGCCCTTGATTGATAGGCTTCATCAGGCTTGATTTTATAGAGTTCGGCCAGTGCCGAGCTAACCACCCATCTGTGGTTGGGTGTATGAATACCTCCTATTTTCAAGGCTTCCCCTGCATTGACCAAAAATTGTTTAAGGGGAGCTAAAATCAATTGTTTTTGGGACACTTCTGATTGATCCAAGAGACGCCAAACCGGAGCCAACCATTTTACGATAAATCCTGTATCCGGAGTGGAATGGAAGTTGGTAGAGACCAAATCAATTGTGCCATCCTCATTTTGAAGGCTTAGAATAAAATCACTAGATAAAGCCAATTTCTCCCTTAACTTCTGATCATTATAAAATTCTGATTCGGGACTTACCAAGGCACAAATCCCCGTTTTTAAGAAAGAAGTTATGGAATGAGCAGTAGCCATTTCGTTTCCATCCAATACCGCTCCATAGTTGACAGCATCCTTGTTCGCCACATACCTGAGAAGGATATTATTCAGCGACAAATCATTATTAGAAATCATTTGTACTAACCACTCAGGTTTATTGATTTCTATATTATTGTTGGAAGATTCAAAAGAGGCAATTGGCAAGCTGGCAAATGGAGCAAAAAGGGTAAATGTTCCATTTTTTTTGATGAAAGCTCTACGCTTCATAAAGTGTCTTGGATTTAGTTTATTTTGGGATTTTATAAAAGCTAAATATACAATTTTTTTAAGATTGAAAAAGCAATACTAAAACTTAATCAAAAAGTTAAATCCCTCTTTTAGAGGATCAACAATCCACAAGCATTTAGTTCTTCTTTCATGGCCAAGTTGAAAAATTTGTCAAAATTTCCACACGCCTCTTCAAAGCTTGATTTAAAAGCAATATAGGAAAGAGGCCTAGAAGATGCTTTCATCTCCTCCAGTGTATGCAACAACCAATCCGCATGATCTTTTGTTAAGGTAAGGTCGACTATGGCTGTAGGCGTATGAAAGGTCAATAAAACCCTAGGGAAAGATTTCTTTTTTTTGCGAATGACTTTCTCTGTCACAATGGGTGCACTTCCTATCCAAACGACCTTAGCGGTATCTTTAGGGGCTTTATGGTTTTCCTTCTCAAGGCATGAAGCAATATAATCCGGCCCAATGGTTGGCCGTGGAATTTTAAATTCAAACCACTCTTGTAAAGGAAAGTCAAAACCTATACCGTGCATAAAGTTAAAAAGTGACTTCTTTAAGCCAAAGCTAAACTGAGAATGATCTACGCCGGTAGGGTCTGTAAATGCAATGTCATTGTTAGCAAAAGTGATCTTATTCTGCTGCGAAATAATTTGAAATTCTTCAGGAGCCAAACCAATAGGGCTATGAGCTGTCAGGGCAAATTGATGCCAAAATCCTGACCGCAATACACCTTCCTCAAACAACTGACGAACCATTTCAAGGCTGTCAATGGTTTCTTGGATGGTTTGGGTAGGATATCCATACATAAGGTAAGCATGCACCATGATTCCTGCCTCAGTAAAATTTCTGGTAACCATTGCCACTTGCTCCACAGTCACCCCTTTATCAATAAGCTTAAGCAGCCTGTCTGAAGCCACCTCTAAACCGCCCGATACAGCTATACATCCGGAAGCTGCCAAGAGTAAGCATAAGTCTAACGAAAAACTTTTCTCAAAACGAATATTTGTCCACCAGGTAAGACTGAGTTTGCGCTTGATAATTTCCAGAGCCAAGGCACGCATTAAGGACGGAGGTGCAGCTTCATCGACAAAATGAAACCCGCTCTCTCCGGTTTCTTTTATCAATTGCTCCATACGATCTACCAAAATACCTGCAGTAAGGGGCTCGTAAATTTTTATATAATCCAATGAAATGTCACAAAAAGTACATTTGCCCCAATAGCAACCATGAGCCATAGTTAATTTATTCCACCTTCCATCACTCCATAGACTATGCATGGGGTTGGCAATTTCTATGACAGAAATGTATTTATCCAGATTCAAATCGGAATAATCAGGGGTACCTAATTCATGCTGTTTGTAATCTGGTTCATTGGAATCATTCTTATATAAAACAGTTTCACCTGATCGAAAAAACGTTCGCTTTAATTTCGTATTTAAATCGAATAGCCATTGGTCTTTTTCGATTAGCTTCAATAAAATCTCTATTGGTTTTTCTCCGTCATCCAGGCAAATAAAATCGACAAAATCAAACACCCTTGGGTCAGAAACACTTCTCAATTCAGTATTCGGGAAGCCTCCTCCCATTACAATTTTCACCTGTGGGTAATGGTCTTTTATAAACTGACCACAGCGAAAGGCACTGTATAAATTTCCCGGAAAAGGTATTGATAGGCCCACCATTTTGGGTTGAATGGTTTTCATTTGATAAGCCAACAGCTTAATACTTATCAGATCAATATAAGTAAGTGGTATGCTTAACTTTTCGTAAAGTGCATCGAAACTGTTGGCACTCTTTCCTAGGGATTCTGCATACCTACTGAAGCCAAAATTTGCATCAACACATTCAATAATAAAGTCAGACAAGTCTTCCAAATAAAGGGTTGCCAGGTGTTTGGCCCTATCCTGCATTCCCATATTACCAAAGGCATAATCCAGGTCATCCAGTTGTTCAAATCTAGCGGCTTTAGGCAAAAAGTTGTCCGCACAAATTTTCCTGGCCAAAGTCGCATTTTTCCCCTGAAGGAAAAGTATTACCGCATCAATGGAAAGGATGTAAACTTCTTTTAGGGCAAATATTCTTCCTGCGTTTTCACTTCTGATCGTCTTATTTTGCTCCGCAAATAAAAATAGCTCTTCCAGTCCTTTTTTAGAAAAGATGGCCTGAATAACATCCATCCCCAAATCCATCTGAAAACTACTGATACCTTTGGTATTCAAAAAGCCTTTCAAATAGGCTGTCCCCGGATAAGGGGTATTTAACTGGGTAAATGGAGGAGTGATTAAGAGTAAATCTTTCAAAGAGTCTGAAGTTTGGCCAATACAAAAGTAAGTTAAAACCGCTTACTCGTCTATATTTATTGAAATAAAGGTGGCAATTCCAAACCTAAAGCCACCTGAGCTGTACTTTCCGTTTTCAAAACCTGCTCCCATCTCCAACCTAAACAATCTGAAAAGGTTATCTAAAGAGTAACCAAGCTCCCAATAGTGAGGCGAATTTTTTGTTTTCAAGTAGTTAAAGAACAGGTTTTCCCTAATTCCTGAAAACCGCAGCCCGGGTAATTGGGTGAAAATAAATTTTCTGAACTGGTAATGAACCAAGCCTCCAAAATACCGATCCATAGTACTAAAGGTATAATAATCCAGGAATCTATAGTTACTCGCGGCCCCCATATTACTAAAGACCGTTCTATTTCCACCAAAATGTTTGAAATCCATAAAATAGACTTTCTTCGCATTAAAAAATTCACCTGCAGTCAGATTAAATGCCAACTTACCACTTACCCCGAAAGGAATGGAATGTTTTATCCCAAATTCCACCTGTTGATATTTACTCACTTCAGCCCCTTTGAAAATGATAGGGACAGCTTGACTGTAGCTAAGCATTACTAAGGGAGCAGTAGCCATTAAGGGTGTTTTACGGTTATTTCTTACTTGATATTTTAGTCCCGGTCTCCAATCAACGCTCAAATCAAGCAATGCGGCTTGGTTGGAAACCAAAAATTGATCATTCAGGTCTTTTTGAAAAGGCTTATTGGAACCGTACGCTTTACCATTATTATTGAAAAAACTGTAATTGCTATGGTTGGTAAGTGGACTTCTATCTTCCAAGCTAATGCTTGCCCTATAGGTAAATTGATCTCCCATCCTTTGGGCCCAGAAAAACCTAGCAAATGCTTTTTCATATAATTTCATGTAATTCTCTCTGAAAAAAAGTGAATAAAGCGCATTTACCTGTTCACTAATAGGAGCTTCATCATTGTATTGGTAAATGAATTTTCCACCATCCACTCCCCAGGAATACCCTTCCCTTCCTTTGGTTACAGACCTGCGGAAGTTTAAAGTCATGTAGGCCTTTTTGCTAGCAAATCCATACCTAAACTCCGGCTTTATGTTCCATGAGCTTACCTCATTGGTCACACTATCCGCCATTTTGGTAATTTCCTCTTTTCTATAAAAACCGGAAAAACCCAATTTAAAGCCTTCCACAGTGTTGAAAGACATTTTTGTCCAATTGGTATAAAACCCCGCAGATTTACCCTTCCCAAAATGGTACCTTCCACCGGAAAAAATATCAAAAGGATTGAATTTCCTTTTGGCTTTTTGTGCGATACTATCTACCTCACTATTTTTAGCTTTGTCTATTAGCGCCAAACTATCATCCCTAACATAACCTAAAACTTCCTTTTTGGTCAGCGGTGTAGGTCGGATGCTGTCCCAATAAGCCATGCTTCTTTGGGTAGCCAGAGAATCAATCACTTGACTTCTTACCGAAACTATATCTTGCTCTTCTCGGGCTTTATCTTGCTCTTTTTCATAGGCAGTGATTAGTTTGCGGAATTGTTTTCTACTCAATTGCTCGGCTTCTTCCAATTGTATTAGTGGCGCATCTTTGTTGGCTAAGGTTTTGACCTTTTCAGGAATATCAGTGACATTTTCATCTAGGATTTCAGTGTCAAATTGAAGCTCCGGGTTGAGGGTCAACTCATAATCTCTCGTTGAAGCTAAATATTGAAACTCACCTTCAAAACCGAAAAATTTCCCTCCAAAAATATACGTATGAGTAATGGGCATCCATATCTTTTCCTTTATAGGGGCATATTGTTGGCGAACGCTGATATCAAAGCCCAATAGAGATGTTTTAAGATTCAAGCTATGAATGGACCACAAGTCCTCTACAATATAAATATAACCATCAAAGACCTTCTCTCCTTTAGACCGGGGAATGACCCTTATTTTATTGACAAGTACTTCATCTTCCAGAAAGGTGCCTTCCAAACGAAACCTATAGTACCCAAAAGCCGACCTTGCCAAGGGGGAAATGATATCATTTACCTTGTCATCGTAAAAACTAGCCCCAATATAGGGAGCAGGAGAAGTTTGGTTATTTTCACCACTTGTGCGAATGCTTATGACCTCTTCTTTGATTTCATTTGGTTGTTTAAAACTAACCTTAGAGACGGATTCAGAAGTATAGGCTTCATTTAAGCTAACACCTTCCTTGGCTAACTTTTTCTTAAGAAAGAATGGTGCATCGCTTAGTTCACCGGTACCTTTGATGTATACCATCATGGTATAAGCTTCTACTTGAAGTTTATGGTATTTGGCTTTAGCAATGGCTTTTCTGATCACTGTTAATGCAGGATCCTCAGCACCTTCTTTTACCTCTACCTCAGAAAGTCCATAAGTTTGCATTTCCAGACTAACATTCACTTCTATCCAATCATCCTTCACCTCTATCGCCTTTAATTGCGAAGTATAGCCCAAGTGCTGGAAGAGCACATCATAATGACCCTTGGGAAGATTCCATTCAAAATAGCCGTTTTGGTTCGTCGGAATTCCATCATTCAGGTTCCTGGCAAAGACAGTCGCAAAGGCCAAGGGTTTACCATCTTCTCCGGATACAAAACCTTTTATCCCTTGACCATACAAGGGAAATGAAACCAGACCAATCAGGGCAAACAATAAGCTTGTTTTACAAATGCTATTTAAAGTACCAATCATAGGTTTGTCAAAACACGCTTCAGAACCAATCATTTCACCTAAATCAAACCCTTAATTAATCGATCTGGAAATTACCTGTTTAGCTTAAAAGTTAAGTCACCAAAAAGGTAATGCGGCAATTTACTTTATTGAGCTTCATAAGCCCATTTGACTTGCTCCCAAACTTTTGGTCCATCATTGACAAGTGTTGGCCCGGGAGTGCTTCTTCCTTCTTTAATTAAGCTTATCATTTCCTTTTTCAAGTTTAGGGCTACCTGTGGATAATCATTGATCAAATTGATTTGTTCTCCCGGATCCTTGGAAAGGTCAAACAGTTGCATAGCCGGTAATCCTGCGAGTTCCTTTGCAGACCTTGGGGCAGTCCAACCGCCTGATCCGGGCCAGGCCACCAGTTTCCAATTGTCTTTTCTTATGGCGAATCTTCCTTCAATGGAATGATGAATAATGGAAGGTCTTACTTCGGTATCCATGGATCCATTCAACACTTTTAGAAAACTAAAACTATCTTCCCCGGCATTTTCAGGCATTTTTTCATCGAGAATATCCGCGACCGTGGCCATAAAATCTGTGGTACAGATCACTTGATCAGCTGTTCTTCCTCCTTTTATTTTATCCGGCCATTGAACAATAAAAGGTACGCGGTGGCCTCCTTCATAGATATCTGCCTTATGTCCCCTAAAGCCATTGCTAGGATCATGGCCAACTTTGGCCAATTCAGAAAAATTAGCTTTTGGTGAACAGCCATTGTCCGAAGTAAAAATCAGAAGGGTATTGTCAACAATTCCTTTTCTCTCCAGTTCAGCAACAATTTTCCCTACTAGATCATCTACTTGCAAGACAAAGTCTCCATACATATTGGTATTGCTTTTACCCATAAATTCCGTAGTGGGTAAAATGGGCGTATGGGGTGCCGGAAGTGGGAAATATAAGAAAAAAGGTTTATCCTCATTTGCATTCTTGTCGATAAAGTCAACTGCTTTTTCGGTTAAGTTGGACATTACCTGTACATGCTTAAAATCTGCCCCGGTAGGACCTTTTCTCCAAAATCCCTTGTCATCCACATTTACAGTCATCCTTTCCGGTAAAGCGGTAACCTTATCATTTTCAATGTATACATAAGGAGGAATATCCAGCGAGCTGCTGAATCCATAAGCATAAGAAAAGCCTACCTGGTTGGGACCATTTTTAATTGGTTGGGTATAATCCACCTCCAGAATGGTATTCAAATTATCAATGTTTTCATACTCCTGTTCAAATGCCCAGTCCCATCCAAGGTGCCATTTGCCAATAAATCCGGTATGGTATCCGGCCTTTTGCAAAAGCTTTCCAACAGTAAATCGATCGTTGCTGATCAGTGGTGCAGAGTATCCTCCTAAAACACCATTCTTAAGCGTCGATCTCCAATTGTACCTTCCTGTCAGAATTCCATATCGTGTAGGGGTGCAGACAGAAGAGCTAGTATGTGCATCTGTAAACTTTATTCCATTTTCTGCCATTTTATCAAGATGTATGGTTTTAATTTTACCATCAGCATTGTAACAGGAGGCATCACCAATTCCCATATCATCCGCAAGAATATAAACAATATTGGGAGATGCATCAGATTGAGCCCATCCAAGACCAACCAAGCAAAAAAGAAAAAATGTTGAAAGAATAGTAGTTTTCATAAACCGGTTATTTATCTGAATAAGTTGCCCTATTAGAGCCATTAATGTCGCAGACTCCTATTATTGAAGTTATTTTTAAGATAAGTATTAATCAAATGGCATTTTACTGTTTGAAAAACAATGGATTAACTAACTTCACCGAATAGTCTTTAAACCAAGTCCGGCAATTTATTCAAAATGTTAGAGATAAGGAATAAATTTTAATATTTAGCCTATTTTTTTATTCTCAATTTCCAACATAAAAAATATAACGTGCCAGCCCTAATATTTAACTGAAACAAATTTTCAAATTTTGTATGACACATCTGTGAGCTAAAAAAAATTTAAGCGATCTGAACATTGTTAATTCTACGTATATGCTTACTTTAAACAATTATTAATCCAAAAAAAAATGTGTTCCACAAATTAATTAGAAAGTAAATTCATATTTAAATAATTTTATTTTTAATGAAAAATTTAAATATTTATATTAATGTTGTTGTCATATCTGGTTGAAGAACAAAGGAAAAATTAATTTCCTCATAGTATTTTAACAGAGGTATGAATGATCATATTATCATTCAATGAGTAAAACTTGAACCCTACAATTACTTAAAACATGTTTTTTTATGATCAATCCACAAGGAAATGGGAAAAGTATACAATAATAAACCCAAAATAACCAAAAATATAAATCAACCTATCTCTTCCATTTTATCAAATTCAACCTCCTCTTTTGTTTCATCAATAATTTATCCATGCGACAAAACTATTGTAGACCAGTTAGAAGAGGTCATAAGATATTACCCTGAACATATTGCCTTTGTTTTTGAAGAAGATGCCCTTACGTTTCGTGAACTAAATGAAAAATCAAATCAAGTAGCATCCTATTTGGTTAAAAGAGGCATTTCCACCGAAGACCTTGTCCCGTTTTGCATGGAGAAATCCATAGCTATGATGGTAACGATATTTGGCATTCTAAAAACAGGTGCGGCGTATGTCCCTATCGATCCTAACTACCCTTTAGAACGAATTCAGTTTATCCTTGGTGACATTGGTGCAAACCTGTTACTGGTAAACAATTCATTGAACAAAAAATTTAACATCTCTAACACAATAGATCTACTGGAATACGCCTCTTTATCAAGTGAGCCAGTTGAATCATTTATCCCAGAGATTAAGCCCACTCCTGATAACCTTGCTTATGTAATTTATACTTCCGGCTCCACAGGCAATCCAAAAGGAGTAATGGTGCCACACAGGGGTTTGATGGATCATTGTTTTGGTTTGATAGAAAGAGCCAAGCTTAAAGATTGTAAATCCTTCGCTATCACAGCTCCCATTGTTTTTGATGCAGGCCATTCACTGATTCATATCGCTATAATTCAAGCAGCCACTACCCACCATTTGCCTGACCATGTAATTTTAGACAGCGATAAATTCACAGCTTACCTTCAGCATCACAAAATAGACTGTTTAAAAATTGTCCCTTCTCTTTGGTTAAGTCACACAGAAGGAGGTTTAATCCCGGTACCTAAAAGGAAACTGATCTTTGGAGGTGAAAATTTTCCGGTTTCCATCATTTCAATTCTCAGAAAAAGTGATTTTAAAGGCGATGTTTTCAACCATTACGGTCCAACAGAAACTTCAATCGGTAAATGTATTTATAAGGTAGACCTAAATCGCACCTATAGCCAAGTTCCAATTGGTAAGCCCTTCTCAAATACCTTCGTCCTACTTTTGAACAGCAACCTTGAAAAGGTGGATGATGGAGAAGCAGGTGAAATCTATATCGGTGGAGAAGGCATTGCCAGAGGTTATCTCAATCTACCACTCATTACTGCCAAAAGCTTTATTCCAGATTCTATATCAGGAAAGAATGGTGGGTTTTTGTATCGAACAGGGGATTTAGGTAAATCTTCTGAAGACGGAAACCTTCTGTATCTGGGCCGGGTGGATGATCAAGTAAAAATAAATGGATACCGTATAGAACCCGGAGAGATTGAAGCGACCATCTACCAGTTTGAAAACATTAAACAAATTGCCGTTGTGGCAAAAACCAATAAGCAAAAGGTTTCTTTAGCTGCTTATTTTGTACTTGAAAAAGGTAGTCTTGAGGAAGATATTAAGCACAAACTTAAATCAAAACTTCCTGCACATATGATCCCTCAGTATTGGATTCAAATGGAAGAAATGCCTTTGACAATTAATGGTAAAATTAATAAAAAAGCCTTGCCTGAACCAGATTGGACAAGCACCCTGAAAAACAAAAATCCTCCACAAACAAAAACAGAAAAACTTCTTGTAAACCTATGGCAGAAATTTCTGGGTTTGGAGAATATAGGTATAAACGATAACTTTTTTAGCCTAGGAGGTAATTCCTTGCTTGCTATCCGGACCATTGCCGGGATAAAGCAATCACTGGGAAAACGCCTAATGGTAAAGGATTTTTTTAATTCTCCTACCGTATTTGAATTAAGCCGGGTGGTTGATGAAACGAATGATAACTTGCATGAAATAAAACCTGCTAAAGAAGTAAATTTTATCCCACTTTCCTTTAACCAGGAAGCACTTTGGGTAATTCACAATTCAGAGGGAAGCTTACAATACCATTTACCTATGGTTTTCGGTATTTCAGGTGATTTAGACATTAAATCTCTAAAATTAGCCTTTAATGAATTCATAAATCGGCATTTACCTTTAAGAACAGTATTCAAAGCATCCGAAAAAGGGCTTGAACAAAAATTGCTTGATGCTGAATCTTGGAGCATTCAGGAAATCATTTCTAATCAGACTGAAGCTGAAATAGTGAAAGACTGGCCATTCAAGTCCATGACAGAACGGCCTTTTAATATGTCAGAAGATTTTATGATTCGGGTGGCATTGTTTCACATTCAACCAAAAAAATACCTTCTTAGTATTGTAGTTCACCACATCGCCTGGGATGGATGGTCCACATCTTTGTTTAAAAATGAAATAGCTAGTTTATACAATAAAATTAGAAGCGGAAATCAAAAACTTTATCCAAGCTCGGTATTGACTTATGCCGATTTTTCTATCTACCAAAGAAATCTTATAGGAAGTAAATTATACAATGACTCGCTAAAATATTGGCAGCAGCGGCTAAATGGAACAATACCCATCCAACTCCGAACTGACTACCCAAGAACAGCATTATTTTCACCGGCGGGAGCAAGGCATGAATTTATTATTGATAAGGGCATAGTTTCAAAATTAAAAAGTCTGGCCATAGAACGAAATGCTACCCTCTTTATGGTATTGCTAGCTGGTTTCAAGGCATTACTTAAAAGGCATAGTGCTCAGGAGGATATTAGTGTCGGTATTCCTGTGGCAGGAAGAGAACACGAAGGACTAGAAGATTTAATTGGCTTCTTTGTAAATTCCCTTCCTATCCGAACCTATGTGGATGGAAATTTCAGCTTTGATGATTTATTGAATAATGTAAAAACCAATGCCTTAGAAGCTTTTGAACACGGACATGTTCCATTTTCCGAAATAGTAAAACTGTCAGATGACTTTAGAATAACTGGTAGAAATCCTATTTTTCAAGTACTTTTTGTGATGCAGAGCAACGCTTCTCCAGCGCTGAATTTGGATGGTGTGGATACCCAACCAGTAAAAGTCCCTAATCAAACTTCAAGTTTTGAGTTGACACTCGAGATAAAAGAAGATCAAGATCAGCTAATAGCATCGATTGAATACCAAACAGCCCTTTATCGTTCTTCCACTATTTCCCGAATGTCAGGGCATTATATGGCATTGCTCGAGGCCATTACCCTTAACCCAAAAGAAAAAGTTGACAATTTAAACCTACTCAATTTAAAGGAAAGAAATTTCGTATTGGCAGCAAACAATGATTTCGTATTACCAGAGGACCTTAAAGAAAAAACAATTTTAGATTTTATAGAGGAGCAAGTAAAATTATTTCCACAACATATTGCTATCAGTTTTAATGGTTATGAGTTGTCCTATTCAGAATTGGATAAACGAGCCAATAAAGTTGCGAATTTTTTATTGAATAAAGGTGTAGGCCGATGTTCTTTAGTCCCAATTTGCCTGGACAATTCAACGGAGATGATCGTTGGCTTATTAGGCATAATTAAAACAGGTGCTGCATACATCCCTTTAGACCCCACTTTTCCAAGAGATAGAATTAAATTTATTCTCGATGAAATAAAGGCTTCTTGGGTTTTAACGGATAGGGACAATGCACCTATTTTCAAAGAAAATTATCCAAACCTATCTATTCTAACTCTCGACAGCGAACTGAATGGGTTAATTAATGAAAGTTTTGAAAATCCAGGTATAATTATTAACCCTGATGAGCCTGTATACCTCATTTACACGTCTGGCACCACTGGCAAACCTAAAGGAGTGATAATTAGTCACAAAGGTTTGTTTTTATCGACTTTTTCAAGAATTAACTATTATCCTGATAAAATTTCAATCCTGCTATTGCCCTCTTTTTCTTTTGACTCCTCCATTGCAACTATTTTTGGAGCTTTGTCTCAAGGGAGCAAAATCGTTTTAGGAAAATCTGAACAACTTAAAGACCCCGGAGAATTAAAAAAATTACTCAGTCTTACGAATTCAATATTGTGTGTTCCTTCATTTTACAGATTTTTACTTACTGAAAGGTTAATTCCTACCAATCAAATTAAGAGAGTGATTCTTGGAGGCGAGAGAGTGGAGCCCTCTTTATTAGCCCTACACTTTGAGTCAAATAAAGGTGCGGACTTATACAACGAATATGGGCCGACAGAAGCAACTGTTTGGGCTTCCGTTTGTAAATTGACTTCCCCTAAAGCCCCGATAACCATCGGCAAACCAATTCCCCATATCAAGGTATATATTGTAGATGCCTCGGGTAATCTTTGTCCAGTAGGAATTCCGGGAGAATTGTGTATTTCAGGAGCTAGCCTAGCCATTGGCTATTTTAACAATCCAGAAATGACTGCTGCAAGTTTTATTTCTGACCCATTTTCCAAAGGCGGTAGGGATATGCGGATGTACAAAACGGGGGATAAAGCAAGATTACTCAACGATGGAAGCTTAGAGTATTTAGGAAGGTTGGACAATCAAGTAAAATTAAGAGGTTATAGAATTGAACTTGAAGAAATTGAAACGCTTCTTGAAACATTGGATTTTGTTAAAAAAGCAATCGTTTCTGTTATCGGAGTTTTCTCCGAAAACCAAAAATTAGTAGCACACATCCTTACCAATAAAGAAACAGCCTCCCATTCTGAAGACCTACAGACAAGTAAATTAACCTCGCATCTATCGGATAATTTACCCCCGTATATGGTACCGGTCCAATGGGAATTTTTAGATGAAATGCCATTCACTCCTAATGGTAAAATTGACCGAAAAAAACTTTCTCAAATTGAAAGTCGAAAGGTCATTCAATCCAATTGGCATAATGCCGATAATGTCATCGCACAAAAGTTACTAATTATTTGGAGGAAATTATTAAACATAGACCAAATAGCAACCCATGATAATTTCTTTAAAATAGGAGGTAACTCCTTGCTGGCCATTAGACTAATAAACTCGATTAGAGAGGAATTTGATTATGTAATAAAATTTTCAACAATATTCGCTAATCCAACCATAAATCAACTTGCTAAACTTATTGAGGATAGTAATGCTGCATCTTGCTCAGATTTAGAATTTAAGAGCGTGCCTCATGTCAAAGAATACCCGCTTTCTTATAGTCAAGAAAGCATATGGATCACTGACAAATTAGAAGGATCGGTGCATTATCATATTCCCTTATTGTTAAACCTTGAAGGTAAATTGGATGTTGCTTCTCTCGAAAAAGCCCTTCAAGCCATCTATAAGAAGCATGAAATATTACGCACTCAGTTTCATTACAATGGTGAAAAAGTTTACCAAAAAGTAAATGGTTCTGAGCCCTGGAATTTGATGCTAAAAGATGCCTCAAAGGAAGTATGGGACTATAAAACTTTTGAGGAATTTATCCAAGGACAAATCTCGCTACCATTTGACTTGTCAAACGATGCCATGTTTCGTGCACTCCTAATCCAGAAAGGTCCAACACAAAACACCCTGCTATTAGTGTTCCATCACATTGCATTTGACGGATGGTCTATAGGCTTAATAATGGAAGAAATTCATTCATTTTATACCCAACAAAAAAATATTGGCACTATAGATTTTGACCCTTTGCCTTTACAATACGGTGATTATGCGATTTGGCAAAGAGCGCAATTACAAGGTGCTGCATTTGATAATAAAATTGATTATTGGAAGAATAAGCTTAAAGAATTAAAACCCATTGGAATAACTAATTCTAGGGCTGCTATGGATGTTGATTCGACAAATGGCGACACTCAGTCATTCTTAATACCTGCTCAACTCCAAAAATCCGTAGAAGATCTCGCCCATAAAACAGATACAACAATGTACATGGTTTTAATGGCTACTTTTAAAATCTTACTCTACCAATTGTCTCGAAATACTGACATTTGTGTTGGTACTGTAATTGCAGATCGAAATTACCAACACACAGATAAGTTACTGGGGTACTTCATAAATACGCTACCCATTCGATCCCAATTAAACCCTGAAAAGAATTTAATTGACTTTCTATGCGAAGTTAAAACCAATTGCCTTGAAGCATTTGACTATCAAGAGGTCCCTTTTGAGAAAATTGTAGCAGCTGTCCAACCCGAAAGAAAATTAGGCAATAACCCTATTTTTCAAGTAATGTTTTTACTTCAAAACACTTTTAATGATGAGGCCTGGGAAATCGACGATCTTAAAGTCAAAATGCTCCAAAATAAGCAGAAAAGAGCAAAATTTGATCTGTTGTTTACTGTATCTGAAGGAGCTTCAGGTCTTAAAGGTTTGATGGAATACAAAACATCATTATTTAACTCCGCAGAAATAGATAAAATAATCGAAAATTACCTTTATCTATTAGAAACGCTTCTACAGAATCCCTTAGCCCCCTTAGAATCCTTTTCCGGAAATTTGGAGGTTGAAATAAAAGAAGAGACTGAGCAATTTGAAGACGAATTCAAAGATGAATTCAGACCTGTTCAGAAGTTGATAGAATCAGCCACTATAAAATACAGGGATAAAGTTGCAATAATTTCTAAAGATAAATATTGCACCTATGATGAACTGAATGAAACCTCCAATCAATTGGCTGATTTATTATCTCAGCAGCGTATCGGAAGGAATGATATAGTGGGAATTGTAATGGATCGATCCATAGAAATGATTACAGCCATAATGGCGGTATTGAAAGTTGGTGCTGCCTACCTGCCGGTAGACACTGATTTTCCTGATGAGCGGATCAGTTATATGCTCAAGGATGCGGCAAAAGTACATATAACACATACCAAATACAAAGGAAAATTCAAGTCACAGTCCATAGCGATTCTGTGGGAGGAATTCAAAGCCAAGCAGGATAATTTCTCAAAAGAAAACCCATCTCCGAACAATGAAGCCAATGATATGGCTTATATTATTTATACCTCCGGATCTACAGGAAAGCCAAAAGGAGTAATGCTAACCCATGGCAACTTGTATAATTTCCTTAAAACCGTTAGCCATAAACCCGGAATCACGGCCAAAAATAAATTTCTTGCCGTCAGCTCTGCTTCTTTTGACATTGCACTTCTGGAGTTAATATTACCCTTTGTGCACGGGGCTCAAATTGTAATCCTTGATCAATTCGAAAGGAAAGATCCTCGAGTAATTTTACAATATTTGGACCAGAATAAAGCAGACATTATGTTCGCCACTCCCACCCATTGGAAAATGCTTTTGGAAAGTGGCTGGAAATCTCCTGTAGAAAACCTTCAAATAATTAGCGGTGGTGAAGCTTTAAGCAAGGATTTAGCCAGTCAACTATTGCCGTTATGCGATGGGCTCTGGAATATCTATGGCCCTACGGAAACCACAGTTTTCTCCACCATAAAAAAAATAGAAGCCAATCAGCCAATCATTACCATAGGGCGAGAAGTACTGAATACTAAAATTTATCTGCTTGATGAAAATCAAAAGCCAGTACCAAAAGGAAAGGAAGGAGAAATCTACATTTCCGGTAAAGGTGTAGCAAAGGGATACCTTAACCAATCTGAGTTAACCAGTCAAAAATTCTCCAAAGATCCTTTTCAATCGCAATTAGGTATCTGTATGTATAAAACTGGTGACAGAGCAAAATTCCTACCCGATGGGGAAATCCAAATCCTTGGTAGAATTGACAATCAAATCAAATTGAGAGGTCATAGGATTGAGCTTGAGGAAATTGAACAGGCCATAAATGAACTGAATTCAGTCAAAGAAAGTGTGGTTTTATTTAGAAAAACTTCTCGTAATGACATGGGTTTGGTGGCCTACCTCCTACTTAAGGATGATTTGGAGGACAAGTCTAGCAAGAACACAGAAGTAACAAGCACTCAGGTAAAAAGATGGAAAAAAGAACTTTCTTTAAATTTGCCGGTCTATATGATGCCATTTGATTACGTTGTAGTTGATCATTTCCCGCATACAGCCAGTGGGAAAATTGATCGCCTAAAACTTCCTGATCCTGAGCCAATGGTTTTAGATGTTGTTTTACTACCTAATACAGATAAAGAAAAGATAATAGCGGAAATATGGAAGACGGCTTTAGGCTTAAAAAAAATCGATATCACGGATAATTTTTTCGATCTAGGTGGGCATTCATTGATTGCTGTAAAAGTAATGACCCAGATAGAAAAAGAGTTAGGAACACTCCTACCACTATCAATTTTGTTTAAATACCCAACAATACAGCAATTAGGATTATTTTTGGAATCAAATGTGGGTTTAAACAAGGAATGGAAGTCCTTAGTACCTATACAGCCAAAAGGAAAAAAAGACCCAATATACTTAGTGCATGGAGCAGGCTTGAATGTAATGCCATTTCAGACCATTGCAAAATACTTTGACCCGGAGCAACCCATCTACGGCATTCAATCAAAAGGAATGGATGGAGAAAGTCCTGAATTCGAATCCATTGAAGAAATTGCTGCTTCTTATATTGACGAAATAATGCAAAACCACCCCCAAGGAAATATAATTTTGGGAGGCTATTCCATGGGAGGAATTATCGCCTTTGAAATGGCTAAGCAATTGGCGGAGACCAATATATCTGTAAAACACCTCTTTTTACTTGACAGTTTTGCAACTTTTGCCAAAAGTAAAAAAACACCTAAAAATAAGCTTGCTGCTAAACTTTATCGTGAATTGAATAAAAAATTCTTCGACATTAAATTATTATTCCGACATCCCAATATTTTAAGAGATATAAAATCCAGGTCAATTAGCAAAAAAATCAATGGTTTACTTGTCAAGCTTAGGGTAAAAACAAAAAAAATAGATAGTCCTATTATTGAAAGGATAAATAATATCAAAGCCATGCATGTGCTTGCTTGCAAGAATTATTCGCCAGGATTTTATGCGGGAGAGATAGTAATGATAAGGGCTAAAATTCGGACAAAATATTTCTTTGATCCAGAATATTTAGGATGGAAAGGCTGTTCCAAATCCATGCGAGTAATCGATATAGAATGCATACATTCGGACATGTTTACAGCACCAAATGAAAGTGAATTGGCCGCCATTATAAAACAAGTGATTGAGGGAGTTGAAGCGATCGAGTGATAGGGTGACCGTGATGCGGTTGTGAATTGTTTTCAAATTGGATAATCAATGTGGAAATGGTTAATTATCAATTGTTAATTAGGGTCTGAACAGAGCTGAGGGGGAAAAGATTTAGAGTGATCTGTGATAGGGGATCGCTTTACATCACTACATCACCCGATCACCCCATCTTACCCGAAAAGTTGTAAATTATTAATGGTTAATTGTTAATTTCGTTCTACATCAATAAAATCCAGAATGATAAACATACATAAAATTTCTTTCATCCTTTTTAGCCTAGTTATCCTGATTTGTACGTGCGTGCAAGCTATCGTTCAAGACGATACTATAAAGGTGTTGTAAATTGCTTTCAAATTGGTATCTTCATAGGATAATCACAGCTTAGCGATTCGTGGGAAGCTACTCCAGAATGTTGTGAATTGCTTTCAAATTGGTATCTTCATAGGATAATCACAGCTCGGCATTAGGGTGATCACGGAGCCAAGCCTGTTGTGAATTGCTTTCAAATTGGTATCTTCATAGGATAATCACAGCCTGAAGCTGTTCCTGAAGCTGTTCCTGAAGCTTCTTCTGTCTGTTGTGAATTGCTTTCAAATTGGTATCTTCATAGGATAATCACAGCGAAATTGGTCTGGTATTTATTATACAAATCGTTGTGAATTGCTTTCAAATTGGTATCTTCATAGGATAATCACAGCAGGCATATGGCACAGAAAACCACCATCGCAGTTGTGAATTGCTTTCAAATTGGTATCTTCATAGGATAATCACAGCAATCTGATTTGAATAAATTGTTTCACACACGTTGTGAATTGCTTTCAAATTGGTATCTTCATAGGATAATCACAGCAGGGAAACCGCTTGTTTTAAGAATTGATAGTTGTGAATTGCTTTCAAATTGGTATCTTCATAGGATAATCACAGCGTCTTTTCGGTCATGTTAGGTAAAAGTACGGTTGTGAATTGCTTTCAAATTGGTATCTTCATAGGATAATCACAGCGGTTGTCAGAATATTATGGTATGGTATGTCGTTGTGAATTGCTTTCAAATTGGTATCTTCATAGGATAATCACAGCTTCTTGGTGCATGTTGTTTATTTTAACGTAGTTGTGAATTGCTTTCAAATTGGTATCTTCATAGGATAATCACAGCTTATGAGGCGTATAATGAGTATTATTTGTTTGTTGTGAATTGCTTTCAAATTGGTATCTTCATAGGATAATCACAGCATTTTGGATATTTGGTACATGAAACCTACTGTTGTGAATTGCTTTCAAATTGGTATCTTCATAGGATAATCACAGCTATTGTTTTATGGAATGATTTTAAGTATTGTTGTGAATTGCTTTCAAATTGGTATCTTCATAGGATAATCACAGCCATTGCAGTGGGCATGCATTACAAGTGGTGGTTGTGAATTGCTTTCAAATTGGTATCTTCATAGGATAATCACAGCAAATCCAAATCGGGATTATCCTTTATTATCGTTGTGAATTGCTTTCAAATTGGTATCTTCATAGGATAATCACAGCCGCGTACCAAATCGCTTGGTCTTGTGTGGTGTTGTGAATTGCTTTCAAATTGGTATCTTCATAGGATAATCACAGCATGCTTTAAAGTCGGGAGGTGTCTCTTTGGGTTGTGAATTGCTTTCAAATTGGTATCTTCATAGGATAATCACAGCAATAGAGAGCTTCTCAATGGCTGGATTTGTGTTGTGAATTGCTTTCAAATTGGTATCTTCATAGGATAATCACAGCCCGGTAATTACTTTTGTTGAACTCATTTGTGTTGTGAATTGCTTTCAAATTGGTATCTTCATAGGATAATCACAGCCAAGTTTAATTAAAATATAACATAAAACCTGGTTGTGAATTGCTTTCAAATTGGTATCTTCATAGGATAATCACAGCTTAGCTGATGTACTGAGCAGGTCAAAGGACGTTGTGAATTGCTTTCAAATTGGTATCTTCATAGGATAATCACAGCACCGTATTATTTAATGTTTCTATTTTGTTTGTTGTGAATTGCTTTCAAATTGGTATCTTCATAGGATAATCACAGCATACCCCACGATAAGTGGCTGGTATGCTGTTTTTTATATCAGTTTTTTGAAATTAAAAAATTAAAGGAATTTAGCAGGTAAAACGTAATACCAAGCAGAATTTCTACTTTTAGAATAACTCCAATTGTTGAGGTGGAGCCTCCTTTTCCTGTGGCTTGGCTCCATAAAACAATTCCATCATACCAAACTGTTTGTCCGTAATGCACATAATCCCTACTTTTCCTCTGGGTGGAAGATTTTTTTTCGTTCGCTTGGTATGCACCTCTGCATTCTCCCGGCTGGCACAAAAGCGCATATAAATGGAAAATTGAAACATGGAAAACCCATCGTCCAAAAGTTGCTTCCTGAATTTGGTGGCCAGCTTTCTGTCCTTGCGGGTCTCAGTGGGCAGATCAAAAAAAACTAAGACCCACAAACTACGGTATTGATTAAGACGTGAGAAATAATTTTCATCCATATTCCGGGTAAATGATTTTTCGACCAATTCCGGCAAAGCAATCAAACAAGGAGGATGTAGTCCGAGAAGCAGCCACCATCAAAGGGCTTTTTTGTCCATCAATCTTTACATCCAAGGCCGGAATACTAAGCAATTCTTTTTTTAATTCAGTAGTCAATTCATCATAGGCATCATACGTTTCAACTATATGCGCCACCACCAAATCCACATAAGGCCGGTAAGGTTCCATGATATCATCTGCCAAACAATAAGCATTGTATTTGTTTCTGTGCCAAATGCCCACCCCTGGTAGCATTCCTGAAGAAACCAAAGCCCTGGCAATAACTGCTCTAAGAATGGCATAGCCATAATTCAGTAAGTTATTGGGGGGTACACCAAATTGTCCACGGTTAAATTCAGGTAATTCAAATAAGTACTGCCAGTAAATCGCTGCTGCCTGTGCCTCATGGTTACCGGTATCACCTGAGGTTACATTTTTATACAAGTACTCCATTCGTTTGGATTCCTTTCCTTTCTCCTTCAGTAAATCATATTGATTTTTTATCTTAGCCGTAACTGTCTGCTGCCAAAGGTTTTTCTTTAAGGGTTGGGATGCGCTTAACTGGTACCGGACGCGTTCTGTTTGTTCGGAATGTCCCTGCATAGGCAATAATAATCCTTCCGGGAGGTGCTGGGCATTGCAAGAAACAACTGCTACTTTCCGGGCTGTTAATTTGGCCAATAGGCCATTGGTAATGGTGGTTTGCTGGTTTTCCAAGACAATCATTCCAATATCTTCTATGGCCACCATCCTGTCCTCCTTTTCAGCCTCAGGAAAGCTGATTTTCAGTTGTTCATTTTTGGTACTGAGGTAAGCCGGGTTACCAAAGAATAAGGTACGCTTGATCATCTATTCTTTTATTTTGTTCAAAAAAATCACTGACAACCTTTAAACATGTTTTGTTATAAGTCTCATTCTAAATTCTTATTTATCAACCATTCCTTTTTCATCTCCATAAGGTTCAAAATGTGGTCCCAGCTCTCAAAGAAATTCAGATAGTATGACCTGTCAAGGTTAGATGCCATATCCGGATGTTCATAGGTCTTCCAACTGGACCATTTCCAATTCTTAGGATCTTTTACAAAGCCATGTTTTAATGGATTGAGGTGAATATAGAGGAATGTTTCCTGCCACTGTCCTTCAGTTTGAATTGGTGTTCTTTTAAAATGTTCTACAAAAAGACTTCCTCTTCTATCAAATCGTTTGTTAAAAGCCTTGGTATACGAATTAAAAAAATCACTATAGGCTTTGGTAGCAGGATTTCTGGAGGCATGGCCAAGTTTGTTTTGTCCTTTCAGACCTGCCAGGTTTTTAAAACCTGGCAGGTCTTCACGTACGGCAACCAAAAAATGGAAATGATTAGGCATCAAGCAGTAGGCATAGGTATTTACTACCTCCCCAAGATATCTGGCATATTGCCTAAGAAAAAACCGATAGTTTTCCTCCTCCCGAAAAAGATTTTCAGATCCATTGGCATGGTTGTAGATATGATACGTTTGTCCCGGCTCCATTGTTATGCCTTTGTAATATTCCCCAGACGATCCACTCGAAGTTTAATGCAGCGTTCTTTAATTGGACTATCACTTAAACTAGCCGTTTTGGAATCAAAAGAACCAGAAGCTTTTTTCTTTTTATAATTGTACCGCATATCAACCTCTTTGGGATAAATTGATTTTGCCAATCTATTTGGAGTAAAATAGCAAGTAACCCCAGAGAAATCATTTACATTATAAATCCTTTCTAATTGATCCTTGTCCAAATTTTTAAAATCTAGTAAATTAAGGCTATCCATCTCTTCATTTGTGGGTACATATACTAAATCTAAAGGAGATAACATTTGTTCTAAATTTACTTCTACTTGGTTCCCTTTCTTGTCTATGATAATTTTTTTAATTACAAACTTTGTTCTTTCATTTTTAGGAAGAGTAGAAACATCCTTTTGATGAAAAATAACTTCATTTAATGGAATAGTTTCAAACAATTTCCCATTCAAACTATTATAAATAGCGAAAAATAAATTCGGTGAACCCTGTGCATATTTTTTAGAAGAAATATAATTTATACCTAGGGGAAATCTACCATTCCCTTGTTCATAAAGCCTTACCTTGTAAATAGGTTTATGAGCTTTTTCATTATTATAGGTAGAAATATTTTTGTTTAAATCTTCCAATCCTTCTGCACTGAAAGCTTCTTCGACTTTAAAATTTATATTTCCATTTTTTTCTGTTTCTTTAAATTTTTCTTGAGACAAGTAATTTATTAATATTTTTTGTATCCCTTTATCTGTTATTTTTCTAATTTTACTTGAAGTGAAAGTTTTATCTAATTTTTTTCTAGTAGCTGTAATAAACTTACCTTTTTCAAATTTAACCCATGGCAAATTCACGATGCCTGATATAGTTTCTTCATGCAGAGATCTTCTTATCGCCCAATTATCTCCTTTGGTTTGTACACGCAATTTCTTTTTTGGCTTACCATCTTTACCAAAGTTGAGCTTGCCATTTTCATCTGTATATGACCAAAATTTATTTGTTGCTTTATTAATGACACGTAGGTTTTGTTTGAAGCTGATTACTGTTTTTTCAAGTTGACTTTTAGCTTGTATACTAAAGCCCTCCCATGGCAATTGAAAATGCTTCGTATATTTACCTTGATTATTTTTAATCAGAAGCTTGTCTCTTAAACTATGGTTTTCTTTTTCTGCATTTAATGCACTTAAATAATTGGTATGGCTTCGAGTTGTACATGCCACTACCAGTGCATCTAAAGCATGATGTCGATGATCTATACGTTTTTTATTAAAACCCTTACTTATTTCATCAGGCACTTGAATCCTAAAGGCATTAATGCTTTGGTCCCAAAATCCAAAATTATTGCTTAGGCTAAGTTTATTTAGACGCTCAAAACGTGGCGCAATGATTTCGTTCCACTTGTCATTTAATCCCCAGTCCTGCTTTAATTTAGAAGTAACTGCACCAGTTACAGGAATCAGGTTTTTAGAAGTAGCCTCTTGTTCACCTTCTTCACGTACAATATTGCTTAACAAGCTTTTTATAAATTTACTGATGTAACGGCTATCATTGAGTTGCCTATTGATGAATCCTTCCGGTATATCTTCACTAAGTAGGTTTTTAAGCTTGGTTTTGTTTTTTTTGAAAAATTTATTTACGTGGGATTCGTATTCTTCGAGACCAAAGATTCTGTGTCCATTAATAATGCTACCACCTTTATTTTTTATAAATGCATAAGCGGTTTGGTTGCCTTTCTCAGTATTCACATCAGTTTCACAAATCACTTTGTTACCCAAAGAGTTATCAAAAAATCGAGATTGTGGGATAATGTGTTCTATTTCATATACATTTGTAAATAATGCACTTAATTGGATAGGACTTCCTGTATATGGTGAAATATAACCTTGGTCCATCCATAGCCTGTAACGTTGAATATCTTTCTTGGTAGGAGCGTTGCTTTTTCTTATTTTTAAAATTTCGTCTTGGCTCACTTTTGAATAATCCGCCTCCGGGTTTAGGAAAATACCTTCTTCAAATATTTTTAATATTTCTTGTTGACTTGGAGAAAAGGAACGAACATCACCTTCAATATTTGGGTCTGTCATCAATTCGTTCAGGATTTCCTTTATTCGATAGTTAGTATTCTCATTTTCAGTATTTTGACCCGATATCTTCTTCCGCTTATCAGCCGGGTTTTTCATTTCTCTTCCCAACTCTAAATGAATCTCATCAAAGTAGGGTTTGTAACTTTTTATATTTCGCTTCCTAGTAGGGTCATAAACCTCAGTAAAGTCAAAATTGAATTTTTCACCATAGAATTCCCAAATATCTCTAACTACCCGAAGTGTTTCAGTAACTACTTGTTCTACAATAGGGTTACGAAGAGAATGTTGTTTAAATTCACGAAGGTATTTGGTTATTTCAAATGAATGGTTCCAATGTAATATATCTCCAACTTCAGAATACTTACCATAAACAAGGTAGGTAGCTTGATAGGTATTCAAACCTTTCAATGGGTTTTTATTTTTAAGTGGAATAAAGCTTTTTACCATTTGTCGTGGTATATCATCATCACTCACCAGAGCCAGTGCTTCGGACAGATCTTTTGAAGTATAATTTTCTTTAAGATTTAAATGGTCAACCCGTTCCATAATGGCCGCTGCCCGATTTTTCACCTCAGTCGAGATGGCATTCTCTTTCCAATAATTACCTATCCGCATTACAGGGAGTAATTTGTTAATGGCTTTTTTAGAATAGCTGGAGTAATCACTTTTAAATGGTTGAAATTTAAGAAATTTCTCTACAAAAGAAACTTCGTCCAAATGATGTTTTATGGCGTATTTTTTTAGTGCCTTTTCGTATTCTTTCAGATCAGAAACAGAATAGATAATGTGCCACAACTGCTCCAGTCTACTAACTGAAGGACTGGTTTGCTTTTTGCCCAGCTTGGTTTTTTCGTCTAGAAAATCCTCGGGGTTCTTTATTCCTCCAACTTTGGCAATTCTTGTAATAAGCTGTGCCCTAGTCTCTGCAAAAGGGTATTTTTTATCTTCTGGATAGTTCCAGCGAAATTGATCTTTCTCCCTCTTGTCAATCAACCTGAGTTTTACAAAATGGTCTATGAATTGCTTTTGATCCAGTTCCTTCTTGGTATTTAGAAAGTCAAAAAGCCTAACCCAAGCATCCTCATCCGGTAATAATTGATAGGTTACATCTTTTAATCCACCTTTTTCTACAACTTCCTTGTTGTATATTTTCAAATTCTTAAGCCATTGCCAAATTCTAAATTCCTGAAACAATGGATGCGATTTTGACATGGTCTTTACAGGAACTTTTTTATTTTCAAATTTGCCTGTCTCATTATTTTCAATTTTACGATATCGTTCCTCAAACGGACAAGCTGCAATAGTTCCTTTTTGACTCTTGAGGGGTCTTTGGTAAAAAATTATGTCCTCAATAAACAGGTACAAAAAGTCTTTGTCTTTGATATTGTATTGGTGTGCTTCGTTTCTTGGATATAATTCTTTAATGCAAGCTTGATACAATTCATTAGAGAAGAATTGTTTATTATATTCGATTTGTTTGGACAGAATCTGTCTAAGTTCATCCTTGTATAACTTTCTTTCAATTGTTTTGATTAATTTACCTCTTATTTTTTGAGTTGGATTTATTAGTAAAGTATTGTAAATGTATTCACCTACAGTTTTACCGGATTTGTTAATATTCTGCTCAGTTTTAGATTTTATAGCAATCCAATCTTCCTGTGAGTCAACAGTCTTAAAAGTTCTCTTAACATCACCATTTTTCAATGTTTTAGTAGTTACAATAAATTCCTTTGTTCGACCTACCCAATTTTCAATTTTTAATATTTGTTTATCGAATTGCCAGCCGTTTTCAAATATAACATTGTACAAAGGTTTGCCCTTCATTTGCTCACCAGAATCAACCACCTGATCAACTTTTAACTCAACAAATTCTTTATCATCATCTTTATCAGCTTCCTCTCCTCTCATTTGATAATACCCACGCTTCTGATTGAAATTGAGAATTAACCATGCCAGTTCATGTTTACTAATTGGTTTTGAAAGTGCTTTCTTCCGAAGATAGTAAAGTGTCCAATCGTAAGGGATTTTGGTTTCAATACCATTGTTTTTTAGGTAAAACAAATCAGGTTGTGCCGTTTTAAACTCAGCCACCATTTCTTGAAAAGCTTCAGTAAAAATAAATTGGTAATTTCCCTGTTCAGTTTCTCGATAATTCAGCTTCACCTCTTTACCAGGTTTAAATTGTCCTAGTTTTTTATCGAAATCAATACTTTCTCTGTAATGGCTTGGTAAAAAGCCTAAAATATTTAAAACTCTATGTAACCGTTCCCTGCGCAAATTGTCTCGTTGATAGAGCCTTCTCTTACTGCGGTAACCTGTTCTTTCAGCTGTATGTGAATGCGATAGCCCTGCATCGAACTTCCCTAAAACGCCTGCATTCATCGGGATAATTCGAACCCCTAAGCCGTCTATTTTCCCTTCTTTCTTTTCAAAGTTATGGCTAATCAAACTCCATCCAATCGAGTTTGTCCCTAAATCCAACCCCAAAATTTTTTTCATAATTATAAAAATTTAACTTTTAAAAGCTATATTGCATTACCAATTTGAAGCAATTCACAATAAGGATTATTCCGTTGTGAAAACATTTATAAGGGCCTCAGTAGATGTTTTCTGCTGGGGTCGTTATTTTTTACACCCCTTGTATATACTATATTTATAAAGATTAAAAATTTAGTATTAAATTTCAAACATTATATTAGTTATTAAAATAAATTCTGGTTATTCACTCCCCTAACTGCATTAAATTCTATTTTTTAAAGAAATAAAACAGTAGCTATTGTCCAATATACATTTACCTCCATTATATGTCTCTCCTGCAATTACTGAATACTAATCCTTCTAGGCGTTTCAAAATCCCATTTTTATATCAGTGAATAAATAATATATTTACTACTCATTTCCCAAAAGACAAACCTATCTCTCCATGCTTAAAATTCATTCTCTCCTCCCTATTTTGGTTATATTGTTTTCTATAGCTATACCATGCTTCTCCCAAACAAACCCTATAGACCAAGCTATTGCTAAGCATAGAAAAGGCAAGCTGATTGTCAATGCCAAGCCGGGAACCAAGGTCTCCATCAAGCAACTTTCCCATGAATTTTGGTTTGGGGCAGCCATTGCCAATGGACTGGGATCAGGGAAAATGTCCCAAGAGGATCTCAACCAATACAAATCCCATTTTCTTAAAAACTTTAACAGTGCCGTTACAGAAAATGCGCTCAAGTGGGCCAATATGGAAAGGGAAAAAGGCCAAGTCAATCATTTAACCGTAGAAGGAATCCTAAATTGGACAGAAGAAAATGATATTCCCCTGCGGGGGCATAACTTATTCTGGGGCATAGAAAAATTTGTGCAGCCTTGGATAATGGAGTTGAGTGATGCCGAACTGGAGGCCACCATAAAAAATCGAGCCATTAGCATTGCCCGAAAGTACAAAGGCCGCTTTGTAGAATACGATCTGAACAATGAAATGATCCATGGAAATTATTATGAAGATCGGTTGGGGCCGGACATTACCGCCAAAATGGCCAAATGGGTGCTTGAAGGAGATCCTGAGGCTCAACTTTACCTCAACGATTATGATATCTTAACAGGAAATAGGTTGGCGGACTATTTGGCGCAAATTAGGAATCTACTGGCTCAAAACGTTCCGATTGCCGGAATTGGCGTGCAAGGTCACTTGCATGGCAGCACCTTTGACAGAAAGGAACTGAAACGTAGCCTTGACTCCCTGGCCCAATTTGGTCTACCCATTCGAATCACCGAATTCAATATGCCGGGTCAACGATCCAAATTCCATAAAGACACGCAATTGGTAATGAGCCCGGAGGAGGAACAGCAAAACGCTATCGAATTGGTGGATTATTATAGCATCTGCTTTGCCCATCCGGCAGTGGAAGGTATCCTAATGTGGGGTTTTTGGGAAGGAGTCAATTGGATTCCTGCCTCCTCACTATATACCCGAGACTGGCAACCAAAGCCTGCAGCACATGCTTATCAAAAACTTGTTTTTGACACTTGGTGGACGGAGAAAACCGGTACTACTACTACTGAAGGCCAATATTCAGCCGATGCATTTTATGGGAAGTACCAAATAACCGTTGGTGGGCAAACGAGAATAATTTCGCATAAAAAAGAAAATGGAGCAACCACCATTGATTGCTCCACTCCTTGATTCATTTATTTATTGATAATCCTTTCCGATCAAACTCTCTAAGACGGATCGTTGCCAATCATGTAAGGTATTTTCCATGTTTTCGGCTATTTCCGGGTGATCAGATAATATATTATTTTCCTCTGCCGGATCTGCATTGATATCAAACAATTCTTTTTCGGCTTCCTCTCCGGTGCCTCCATGGATCACCAATTTGTATTGATTACCCAATAAAGTTCTGGGGCCTGAAAAATCCTCCTCTTGGATATCCGTTTGTTTATAATTTTTAAAGTTTCTGGTAGGTATCCCATTCATCAATTTCACCAAAGGGGAGGTGCCTTTTTGTAATTCCGGGTCTATATAATCGGCCAAACCTTCACCATTATTTCTTGGTCTTCCATTCCAGAAAGCGATAGGCTCAGGTCTTGTATCCATTTTGCCTTCTAGCATGGGCAATAGACTGATTCCATCTATAGGTCGGTCAGGAAGTGCTTGACCGGTGAGATCACAGAGGGTAGGAAATACATCACTGGAAACACCATGAACCTCGGTAATAAAAGGATTCTTTATTTTTTCAGGCCATTCCAAAACAGAAGGAACCCGTACACCTCCTTCATATACCCTTCCTTTTTGACCTCTGAAAGGAACAGTTGCATTACCCTCCTGAGGCGTTCCATTGTCACCAAAGTACCATAGCAGGGTATTTTCTCGAATTCCCTCCCCATCAAGATAGGTTCTTAATTGCCCTATAGACCTATCCATGGCCGTAATTTCAGCAAATCGCTCTCGCAATACCTCTCGTTGTAAACGTTTCACCGGCTTTCCTGTCTCATTGGAGGTCAACCTTACCATTCGATTTCCGAAATCTTCAGGCAAACTATCATACAAGGCCAGGTCCTCCGGTTTTGCGCTATAAGGCTCATGAGGTGAACCATACCAGATCACGATAAAAAAGGGCTGATTTTTTTCTTTGGAACGTTCAATAAAATCGATTGCCTCTGCAATCAAAATTTCAGAACTCTCGCCTTTGAAAACCAGAGGGTCTGCCCCATTCCTTGATAAATGTGGATTCATTTCAAAGAAATTGTCGTGTGAAAGGTATTCATCAAACCCAAACTGCTTTGGATTAGTAGGTGAAGCCTCTTTGACAGGGCCCAGGTGCCATTTCCCCAAATGAGAAGTAACATATCCTGTATTTTTCATGAGCTCTGCTATACTAATTTCTTCCGGTCGTATAGAATAACCGGGTGTAAAAGTGCCATATCTATTGGGATGCCTCCCGGTAATGATACTACCCCTGGTAGGAGAGCAAACCGGAGATGCCGAATAAAATCGATCCATTCGTACACCGGATTTAGCCATTTCATCCAATACAGGTGTATGGAGAAATGGATGCCCATTGTATCCTGTTTCATCCCAGCCATGGTCATCGCCAAGAAGTAGCACTACATTGGGGAGGCTTTCTTGAGTTTCAGCCTTTTCACTGCACGAGGCCAACAACCACAAAGTGGAAATCAATAGAAATGAAAGCTTCATGCCACTAGTTATCAGGTTATTCATTGGGTATATTATTTATTGTATAACCGGTTTATTCGGCAAATCATTATTTCTAATTGCTGCTAATTTCTTATTGACCTCTTCCTTTAGCTGAGCAACAATCTCTTGATAGGCCGGGTAGCTTGCCAGATTATTAAATTGTTTGGGATCATGTTCCATGTCAAATAATTCAATCCCATCACTTCCATCTTCATTGTAAAGGGTTAAGGCCCATTTGTCATTCCTCAGTAAGAAAGCATGCTTTCCTCTCCACCTATTGACAGAAAAGGCCATGTCTCTGGTTTTAAAATCAGGGTCGTCCAGGGTTGGAACAAAACTTATACCTTGAATCTTATCCTCCACTTTTACTCCAGCCAATTCAGCGATGGTTGGATACAGGTCAATCAATTCCACAAAACTATTGGAAACCTGTGCTTTTTGGCCCGGGATTTTTACGATCAAAGGCACCCTTACCGATTCCTCTTTTAAACTTACTTTCATCCAAAAATCATGTTCTCCTAAATGAAAACCATGGTCAGAAGTAAAGACTACTATGGTATTGTCTTCAAGGCCTTCTTCTTTTAAAGTGTTAAGAATTTTACCTACCTGAGCATCCATATAACTTACAGAAGCATAATAAGCAGCAATGGCTTTCTTTTGTTGCTCCTCGGTCATTTTAGCATTTTTTGTGGTGACGTAATTTATCCCTCGGGCAGGAATATCATCCCAATCACCATCTACTTTGGGAGGAAGGATTACCTGTTTGTATGGGAACCTTTCAAAGTAAGGTTTGGGGGCAACAAAGGGCACATGGGGCCTCACCAGACCTACGGCTAAAAAGAAAGGTTCGTCTTTGTGGGAACGAATCAATTCGGAAGCTTTTTCGGCTGTTTTACCATCCGAATGCACCAAGTCATCACCATCTGCTTTCACAATAGTCATCACATTCCCTCCTTTTCTTGGCAATAGGCCATATGGATTATTTTGCACCAATTCCGCTTCACCATCTGCAGTCCACTCTGGGCCCTGACTATTGTACCTTTCATTCCATGAAGCTTCATCGTCTGTGCCATTAGACCCTTTCTCAATATCTATGGGAACGCCCATATGATAAATCTTGCTTACCCTGGCCGTAAACCAACCATTCTCTTTGAACAATTGTGGCCACATTTTTTTATCCGGACCAATATTCTCTCTTCCACTCACATATCCGAAAGTCCCTGTAGCATGAGGATAATATCCTGACATCATAGATGCCCTTGAAGGACCACATACGGGATACTGACAATAAGCCCTGGTAAACCTGGTTCCTTCTTCCGCCAGCTGATCTATATTTGGCGTATACCCGGCAGCATTTTCGTAGGAAGAAACTGCTGTAGTAGTGAGGTCATCTGAAATTATAAAAAGAATATTCGGCTTCTTTGACTTTTGAGCCATCGTTTCCACTGATAGCGATAAACACAAAAGGTAGGTCGCAAATAATGCTATTCGTCTTAGCTGGGTATTCATGAATTTTATTAATTATTATTGGAGGTATAAGGTGTCAGTCGTTCTCGTTCCAAATCACTCTTAATCTCCGCTTCCGTTAATTTAAATGGTTCTTCTAATTTTTTCACCAAATCAGGCCTTTTCTCAGCCAAGTCATTGGTTTCTCCGATATCTTCCTGAAGGTTAAAAAGCTTCCAGGGCTCTTCATTACTTTCTCTAAAGATCTTATAATCTCCCCATATCAATGCTTCCTGCCCTTTGTATTTAAAAAACATGGAGGCGTGTGGTGAATGGCTGGTCTCCCCATTCAATACAGGCAATGGGTTTCTCCCATCATAATACCTGTCTTGTGGCAGCTCAGCCTGTGCCAAACTGGCTGCCGCCTGCATCAAGTCCAATGACCAAAGCCGGGTATTTATGGTAGAATTGGCCTTGACTTTACCCGGCCATCTCACCAATGCAGGTACCCGAATCCCTCCTTCCCAAAGGGTTACTCCGGCACCATTCAAAGGCGCGTTGGACTGAATATCCAGATAAGGGTAAAATGCGCCATTGTCGGAATAGAAGAAGACAAAGGTATTGTCTGCAATTCCCAATTCGTCTAGGGAATCCATAACTCTACCTACCGCCATATCTATGGCGGTCACGATGGCATTGAACCTTTTTTTAGGGTCCTTTTCATTTGGTTTTAATCCATAAGGCTTGAAAGCGTAATCCGGTGCTTTCCAAATATTCTCTTCTCCCGGCTCAATGTTTCTATTACCCGGATGATGTGGTGCATCAAAAGGCAAATAAACCATCCACGGCTTTTTATCAGTGGTTTTCTCGGTAATAAAATCTATGGCTGCATTGGCAAACAAGTCCGTACTGTACTCACCATGCCTATTGATGGAAGTTGTATTGTGATAAAGATCATGTCTGCCGGCATATACATGGGAAAAGTGGTCTACATTTCCGGAAGCAATTCCCAAAAATTCATCAAAACCTCTTTCTGTTGGTCTTGAACCCGGGGCAAAGCCTATGTTCCATTTCCCAAATGCACCCGTTTGGTAACCATAAGGGCTGTTTTTCAATACCTTTGGAATAATAATTTCAGTTTGTGGAAGACCAATGCCATAATTTCCTGCCAGTCCCCCTAGTTGGTAGTCCAACTTGTTTCTCTGCGGAATCCTTCCGGTAAGTAAACTGGCCCTGGAGGCAGTACAGGTAGGAGAACCCGTATAGAAATTGGTAAGAACAGCACCTTGTTTGGCCAATTTATTCAAATTTGGCGTTAATATGGGAGAATCTTTATTAAGGAATTTAAAATCTCCATAGCCAACATTGTCTACAGTAATGATAAGAATATTGGGAGGAGCACTTGAATTGGAATTTTGTCTTCCGAAAGAAGAAATACTGCTTAAAGAACAAACTCCTATTAGAATAAGAGCGATACTTTTAAGTTTAATATAAGGTCTTTGCATGTGAGGTGGTTGTAAGCAATCAATAGATGGAATTAAAAGATAAAATCAAATTTATCTCTTTGATAAGGGATATTAATCAAAATTTCTGAAGCCTACAAGGTTAATCTATTTAAGGTATTTATTTCAAGCCATGAAAGGAATTATAGCTTACCAATGGCAGCACTTATTTTTAAATGAGTCTTTGACTTTTCTCTCAATCAATGCTCACAGAAGTTACTTGCCTTACACCCTATTAATCAAAAAAAGTAAGCACTCCCGGATTTTCCGGGAGTGCTTACCATTACCAACCTGTGTTTTGGGTCAGTGCTGTATTCAATTCTCTTTCCCTGTTAGGGATAGGCCACAGGTAATCCCTTTCAGGATCAAAAGACCTATCAAAACCATCAAGGGATATTTGAACCAAATTGCCATCGCCATCTACGTATTGCATCCCAAGTGGAACACCGGGCATTACGTCTTCAGCAATTTTCCACCTTCGAATATCAAATAAGCGGAAGCCTTCAAAAGCTAACTCAATCTGTCGCTCATTTCTAACAATTTCCCGCATACTTTCTTGAGTAGCTGATTGTTCAGGAGTAACTAAAGGAAGCATAACGCTCTCTCTTTGTCTCACCTCATTAATGGCAGCATACACCGTTTCATCCAGCTCGCCCATTTCTATCTTGGCTTCAGCATAAGTCAATAATACTTCAGCATAACGAATTAACATGATATTTAAACCTGAGTTTGAAGGATTGCTATAATCTGCAGCATCCACATACTTTCTTACATTATAGCCCGAAGCAGTAGAATAAACAGTAATTTGAACTGCATCTGAACCATCTGTGCCGGGAATAGTTCCATAAGTTCCACCATCAGGCAAAGGAGTAATTCCTGTTAGAAAGACCGACTGAGCCAACCTTGGATCTCTGTTTTCATGAGGATTGTATGGATCATAGCCACTTTCCGGATCATCTATAGGCAATCCATTGGCCATTGGATAAGCATCTATGATGGCTTTGGTGGGTACATACAAACTCCCACTACTTCCAGAGGTTTGGCTCCAAGGTGCTACGCTCGAATAAATATTATGTGCGTTTACATCCACTGCAAATTCTCTCGCGAGAATGACCTCAGAATTGTTTTCACCTTCATATTGAAACAGGTTAAAATAGTCAGGGTATAAACTAAAGACCCCACTATCCATGACTTCTTTGGCGGCTTCTGCAGCCTCACTGTACTTTCCAGCATAAAGCATTGCTCTGGCTTTAAGTGCCAAAGCTGCTCCTTTTCCTATTCTACCATTGTTTTCATATGGCAACCATTCTGCTGCTTGGGTAAGTTCATCTTCTATAAAGTCCCAAATCTCAGCAATAGGAGTCCTGGTAATCGTACGCCCTTCTTCTATGTCTATGCCTGACGTAATCAAAGGTACATCTCCATACAACATAATCAGTTTTAGGTAAATATATGACCTAAGGGTCATTACCTCACCCTTAAACCTATTGATGGCTTCTTGGTCATCCTCTTCTACAAGGTCTACATTGTCCATGAAATCATTGGCTCTACGTATACCTTGGTAAGCATTTTGCCATTCGGCATAGAATTTACCTGAAGCGATGGTACCAAATCCACGTTGTATATCCGTATTTGAATTGAAAGGATGATTGGTCATCAATTGATCTGTTATTCCATCATAATAGAAAATATTAGTTCCATCTAGAGCGGGATAAACAGCATTTGATGCGTATTCTAAATCTTCGAGTGTTTTCCAAAAGATCTCTTTTGAAATCCTGTCGTTTGGAATTGTTTCCAATAGATCTTCCTGACATGCCACCAGTGAAACAATGGTGAAGCATAGCAATATATATTTAAATTTCTTCATGTTATCAGCTATTCAATCTTAAAACTTAACATTTGCTCCTAGGGAATACATGCTCACTTGTGGGTAATATTGCCCTCTTCCTGAAGGTATTTCAGGATCTAAATCCCATCTGTTTAACTCTGAAAAGGTCAACAAATTGGTAGCCCCAACAAAAACGCGAATACTACTTACCGAGATCTTTTCAATTATAGACTCAGGCAGGGTATAGCCTAAAACAATATTCTTCAGCCTTAGGTAAGAGGCATCAATCAACTGTGTGTCTGAAGTTTGAAAATTTCTCGGATCCCCTTTAATTGGTCTTGGAAATTCTGCATCAGGATTTTCCGGCGTCCAATAGTTGTCGGTGTAAATTGCATGGGTAAATGTTTCATAAGTGGCGATTTGCTGAAAAGCACCATCCAATCTTGTTTTATGACCTGCAGCACCCTGAAATTGGTAAAACAAATCAAAATTGCCATAGGTGAAAGTGCCGTTCGTTCCAAAATCAAACTTGGGAAAAGACAAGCCCAGGTATTGATGGTCATTTTCATTGATGACACCATCTTCATTGACATCCACATATTTAACATCGCCCGGAGCACTATTCGGTCTTAAGGTAGGGTAATTATCCACCTCTTCCTGGGTCTGGAATATTCCATCTGTGATATAACCCCAGTGAGAGTTGATAGGCATTCCCTCTTGAATTATAAATCGTGGAGCTGTAGTACCTCCTGAAATATAAGGTCCGGAATTCACGAGATCTTTTACCTCATTTTTGTTTTGACTAAAATTGAGCCCAAGATCATAACTTAATTTATTACCACCACGGAAATTCAATCCAATTTCATAACCTCTGTTGTTTACCACTCCCGCATTCTGTACAGGTGCTCCCAAACCAATTAAAGCAGGGATTGGCAACTGAAGTAAGATTCCATCAGTGGTTTTATCATAATAGTCAAAAGTCAAAGAAACCCTGTCTTCCAAAATCCCCATATCAAAACCTATATTGGTTTGGTAAGTAGTCTCCCATGTCAAATTTTGATTGGCTAAATTGGTTTGGGTAAAACCTTGTACCGGAGATTCATTGAAAGAATAATTGATAGCGCTTAGGGTTTCGTAGAATGAATATAACCCTACCGCTTGATTACCTGTACCTCCATATGACCCTCTTAACTTAAATTCATTAATCAAATCTTTCCATTCAGACCAGAAAGTTTCTTCAGAAAGCCTCCACCCTGCAGAAAAAGAAGGGAAAAAACTGTACCTGTTATCTTTGTTAAATCGAGAAGAACCATCATATCTGGCATTTACTTCAAAGAAATAACGGTCGTTGTAATTGTAATTTAATCTGGCAAAATAAGACCTTAAACCCCACTCACTATCAACTCCGGTAGCATCTCTATTTTCATTTGACCCTTGACTCAAAGACTGCACATCATTGTTATAGAACTCTTGTCGATAACCTGTAATGTAATTGGTCTCATGCTCGATGGTTGAATATCCTAGCAGTCCGGTAAATTTATGTTTGTCCAAAACTTTATTATAGGTCAAAAGACTGTTTAAGGTTCCTTCCCGTGTATTGGACCTGTATTCCCTTAAGCTGTTGAAAGCACGCTGGGCAACTCTTCCTGTAAGCGGATCCTCATTCCTGTATTTATTTAAGAAAGTTTTCACCTGAACATGGGTATTTCTTACTGCATACTGGGTGGAAAAATTTAACCCGGGCAAGATCTCATAATCAAATTTTACACTACCTGTCAAGTAATCATTGATGGTCCTGCTATCTCCTGTTAATTCAGCAAACAACAGTGGATTATTGACTTGAGAGCCTAATCCATATTCTCCTGATTCATATTGTGGCCAAGAAAATTTACTTGCATGAAGCATGTACTGAAATACCAATGACTCACCATTCCCTGCAACAGACCTCCCCGCCGGCTGTAGTGATTCTTTGGTACGGTAATTTAAATCACCGGAAAACTTAATTTTTTCAGAAGCTTTAAGATCCAGGTTCATCCTGAATTCATTCAGTTTATCACTGAAATTCGGTGCTACCCCATCAATTGCCTGATGCCTTACACTAAATCTGCCTGAAAAATTTTCTCCTCCACCGCTTACAGAAAGTGTATGGTTTTGCTGAGGAGCCGTTTTCAACATACCAAGTTCATCTTTTCTCCAGTAAGGAAAAGGAAGTGGATATTCAGGACTCGGTGCATTGGCTACATAATTAGCAATGAACTCATCCGTATAAGGAATGTTTCTTCCGGCATTGGCATAAGCATCGTTTTCCAGATAAAAGTAGCTTTCCAGATCCATATGTTCCGGACGATTGGTCACTTCCTGAAGGGCAAAGTAACCATCATAGCTCACCGCAATTTTACCTTCAGAACCACGCTTGGTGGTAACCAAAATTACACCATTGGCAGCTCTTGACCCATAGATCGCTGCAGAAGAGGCATCTTTAAGTACGGTTACAGAAGCGATATCATTAGGGTTGATATCATTGATTCTTTGCTCAATTCCATCCACAATTATCAATGGGTTATTGTTTCCTAAAGTAGTGATACCCCGAATTCGGATATTGATATTACTGTTACCAGGTCTTCCGCCTTGGTCTACTACAGTAACACCCGGAGCAAGTCCTTGAAGAGATTGCTGGAAATCGGCTACCGGTCTCCTTTCTAGTTTTTCACCGTCTACCTGTGCCAAAGAGTTGGTAACAGATAACTTCTCCTGAACACCGTATCCTACCACTACTACTTCATCAAGGGAAGTCTGATCCTCTTTCAGTACAATGGAAAGTTGAGTCTGTGACCCGGGTACAATACGCTGGGTTTCATAACCTATAAAACTGATGAGCAAGGCCTTTCCTTCCGGTACATCAATGCTAAAATTGCCATCAAGATCAGACACTGTACCAACAGTGGTTCCTTCTACAACTACTGTGGCACCCGGTATGGGAGCACCATTGACATCCTTGATTACCCCATTAATAGGAGCCATCAATTCTTCTTCATCCTCAGTCGGCTTCTGGGATTCAGGCAGTTTTCCAACATAGATGGTATTGTTTACCTGTTTAAACTTAAGTGCAGTTTTGGTTGATATTTCATATAGAATCTCATAGACAGATTTTCTGCCCGGCTGCAATACAATCTTGCTGTCAGCATTCAGCTGATCATCTGCAAAAACTAACCTATACTCAGTTTGTTTTTCAACCAAATCGATAATTTTTATTATTTGCCATTCGGTTTGGTTGACCTGAAGGTAAGTTTCATCTATTGGCTTAATCTGTGCATTTGTATCGTTCGCAAGTAAGGTACTTAGGAAGATCACCTGCAACAGTAAACCATATAAGATATGACGTGATACCATTTTAATTAGGTGAAGTATTTTTGTTTTCATATTTTAGTATGTTTTTATAGGATAAAATTTTATAAGAACGGACAGGGTAAACCCGGACATTTGGCGATGGAGGGTTTATCCTGTAATTATTTATCTCATAGGCTTATTATTATTAAGTTTGACATATTTATTATCAATTGTGTGTTTGAAGTTCATAGTAAAGCCTAATCCGGATAGTAAATTATCCAAATTATCATTTTGAAAGGTTCCTGTGACAGTCCTGTCTAAATTGATATTATTTTCGGGTTCAAATTTCACGCCGTACCAGTCCTCCAGCTGCTTTAAGATGGCTTTAAGTGGTTTCTTCTGAAATTTTAATTGACCATCTTTCCATGCCATTTCCTTGGCATATATAAATGATGTTATTTCCAATTTCCCGGAACTATCCATTCCATCCTCTACCATTTCTCCCGGTAATAAAAAGGCCTCTTCAGTATTATTCTTCACCTTTACCTTACCTTCCAATAAAGCTATTTTGGTACGCGCTAATCGGCTATTAATATTAAAGCTAGTTCCCAACACCTCCGTAGTAAGCTCTCTCGTAAAAACAAAGAATGGTCTTTCCGGATCCTTTTCCACTTCAAAAAATGCCTCTCCTTCTAAGTAAACTTCTCTGGAATCTTTCTCAAATGAAGTGGGGAATTTGATTTTAGAATTACTGTTCACCAGTACCTTGCTTTTATCCGGTAAGGTTAAAAGTAATTTTTCTCCGGATGGAACAGATTTCTCTACCCATTCCGTTAGGACCACCTGCTCACCTTCTTCCTTGTTGTTCTCCCAAATCACCTTGGCGGATAGCACTAGGAAGCCGGCCAATAATAACCAAACAGCAGCTGATCTTAAAAATGAATATTTATGCTGCTCCTCTTTGCGCTCAGGCTTATTTCCGGTCTTTTGATCTATTTTTTCCCAAAGGTGCTTCTTCTTGGTATCGGCATGGATGGTATTTCCAGACTTCTCCCAAGTTTCCTCAAATATCGCATTGATTTCTTTAGCTGAATTGCTCTCGTTAAGCCATTTGGCTATTTCTACTGCTTCCTCTTTGGAAGATAAACCATTCAGGTAACGTCTTAATTTTTCTTTGTCCAATTGCTTTGCCTTTTTTTATAATACACAGGCAAAAGAAAAAACACGTACTCATTATTTAAAAAATGTTAAAAAAATATTAATACAAGGTTAAATATTCACCCCTATTTCATAACCAAAACAAAATTTCATTAACAATAAGTATAATAAAACCATAATTTTCAATATTATTAACTTTAAAAAACTTCTTTGCTTTATAAATATGATGCTCTACCGTACGCGTAGAAATAGTTAATTTTTCTGCAATTTCCGAATTAGAAAAACCATCTATTTTGCTTAAAATAAAAACTTTTTGTTGAATCTTGGGCATCTTACTAACAATCTCCAAGGCTTCTCGGGTGGTTTCCTTAAGGCAAATTTCTCTTTCTATATCTAATCCATCCAATGATTTTTCTTCCGAAATATCAGATAGATCACACATTTTTTTTCGATCCCTAATCCGATTCAGCATTCTATTTTTGATGGATCGATATAGGTAGGCAGAGAATGGCTTACTTGGGTCTAAATTTCTTCTATTTTCCCACACCGAGATAAACACAATCTGAACCACCTCTTCTGCCTCTAAAGGATTAAAAAGAAAGGAGGAGGCAAAAGTCAACATTCTGTCTATATGCCGATGGTATAGCTCCTCAAATGCGGACTTATCCCCCTGCTTTAACAGAAAAACTAACTCAGCTTCTTTATGTTGATTTGGCTTCCTCACCCTAACCTTTTATATGATATCTTTCGTACTTTTTTAATTGACAGGCCTAAAATTAAAAATAATATCCATTTGTTCTCTATCCGACAATGGATTCCTCATGCATAATTTTTCCGTCAACATCTCGGTGGTGGAAACTAATTTTAGGACTGCCTGATGACCTATCCACTTGGATAGACAAAAAACCTCCTATTAAATTAAGGTATTGGTGTTCGGGACGAACATCTTCAGCATCCCATCCTTGGACGTGAAAATCACTTACCGGTCCGGAGCCAAACTCCATCAATCCCGTCTCTAAATCCTTGGAAACGTATTGCCAATGCCTGTCTCCATTGACAACAAACATATTTTTCTTCTCTGATAAGTATTGCCTAAGCCAATCCCCTTCATTTTTAAAATTACTATTGGCGTGATTGTCTTTCTTACCATCCCTATCCGGCCCCACTACCGGGGTTGCTGTAAATAGCAACTTGAAAGTTGCATCGGATGCATCTACAGATTTTGTAAACCATTCAATTTGTTCTTTGCCCCAGATACTTTTTTCACTCCCGTCCTCCATATCATTCCTAGACCTGTATTCTCTTCCTTCTACCATCCATAATTGCAGGTCTTTACCCCAGCGAACTGTACGGTAAGGTTTGTCTTCTATTGGAACATTTTCATACCAAAGTTTTACCCCCTCCTCAAAGGTCAAATCTCCATAGGGCCCTTTGCCTTTATAGGCATCGTCTTTCAAAACATCATGATCATCCTTTATCATGAAAATAGGTACTTTCTTGAAAAAGTCCCTTAAAGAAGGCCAGCCATTCATCGCATGCCATTTGTGACGGGCTTTCTCTATATTTTTAGCCAAGGGACCCGGCTTGTCATAATATAAATAATCACCTGTATGTACAAAAAAGTCAGGTTTTAGCTTGGCCATGCTGTCATAAGTATGGAACCCTCTTCTTTTGTCATCAAAACTCCAAAAATACTGACAAGTAGAAGTGGTTAATAGGACCGGTACCGCCTCACTATCACCGGGGGCAGTCGAAAAGGAACCTTTCTCCTTGGTCACCTTCGCTTCATCCAATGCCTTGGCTTCCCATAATATTATATAATCTTTGTTTTCCTTAAGCCCTGTAACACGAATTTTAACGGTAAAATCATTGTCCGATGTGGCTTTCTCCCAAGGCGAAGTGAAAATAGTTCTCCCTTTTTTATCTTTTATTATTACCCTTACTTCACCTTCTACTCCTGCCACTGCCCCATCCATTTTACTTACTTCCTGATTTTCATCAAAATCAATGGGGTGTCTAAAAACTTTCTCTTTACGTTCATGTCTCACCGGATTGGGAACAGCTTGAGCACACAATCTCGTCCATAGCATGCATTGGTTTTTCCCAACTTCTGAGACTTTAAATCCATTGGTAAAGTAGGGTCCTTTGGTATTTAAATTAAAAGTTGTCGGACCGGCTTTGGTAACAACTTTTGGGCTTAAAGTAAAAGTCACAAGTCCGGCAAGGACTTTTTTGACAAAACTTCGTCTTCTATTCAAATTCATATTTTATTGATTATTTTTATGGGGTTGCCACCAAATATAAAATTTTAGATCTACTTTATTGATAGGTTGACCTAACTCAATCTTATTGCCTTAAACAAACCAACTCTAAGCTAAAAACCATTTTTGCTTGATAAAACTAATTTTACCCTACTATTTTCTATGCTGCCAAAAGTATCGATAGAATGACTCCCTTTGTCTTTTCTCCAGTTCCAAGTAACATTGTGCGCTATTGAATCTCTATTCCCATCCTATGAAAAGGGTACATGGAGATGCCTGTTAAAAATAGCTTATTTCTAATAAAGAAAAAAAGCCTCTCGTTCTATTACGAGAGGCTCTTGTCCAAGTGGATTAATACCCCGGATTTTGCACAAACTCGCCAGGATTACTCGCCCTGTCAATCTGTGTTTGAGGAATAGGTCTCACCAAATGCATTTCTTTTATATTGGGATTGGCATCCAGGTTATATTCCCTAACCCTTTCGAGTAAAGTACCAGTCCTTTTCAGATCATACCAGCGGTGCTTCTCTCCTACCAATTCTCTTGCCCGTTCTTCCAAAATAAAATCCAAATTAATGTCATTGGCATCAACCAACATTTCTGCTTCTTTTCCGGGTATTGCGGCCCTGGATCTTAACACATTCATATAATCAGCAGCAGCACCTGCTTCTCCTTGTCTCCAGGCAGCCTCACTGGCTATCAGATACATTTCTGCCAATCTTACCACAGGAAAATCCCTACGTCCTGCTGTTTCATTGGTACTCGGACGCAGTGGGTCTAAAAACTTCAATAAGGAAGGATAATTTCTTCTCTGGTTTGTTCCAATTTCTTGGTAGGCATTCACATCTCCTATCCAATTTCCTTTGTAATCAATGATCCAATAGGGAGCAGCCATTTTGACTTCATCCGGAACAGGTTCCATGACTATATGAATCGCTGTATCTCCGGGGTTTACCTGGTGTCCATTGATTTCAGCGGAGATATTGGCATACCAAACGGTTTTAAATGAGCCGTTCCAACGTGCATCAATATCCCTATCGTATAGACTAAACAAGTAATTTGTCGGCAAAAATCGCTGAAAAGGTCGGCCATTTTCGACATCTCTAACCATCGCCGGATTAAAGGTGTAATCAAAGATAAAATACAAATGTCCTGAATTCCCCGGACCATTCAATAGCGGATCTTCAGTAAATTGTACGGACCAAATAAATTCCTTGTTGGTATCGTTTTTGATATCCCACAAGTCAGCATAAGGGGTAACCAGTTCAAAATCATAGTTCGTGATCACATTGGAGGCCAAGGCCTCGGCAGCTGCCCAATTACCTAATGTCAAGTGGACCCGTGCTAAAATGGCTTCGGCGGCTCCTTTAAAAGCCCTACCCTGTTCCCCTGCACTTGGCGGTAAATTTTCCACAGCAAATTCTAGATCCGGAAGTATACCGTTTTCATAAATGGTGGCTACAGGGGTTTTATTGGCCTCTGTTTCCACACCTTTTGTCTCTTCCAAAGTAAAATGCACATCCCCCCACTGCTGTACCAAGTGGAAATAATAAAGGGCACGCAGAAACCGAGCCTCTGCTTCCACTTCCTTCCTTCGCTCCTCAGAAATTCCAGTGACATCAGGGATTTTGCTCACTACGGTATTGCATTGGTTTACCCCCACATAAAGGGCATTCCAAACATTGGTTACCGTGGAATTAGTACCTAGAAAATTTGAAGAATAGTTATTGATATCAGGATTATTGGCAATTCCCCCAAACCCATTGGTAAAAATATCAGTACCGGTAACCGTTAAGAAAAACCCGTTTTGCTGCCCATAAAACCTTCTTAGGGTGGTATAGGAAGCTTTTAGCCCATCTTCAATTCCTCTCTCTGTTACATAATAACTATCAGAGGTTGCCAAACTTACAGGGTCTTCCGTCAATATTTCATTACACGAACTTATTGACAAGCCCAAAATGAAACTAATTATAAAATGAGAATATTTCATGTTTTCGTCAATTAAAATTTCAAATTAATTCCAAAAATATAGGAGGCTGTGGTGAGAGGACTACCTCCACCAACATTGCCATTGGAAGTTTCCGGATCCACTGTTTTATAAGGAGAAAATATAAATGCATTATTAACTGTAGAGTAAATCCTTGCTGAGGTTAAACCCAATTTTTTAATCCATCCGGGATCAAAATTATATCCTAATGCAATGTTTCTTATTTTAATATAAGAACCATCAAAATACCTAACTGCAGAGGCATACAATGGTGCTTCACCGGCATTTGGTCTAGGAATCGCATTGGTAGGATTATCGACGGTCCAATAATCCATGGTTATCGCATTGTATCTGCCTTGCCAGTTGTTGCCTCCCAAATTATGGTAACCACTATTCAGCATTTGGCCCATTCTGGCGTGCACGAGTACCGACAAGTCAAAGCTTTTATAGCTAAATCTATTGGTCAATCCTCCGGACCAGCTAGGCACGGTGGAACCCAAGACTTTTCGGTCGTCTGAATTAATATTCCCATCGGGCTGTTTGTTAAGTTCACCGTCTTCCCCTCTTCCATTTACATCATTGATGCGGATATCACCTGGTTGCTGCCCATAATCTGCGGCTAAATCTGCCTCATCCATTTGCCAGATGCCCCCTTGTTCAAAATTATAAAACACATTAATGGGCTCACCAATAAACCAGCTGTTTCCTACATCATCACTGTCTCCATCAAAAAGCTCTGTAATTTGTTCTTTGTTTGAAAACACATTCATGTTCACATCCCATCTTAGGCCTGTAGGTTGATTGATTAGGTTTGCATTCACAGACAATTCCCAACCTGAATTCCTAGTACTTCCTATATTTTGCAGTACAGAGTTATAACCTGAAGTGATGGGCAGTAATCTGTTCAGCAATAAATTACTGGTATTGGTAATATAATATTCCAGACTCCCATTAACTCGGTCTTCAAACAAGCCATAATCAAGACCTAAATTCATGGTTTTTGAAATCTCCCATTTCAAATCTGGATTTGGAATTAAATTATTGGCATAACCAAAGGCAGCAGTAGACCCAAAAACATATGTGGTTCTTTCCAGTCCACCGAGGGTCTGATAAGCAGAAATGGCAGTATTGCCCACTTCACCATATCCACCTCTAACCTTTAAAAAGGAAATTTTAGACCCCTGCATTAATTCTTCTTCAGATAAAATATAACCTGCAGAAAAGGCGGGGAAAAAGGCCCACTTATTACCTTCTGCTAACCTTGAAGATCCATCAGCTCTACCTGTAAGGGTAAACAGAAATTTGTCATCAAAGCGGTAATTAGCCCTTCCCATATAGGAGGTGAGTCCCCATTCTCCTAGAGAGCTACCAATTCCTGTAATGGTCGAAGAACTGCCCAGGTCATAAAACAAGGATTTTTCTATAGGAATGTCTTGTCCTGATAGGGATGAAGTTTCAAATCTGCTAGACTGTACCGAAAATAATCCTACAAGGTTCAAAGCATGTTTTCCAAAACTTTTATCATAGGTAAGGATGTTTTCTTGAGTATAGGCAAAATCCATTTGGTTATTTATAGACCCTGAGTTAATGTTGCCATCCAACATACCTCCGTACCTACCTCTTCTGGCTAGATTGAAGTCCGGACCATAATTTACTCTGAGTTTTAAATTGTCATTGAATTGGTATTCTGCATATAAATTGGCAAAAATCCTATGTCCTCTGGTTTCATCGACATATTGGTAAGGTTGATAATTTAACAAAGGGTTGGACAATAACCCCTCCCTAGGATTGGGAAAAGCCAGAAAATTACCTTCATCATCAAATGGCCCTACAAGTGGGGAATAGCCAATGGAATTTGAGAAGGGTGCACTTGACATTTGATTCCTTTCACTTAAACTTACCGTGGCACTAAGGCCCATTTTGAGTTTATCTGTTAATTTTGATTCAAGATTAACCCTTATGGCTGTTCTTTCGAAATCAGTACCCGGTATATAACCATCTTCTTTGAAAAAAGAGCCCGAAACATAATAATTTACTTTGTCCGTTCCCCCACTTACAGATACCTGATGATCTTGTTGACTGCCAGTTCTTAGGGCTAAATCAAGCCAGTTGGTAAATCTACCAGCCTGAAGATTTTCAATTTCCAAAGGTGCCAAAAAGTTACTGTCAAAAGATGGATCATCTCCATCGTGTCCCCTTGCAATTCTTGAATAAGCCGCAAAGGCATTTCCATTCATTAAATTCAGATCTTCAATCGGTTGTTTAACACCATAATAGCCATCATAGCTAATGACAGCCTTACCCGTTTTACCTTTCTTGGTGGTAATTAAGACCACACCATTTGCCCCTCGCGACCCATAAATGGCCACAGAACTTGCATCTTTTAAAACCTCCATAGATGCGATATCATTGGGGTTAAAATCATTGATATTCGCATTGGTAGGAATTCCATCAATCACATAGAGCGGTTCATTACTTGCATTAATAGATCGATTGCCTCGAATTCTAATTTGAACAGGAGAACCGGGGGATCCATTGGCCCTTACGATGTCTACACCGGCAAGTCTACCTTGGGATTGTTCCAAAAAATTGCCTGCTGGGGTTTCTTTAAGGTCTTCACTTGTAACAGAAGAAATAGCACCCGTCAAATCACTTTTTCGCTGGGTACCATAGCCCACCACTACCACTTCTTCAAGGGAAGAGGTATCCTCGATTAGGGTTATGTTTAATTCTGTTTGATTGCCAACAGTCACTTCCACAGATTCAAAGCCAATAAAGGATATCCGAATAACTTGACCGGGAGAAGCATCTAAAGTGAATTTACCGTCTATATCTGTAACGGTTCCGGTATTGGTTCCTACTACAATAACTGTTGCACCGGGAATGGGGGAATTGTTTTGATCTACTACGGTTCCACTGATGGATGCCGGAATGGTAAGATCATTAATAGTAGTCTCAATTTTAAAAGATGAATTGAGACTAGGGATTGTTGCATAGGCACTTGCCTGAAAATGTGTGTACAATAAAGACACAGCAAACACAGACAGCCATACCAACTGGTAGCTTGTAATTTTTTTTCTCATGGGTTTATTGTTTTGAATGAATAACTAAGTGGCTTTTAAAAAGAGTTTGTACTTACTCCTTTATTAAAATCCAATAATTTGACTTTACATTTACAATTGAATTTTTAATTTTTAGTTAATAAAATAGATTTTTCACCCCATAATTTATAAAAAAACTGATATAATATTATACTATATAATACCAATGGTTATTATTATTAAATAATCGGAATTATTTCATACCTATTGCAGGAGCTATTCTAAACAGTATAAGGTCAACTAGAGAATTTTTTATTTAATGGAGCCTAAATTTCAAGGTGCCAATTCACTTTTATGAATGGTTTTTTCATAGATAATATTACCTGCTTCTCCCACCAAACGAAAAACTACGGAGGGATCTTTACCAGAAGGAAGATAGGTGAATTCTCCAAAAGCAAATTGTCCATCAATCCCGTAGAGTTGGGTATCCCAGGTTGGATCTATGGCGGGTGGACCAACTCTCGCTCCTAAACTTGCAGCTTCAAACTCATAAAAACCGAAATCAGATTTTCTTGGAATCCTAAAGCCTCTGGCCCCATGTCTATCTCCAGAAATAAGCAAGACACCACTGATTTTATTCTCTTCGATAAAACTAAATAGCTCTTCTCTTCCTTCGGGGTCATTTACGCCCCATGAATCTTTGCCATTGGACACATAATCACTCCACATAGATCCACAAGACAGAATAATAAAAGGCCCTTCACAATCCAATAATTGTTCTTTAAGCCAATCCATCTGCTGAGGGCCTAAAAATGAGCCTTTTTCTCCGGTCCTAAAATAACGATTGTCTGTCATGATGATATCAAACGGACCTATTCTATCTCTCGTAAATATCCCCTCTTGAATAGCTTCATCCCCATAGGATTGGTTGACCCAAGAATGCTTGAATACTTCTCTGACACCACTACGCCCTTTTTCTGAGTACCCTTCAGGTATACCGGCCTTGTCGTTATCAAAATAGTCGTGGTCATCCCAGGAAGCATAAACGGGAGTTTGAGCAACAAAGCCCTGCCAGGCTGGTAAAAAATCTCTTAATAAATAATCAGCTCTGTGCATTCCCAAATGATCATTTCTATCCTGAACAGCAATGTCACCTAAAAACAGCATTGCTTGGTTACCTCTCTCTTGGATCTGCTCCAACAAAGTATGGTTTCCTAAGCCCCAGCGGTGCGGACAGGAACCAAAGGCTATTTTTACTTCTTCACCTTGATTAACATCCGGCAAAGTGGCAATGCTTTGTTCCAGCTCCGGTAAAACTTCCACTCCATTGATTATGATTTTGTAAGCATACTGACTGGAAGGTTTCAATCCTGTTATCTCTACAAGGCCTGCCAATTCAGTTGCTGTAGAGGTATACACCGGACCGTAAATAAAATTACCTTCCTTCCCTTCAACCTTTACCTCCACTTTTGCAGGACTTAAAGTCCTTACCCAAACAGAAGCACTTGTTGGTTTGATTTGACCAAGCATAGGGCCTGCTAAAATCTTTCGATTTTGGTCTTGAGCTAATTTTTTAAAGGCTTCGGACTTCATTAGTTCTGAATAATCAGCCTGTTTTTCGGCCGACAAAACTTTGTAAGCCTCTTCATACAGTTTTTTATCGGCCTCTTTGGTAGTTCCCCAAAAGGAAAGGATGTCTCGATTGTCTGTTAATTTATTCATCGAGTGCCCTTGTTCACCAAAATCCTGTGCCATCACAGTGAAAGACAAGAGTAGAAACAAAATAAGGCTTTTTGACAAAGCTTTAATCAGAAGGTGACCATTCATTTGGCTTGCAAAGTTATAGGTAGCGTATCTTGACATTTATTTTTGAAATTTATGCATTTTAATTCTCAAATTCTTCTTGATTCATAACATTTCCTTTAACATCATAATGGGTGAAATCAATTTTAGGCTTGCCTGCTTCACGGAATACTTTGATGCCCAAAAACCCACCTTTAACTCTCAAAAACTGATGTTCCGGCCTTTTATCTTCCTGGGACCAGCCTCCTGATTGTGCATCGGATACCGGCCCCGCCCCAAACTCCCTCAATCCTGTGGCATCATCTATGGAAAAATACTGCCAATGTCTGTCCCCATTGACCACAAAAACACTCTTTTTACCGGATAGAAACCCTCTTAACCAATTGCCTTCTTCTTCAAATAGTTTATTGGCATGATTGTCTCGTTTTTTCTCTCTGTCCGGTCCTACTACAGGGGTGGGTGAAAACAAAATTTTAAAAGTGGCATCAGAACTTTCTATGGTATCTATAAACCAATTCTTTTGCTCCTCACCCCAAATTGTTCTGGGACTTCCTTCCGGTATTTCTTTAGGACTTCGGTATTCCCTACCCTCCACAAGCCAAATCTGTAAATCCTTACCCCATCTGAAAGTCCTGTAAGGTTTGTCTTTTAAGGGGACATTTTCTCGCCAAACTTTTAAGCCATTTTCCAAAGTAAAGTCACCCAAGGGATCGGAATCAGGATAAACATCATCTTTCAACAAGTCATGATCATCTTTGAGCATATAAATAGGCACATTTTGGTAGAAATCTTTCAATGAAGGCCAACCGTCCATCGCATGCCACTTGTGCCTGGCTTTTTCTAAGTCGGTGGCCAAAGGGCCTATCCTATCATAATACACATAATCTCCTGTATGAACGAAAAAATCCGGCTTTAACTTTGCCATGGCATCATAAGTTTGGAAACCCCGCTTGGCATCATCATAATTCCAGAAATATTGGCAGGTGGAAGTGGTAAGGTTTACCGGCTTAACCTCTTCTGCATCATAAGCAGTCTTAAAACTACCTGGCACAGTCGACTTATCTGAACCATCTTCTGACATGGCCTCTAATTCAATGGAATAACGTTCACCTGCTTTAAGCTTTGACAAAGGTATTTGGGCGGTAAAATCATCAATCGAGTCAGTTTCATACCAATCTGATATTAATGTTTCCCCCATTGTCTTGTATTTTATTCTAACCTTTCCTTTTGCCCCTGCAATGGCCCCATCCATATTCTTTACCGGCTGGTTTTCATCAAAATCAACAGGATAGTAATTATTGGCTTTAGGCTTTGTTTTGGCCTTTTTATGTGTAATTGGTTTCGATTTTTCACTATGGCTGAGCCTGGTCCAAACAATGGCTTCCGTGGCTGATACTTCCGTCACTTTAAAGCCATTCGGGAAATACAGCTTCCCTTTGCTTTTGTTAAAGCCAAATGGGTTTCCCTTAGCAATCAAGGGTTTCACCTTCCCCACAAAAAAGGAGAATAGGAGGAAACTAAACTTCCCTAAAAAGGATCTTCTTTTTGACACTTTCATATTAATTAAATTATGTGTTTCAATATTCGCTTACTATGGCTTTTCCCTGAACCGGAATTAGAAAATCTATTTCGTACTGAAATCACTTGCACACTCGCCACTTTCTTGCTGTTTTCAATTTCAAAATAGCGATGCTCGGCTAAAATCTCTAAACAGATAATTTATCTTTTGATTATAACAGTCCTTGAGAAAGCTCAAGAAATTCAATTCCAAAATCCGAGTTGAAGTGGGATAAACACCAATGGAAATAGCCGGTATTATTGCCTCAATTGGACAATAATACCGACTTAGGATTGATCAGTACTGTTTCAGCCTAAGAATTGATGGATCAATAGCCCGGGTTTTGACCTAAATCCGCCTCAATATTTTTTTCAATTTCATTGAAAGGTATGGGCCATAAATTATTGTGACTTTGGTACAAATCTCCTACCCATGGATTCTTGGCTTTGGTCCATTCCACCAATTTACCTAATCTGGTAAGTGTTAGCAAGCGAAAGGATTCATAATGCAATTCACGCAAGCGCTCATCCAATAAATAGTCAATGTCTAAATCTGCAGGACTTAGGGCCGGGGCCTGAGCCCTACTCCTTACCGTATTTACATCTGCAGCAGCATTTTCCTTATCCCCCATCCCAAGGTAGGCTTCTGCTCTTAACAAATAAGTTTCTGCCAAGCGAATGACATACCTGTCTCTAAAAGTTCTTTTGGCTGAATTGGTAAGTGAGCCGGGAACAGTCTGATCGTTATGGTACAATTCTGTTGGGTGTTGACCGACGACGGAAGCTTTTGCAAATACCGGAAAGAAATTCCTTGTGGTATCATTTACAGAACTTAGGGCTATGGGTACATTGTCTTTGAAAACCCATTTTCCATTGTGATCTGAGCTTGGATTATTCACAATAAAATCCCTTACAATATTGTACTCCGAATTCCTCATGTCTTGATCATAGCCACTTTTCCTCCAAATATTGTCATACAAATAACGGGTAGGGCTCATGAATCCTGATCCTCTGCCGTAATAATTGGTATTAGGATAAGGGATCAATGGGTGAACGGATCCATCATTATTGGCTATTTTGGCTTGCCAAAGCCTTGGAATTACTGTCCTTTCCAGTTGGAAACCATCATTTCCTCCGGGAACATTAAATTCGTACTGCAATACCCAAATGGCTTCTGTATTTCCTGACATTCGGTTTTGGTTTCCTTGTCTGAATAAGTCCCAGTAAACATCCCCTCCAAAGGTAGGATGATCCACCATTGAGCCAAACCTTTCGGTCATCAATGCAGTTTGGGGATGATCAATAACTTGTGAAGCTGCATCCACGGCCTCCTGCCACCTACCCAAAGAAATATAAACCTCAGACAATAAATGGTAAGCTGCCAGTTTATTGATTCTGGAATTGTCCACATCATCCACATCAGGTAATTCTTGGGCAGCCAATAATAAATCAGCAGCACTTTGTTCATACACCTCAGCTCTGCTGGAACGAACAAAGTCTCTTCTTGGTGAAGTTACTTCCTCCAAAACTATGGGAACATCTCCATACAGGTTGGCCAACATTTTGTACATATAACCTCTAAAAAAGGCAGCTTCAGCTTGCGTGCGTTTCTTTTGTTCGGCTGTTAATTGGCTCTGGGGACCTTCGGATCTGCCTATGATTACATTGACATCATAGATAATGCGATAAGCAGGTTTCCACATGGCTCCATACACCAGACTTGTATTGGTGGGAAGTAGCAATGATCCTCCCCAATCCGGTCTTGTTCCAAAGTTCTTATGGGCATATACCATGTCCGTACCATCCCAGGAAATGGCAGGAAAACGGTTTTGATTATCACTTGAAAAAAATTCATTTCTTACCTGTGCATACAGGTTTAGCACTGCAGCATCAAAATCATTGACGGTAACATAAGCAATTTCCGGAGAAAGAAAATCCTTAGGAACCTCCTCCAAAAAACTATCCTCATTACAACCAATAACAAGATGGCATACGATTAATATTAGGAATTTATTTTTTATCGTTTTCATAATTTTAAAATTTAATGGCCAAAAAATCATTAAAACCCAAGGTTTAACCCCATGGAATAGCCCTTAAGTACGGGCCTTCCTGTTCGGTTAATATTTTGCCCGGTTTCAGGATCCCAGCCGGGCCATTGGGTAAGGGTATACAAGTTTTTGCCACTCACAAATACCTTAAGGTTTTGAATTTTTAACTTATTCAATAATTCCCTAGGAAAATTATAAGCCAGTGAAACATCCTGAAGTCTTACAAAACTTCTAGGGATGTACCTGGTACCCGCTATTCCACTGGAAATATTAATATTGGGGCGCTCATAAATTGCATCGGTATTTTCCGGCGTCCAATAATCCAAGCCCAAAGGAAAGTCATTGTTGAAGTGATTTTCCTGATTGATGATTTGCCAACTATTGATATTGTCCATCCCTAAATACCTTGAATTGCCACCTTGAATAGAATTGATAAAAAGTCTAAAGGTCCAATTTTTATAGTTAAGGGTATTGTTGATACTAAAGCGGAAGGAAGGCTCTTCGTAACCAATGATGCTACGATCTGCCGGATCAATTTCTCCATCTCCATTGATATCCACGACCTTGTAGGCCCCCAGATCAGAGTAAACAGGAATTTCTTCATTTAGCTGCCATAACCCATTGATGGAATAATCAAAGATCGCATCCAAAGGATATCCGATAAACAATCCTTCAGAAACCAAATCATCCTCTACCCCATCACCATCAAGGTCAAAACCAAGCAATTCTCTGAGTTCGTTCCTGTTTCTTGAAAACATAAAAGTACTTTCCCAAGTCAAATCATTTTTCCTAATATTGGCAGTGGTGATGGCTATATCCAGCCCTTGGTTATGAATTCGGCCGAGGTTGTCCGGAAAAGTTTCAAACCTACTGATGCCGGGTATGTCTACCTGATACAATAAGTCGGTGGTCTCGTTGTTGTAATAATCGATAGATCCACTGATCCTATTTCCGAGAATTGCAAAATCAACCCCTAGGTTAATCCCCGTAGTGGTTTCCCATTTTAGATTTGGGCTAGCCAATTTATTTATTGCTTGGGTATAAAGTGGAGTACCATCTGCAGTAATATAGTTAAACCCTCCGGCCACGGTGGCTAATGTTTGGTACCTGCCTACCGTTCTGTTTCCATTAGATCCATAGGAAACTCTTAATTTAAGATTGTTCAACCAATCTACATTGTCTGCAATAAATCTTTCTTCACTGGCAGCCCAGGCAAAAGATAGTGAGGGGAAAATGCCAAATTTATTGGTAGCACCGAAGCCGGAAAAGCCATCTCTCCTAATGGTTCCTGTAAATAAATACCTGTGGTCATATCCATAAAATAACCTGGCCATTTGATAAAGGCTGGATTCATCCCAGGCACCAGAACTGGTACGCTGTTGGTCTGCACTTCCGGATTGAAGGCTATTGTACCCTAGGGCTGTATTGGCATAGATAAATGAGCTGGCTTGGGTGTATTCAGATTCCCTACTCTCAGAACCATAAAGTAGGGTTAAGAATACATTGTGAACATCATTAAAGGTTTTGTTATAGGTAAGGATATGATCACTTGACCAGTTATAGTTCAATTGATACCTCTTTTGGCCTCCCCCTTGGAAATTACTGGCATATTCTCTAAAATAATAATCTTGATTTGTGGTATAATTGTTAAGATAATTAACCTTATAACTTAGGCCTTCCAAAAAGGGAAAGTCTATCTGGGCATAAAAGTTACCAAAGAAATTAAGCCTTTTGTCTACAAGATCTGCTTCCAATTGCACCATAGGGTTTATGGTGTTTCCCCCGGTAATTTGAATGTATTCTCCATTTTCGTCCCTCACCGTAGCAAAGGGAGATAGATACCGGTTCCCTAAGCTTGGGGTAGGCCCCAAATAATTGCTCCTTGTAAAGGAAGATTGCAGACCAAAGGTTAGCCAATCCGTTACATTAGTTTCCAGGTTAACCCTTGCGTTGATTCTATTGTAACCTTCATTCACCATATGCCCTTTTTGGTCTGTATGACCGAGTGAAATGTAATAATTGGACCGTTCGGTAGCATTTGCAAAGGACAAGTTATGATTTTGAATATAGGGGTTGTCATTGGTCATCAAGTCATACCAATTGTCCGATCTCCCTTGGTTATAGGCCAATATTTCATCACTCGTTTTAAAATTGGAGGAGGGTTCCCAGTTAGGGTTTGGCTCCAGGTATCCCGAAGCCTCAGTGCGGCTATTGTACAAATCAGATTCCTCAGTTTTCGTCAAATAGTCATCTGCAGTACTAGTCCTAAACTCTTTAATCGGCTGTTGAAAGGTAAAACTATTGGAGTAATTGATGGTGGGCTTCCCTAAATCCACCCCTTTCTTTGTGGTGAGAATAATCACACCATTGGAAGCTTGGGAACCATAAATGGCGGCTGCACTTGCATCTTTCAGCACATCAATCGACTTGATATCATTGGGGTTTAAATCATTGATATTCCCCCTATAAATGACTCCATCAATAACAATCAACGGACTTTGTTCTCCTGAAAGAGAAGTACGTCCACGAATCTGAATATCAGGTTCTCCACCCGCCTGATTCACTTGTCCCACATTTAACCCGGCAACTGAGCCTTGGAGGGATTGCATAATGGATACATTTGGAGATTCCTGAAAAGCTTCAATATCAGCCCTAACCACTGCCCCGGTTAGGTCAGATTTTTTCTGCACCCCATAACCAACAACCACCACCTCTTCTAAGGAAGCCATGTCTTCTTGTAAGACTACATCAATCACTGTTTGATTGGCTATGAGCACCTCAACAGGTTCAAAGCCGATAAATGAAACTTTTAGCACTTGTCCGGCACTGGCTTCAATATTAAATTTCCCGTCTATATCAGTAACGGTCCCGGTATTTGTACCTACCACTATAACTGTGGCTCCGGGTATTGGTTCATTGTTTGGATCAACTACTGTCCCACTAATAGAGGCAGGAAGTTGAATTTTGGAATGGGCACCCTCAATCTCGGAAGTTGAGTTGAGGATTGGAGATACTGTGTGGGCGCTTACTTGCACTTGAAGGCAATGTAAGGTTACAGCAAACACAAACAGCCATACCAACCTATAGGTTGTAGACTTCTTTCTCATAAGTTAATTATTTTGGGTTATTGAATAATTGTAAAATATCTGAATTGATACGTACAGAATAATTGCGGTTATCTAATTTCTTTCAATTTTTTAAGAATTATAAAACTAGGTTAAAGCTATTCGATTACCGGGCACCAATATATAAAATAAACCATATTTTTTTTTTTATTTTATATACTAAAATAAATACTAAACACTTAATCATGATTTAATATTCTGTATAAATCATTTTTCTATTAGCTTTATACTTATCAAACCTAAACTTGTTCCAACCCAAAACCTGATAAAAAAAATAATTGCTAACAGTCTATTGATTTCAATTTTTTATAAAGATTCAATGAATTTACCTGTTCACAATAACTAATGGTTTACTGCTTTCCTTTAAAAAGTGCTTGATCGCTTTTGGATTATTTATTGCAGCTAGCATCCCGAGAGGATTAGGAATTGCTGAGATTAGCCTGTTTTCAAAAAACTAAGTAATTAATTGCCTTAAACTCCGCTCCAAGAGATTAAATTATACCCTTCAAAGGTAAATACTTTCCAAACTCCTATTTTATAGATATCCTTCTACAAGGAAAATATACTGTTCGTTATAAAAAAAAGCAACACCCAAAAGGGTATTGCTTTTTTAGAAATTCTAGTTTTATACGAGTAAGTAATTACTCCAATGCACCTTCATTGGCCTGAAGTGACCATCCCGGATTTTGGTAAATCACAGAATTTGAAGGATCTCCACTTGGGGAAGTAATAATAAAATGTTGGATAGCAATTGGCTCCAAGTAATGAGCGTTGGCCCATTTGTACCCCTCTTTTACAAGGTTGGTACCACCAAGCATAATTCTGTAGGGAAGCAGGTAATCACTTTCATCAGGATTGGAAACATTTGGAGTAGCGGAACCATTTGTTCCGGCAGGAATCAATAAAGTTTCATTGGTCTCTTCATCCACGTACCAACTTTGCATAGGACCCCAAAGTTTGAATCCTTTTACGATATAAGGATCTGTTTTAAGTTGGTCCAAAGCTCTCCAACGTTTTAGGTCGAAGAATCTCATGCCTTCAGCAATCAACTCGTTTCTTCTTTCTCTTCTGATATTGTACAAAATAGGATCTGAGAGCATTTCTCCTGCAGAATAAGCACCCATATCCCCTTCAGCTTCCATGCTAATCACGGTATTGGCAATGGTAAGATTAAAGTCAGGACTAACACCAGCCCTCACCCTAAGTGCTTCCCAATAAGCTGCGGCTTTGGCATCAATGCTTCCTTTGGCTAGGTAAGAGGCTTCAATATAATTCAGGTATGCTTCTGCTGCTCTGAACACCATAGAACCTACAGTTCCTGCTTCACCTACTGTTTGAGAAGGCAAATAACTAAAGCCTTTCTTAATACCGTATCCCGTTACATATTTGGTTTCTTGGTTACCAATAATTTCAGGCTCAGTAATAAGGACAGGTGATCCATCGGCATTGGTTTGGCCTTTTAATCTTACTTCACCTTCATCCTTCATAAATAACTGAAGCCTGTTGTCCCTATCTTCCTTTACATCGGCAATAAAATCGTCACCTTTGTATCCAGACCCATCAGCATATATTGGTAGTCCATTGGCCATCAAAAAGCTTTCCACCAAACCTTTGGTATATCCGGTATTGCCTCCATTAGAATTGATATAAGCATTGATATTGTGACGAATGCCCAGTGTATGGTCATATTGCCTCCAAAGTAATACTTCATCATACTGACTCATGTCCAGGTCCCCAAACATTTTATGGTAAGGGTTTTCTGAGGAATCATAACCATCGTCTAAGGTATTGGGAGTCAAAGATACCTGATCAGCAACCTGCTCAGCTGCTTCCATGGCTTCTCCAAGGAAATAATCAATTTCCTGGTCTATATCCAGACTGAAATTAGGGTTATCACCCTCTCCAGGCCAACCCGGACCACCGGGTACATGAGCTGTACCTTTATGATAAAGCAACCATGTGGCTTCATGTAAGGCAACCCTTGATTTGAAAGTCAGTGCTGCCAATTGGTTGATTCTGTTTTTTCCCCCGGGAGGGCTTACCAATAGTAGATTGATAGCAGAATCAAGGTCAGAAATGATAAACCTTGCCACTTCATTTCTTGGTTTCCTCATGGAAACTTCAGTCAAAGTTTCCAAATCATCAGGAAGAGTATTTTTAACTATTGGAAAATCCCCCAAGTTTTGAACCTTATTAAAGTATTCATAGGCTCTAAGAAAATAGCCTTCTCCTACATAATGTTCCACATTGGAGGTATTTCCTGAAATCTCACCGGATTTCAATCGAGGTACAACCGTCTCCAGGAAATAATTCATGTCTCTAATTTGTCCAAAACCCCATGAACCACCAGTTTGACCGATTCTATATTCTCCGGGTATCCACCTATTGCTTGCATTGGTAGTGGCCTGATTATCTGTATGGTTGTCATAGCCAAAGGTACCTACATTCCATCCGGAATGCGTAGGAAAGGCATAATTGGCAATGGTGTATGCTGCCAAATCAGCTTCTGAGTGCAGGTAAGCTTCAGGTGTAACTACGGATAAAGGCTCTCTTTCCAGAAACTCATTACAAGACATATTCAACAATGGCAATACCATTGCTAAGGCTATATATAATTTAGATTTTATATGTATTCTCATCACAAATTCTCTTTAGAAGTTAACATTTAGACCCAATGAATAAACAGTTGAGAAAGGATAGGTTTTGCCATCATTCCAGCCGGATAATCCTACTGATTCAGGATCAAATATTTTAGACATTTTAGAGAAGGTCAAAAGATTTTCCCCTGAGACATAAAAGCGAGCGTTGCCTATACCGAGTCTGGAAACAATTGCTGATGGAAGGCTGTAACCAATTTGTAAGTTTTTAAGCCTCATATAGGCTGCACTTTGTAAAAACCTGGTTTGCGTTTGGTTATTTTTTCCGTTATCAAAGACTGGTCTCGGAAAATAGGAGTCAAGATTCACATCTGCTAAGCCAGCTTGTACCATTGGCGAATTCTCATCCCTGTAAAAGTCCATGTGCTCCATAAATCCAGCTGCCTGCCACATATTCTGACCTCCGGTTCCCCAAAAGTAAGGTCCGTTTGGCATCCAGTCTCTTTTAGCTACACCCTGAATAAAAATTCTGAAATCCCAATTTCTATATTGTCCGGAAAGGTCCAGGCTATATCTGAATCGAGGAGTAGAATTTCCTATTATTTTTCTATCACCTGAATCACCAAGTGTATTGCTTCCGCCATTAACCGTTCCATCACCATTCACGTCTTTGTACATGATATCACCAGCCATCCAGTTGGTACCCATTTGGTTTTGGTTGGTTGTTTCCAAGTGCTGATCCATTTCTGCTTGATCTTTTGCAATTCCAACTGTCTCATAGCCCCAAATATTGCCACTCAATTCACCTTCATACCATTGACTGAGGTTGTAGGTATCATTGGGATATTTTGTGACTTTCATTTGATCGTCAGAAAGCACACCTCTCACAGAATAATTAAAGTCTCCGATATTGTCTCTCCAGGTAGATTCAAATTCAAATCCCCAAGATTTTAAATCTGCATTATTGATAAGCGGAACACCTGTTCCCAAAATGGCAGGTAACTCCTGGGCAGGGCCCACCATGTCCAGAGTTAATCGGGTGAAATAATCAAAATTCAGGGTCAGGCGGTTATCAAACATCCCCAGATCCAGCCCTATATTGTAGCTTCTCACTCTTTCCCAAGTCATAAACCTACTGATTAAACCAGGAGCAGAAGCAGTATTTGGTCTAATACCATTCACTAACCAACTTCCTGAATTAACTGAGAAAGGCTGCGTGAGGTAAAAAGGATACCAACTTGAAGTGTTCTGGTTACCTAGTTCTCCATAAGAACCCCTGATTTTAAACATTTGAATTTTGTCGTCCCAAGTCCAAAAATCTTCTCTGGCCAAATTATAACCTACTGATGCAGAATTAAATAAATTCCATCTTAAATCTTGAATAAACCTGGAAGAGCCATCGTACCTGGAATTGAATTCAAATAGGTATTTTTCTTTGTAGTTATAGTTCAATCTTCCAAAGAAACCGGCGGTTGCCCAGTGATTAAGAGCCCCAGCATTTTGAAAATTGTCAGTAGCCGTATTGATAGAAATTACAGTGGGTGTAATTAAACCCGTTCTACTTGCACTAATGTTTCTGTATTTATTCAATTCAGAATTGAAACCGGCCATTAATTTAAAATTATGGCCTTCACCAACCTCAAAGCTGTAATCAGAATAGATATTTGTGGTAAAGAAATCCTCTTTCTGATTGAATTGACTTACTGCAGTATGTCCTGCAGCATTCCAGAATACAGGTGCAGGATATGTTTCCCCATCTACATCATAAGCAAAAGCTGGTAAAACGTTTGTGTCATTATTGGTGTTAATCAACCTATAGTTTAAACTGGCGATGATATTCCAGTTTTCTTTAGGGGTATAGGTCAATTGACCCTGCATATAATAGAAGTCTTTCAGGTTGTTTACCCTACCTCCTGTTTTCATCTGATTGATTTCAGAAGGATAGGAATAATAGCCATTGGGATCTTTTACCGGCACAGTTGGCCACCTTCTGGCAACATTGTGGTAGAACAAGTTATTCAAATGCATGGCTTTTGTGAAGTTCTCTCTCACAAACCTATTGTTATATAAAAAGGAAAGCTTGTCATTGATTTTAAGGTCAACTTTCGCAGTAATTCCGTACCTGTTGAAATTATCGTCTGCGTGTCTGGTAAGTCCTCCTTGATCCAAATAATTGGCTGAAACATAATATTTGGCATTTTCACTTCCACCATTCACACTCAAATTGTGCTCCTGACTGAAAGTCATGGACTTGTATTGCTCTGCAAACCAATCGGTATTACCGTTGGAAGCAGAATAATATTGCCAACGTTCTCCATTATTATCCGGTATAGTAGAAGTTTCCAATGTACCGTTTTGGTATTGAACAATGCGATCTATGGTTTCATCGTCAAAAATGGGGCTTCTACCGGCATGGTAGGCCGCTTCATTATAATACAAAGCAAATGTATGTGAATCCATCATTTCAGGTAAACCTCTAGGCTGGCCAAAGCGGAAGTTATTGTTGTAATTCACTTTAGCTTTTCCTTCTTTACCACTTTTAGTTGTTACTAAGATCACCCCAAACGCTGCTCTTGAACCATAAACAGAAGCTGCAGCTGCATCTTTTAGCACGGTAATATTTTCAATATCCTGCGGGTTAAGCGCATTCAAATCTCCATCCATTCCATCGATTAATACCAAAGGAGAAGATGTAGAGCCCTGACCTATAGTACCGGCACCTCTAATATTGAAGTTCAAAGATTGGTTCAATTCACCTCCAAGACCACCTGTTTGTAAGTTTAGTCCCGGAATGACGCCTTGAAGCATTTGTCCAACGTTCTGTACCGGCCTTTCTGCAATTACACCTGCATCTATGGTAGTTACTGCTCCTGTTAAGTTAGCCTTTTTCTGCTCCCCGAAACCGACAACAACCACTTCATTCAATGAAGAAATTTCTTCAACGAGCGTTACATTTATTTCGCTTTGAGATCCCACCTTAATCTGCTGAGCTTCGTAACCTATAAAAGAAAAAACCAATTCAGACCCTTCAGGAACACTGATGGAGTATTTTCCATCCAAATCCGTAGCGGTACCTATGGAGGTTCCCGGTATAGATACTGTTACCCCTGGTATTGGGGCACCGGTTTCATCCACAACCGTACCTCTAATAGCTATAGCAACTTTTTCGATTTTATTTTCTGCTAAAACCGGTGACAGTTTATCAACTTTTGGCTGCTTTATTACGTATATATTTTCATTGACTCTTTTAAAGTCAAAAGCCACTATGGTAGATAGCTTTTCAAGCGCCTCTTTCAGGTTTGAGGATACACTTAAGCTAACCTTGGTTTTGTCTGTCAAGACAGATTGGTTGTAAGCAAAAACCAAATCAGTTTGCTTTTCTAACTTGCTCAGTACTTCTACCAACGATTCTCCATTGGCATACAACTGAACCTGATAATCTTCCAGACTTTGACTGGAAGAGGGTTCTGCCACCAAGGTCTGGATTCCCAACAACATGGGTAAGAAGAGTTTTAAAGTTTGTTTTGTAATACGCACAATTATCCTCAGTAAATAATTTTTCATACTTTTATAAGGTTAAATTAATAAATGTAGGTTTTAGCCGGACTCGGATATTACCTTTTGATTTAATCCCGGGACTGTTGCAGCAGTTCCGGATCTTTTTGGTTTAAAATTATTAAGCTTACATAGGCAGTCTCGTTTAATTGATGCAACTTTTATAGTTTATAATAATCTTTCTTTCGTCTACTTTTTCCCAATCAAAATCAACTATGTTTTTTAATCCATAAAGAATTGAGTAAAGGCTTTTATTGGAATAGGTGGAACGGATGGTGCAGGATTCATCTACGTCTCCTTGTATTTCAATTTGAATGTGATACATGGATCCAATAGTGGCTATTACCTCTTCAAAAGGCACAAAGTCAAAAGACATTTTTTCAGCTTTCCAGGCCAGCTCTTCATCAATATCAACCTCTTCCACATCAACTTTTTCTTTGAACCGGTTGACAGTTGCTTTTTGGTTCGGGGCGATTCGATTTAATTTTGCCCCTTCAGTGAGATCATTTGTTACACCAACCTTTCCACTGGCAACTATCACTTCCACCAATTCCTCATTGGTTGCATTAATATTAAAGGAAGTTCCTAATACCCGTGTTAAAACGCCATTGCTAATTACCTCAAATGGTTTTTGCTTGTTTTTCACTACATCAAAAAACCCTTCTCCCTCTAAGATCACCTCTCTTTTGTCTTCGGAGAATTTCAGTGGAAAACGGATGCGAGAATTGGTATTTAAAAAAACTGTAGAACCATCCGGTAAGGTAAAGGTTCCTTTCTGAGTTTGACTGGTTACTTTATCTACCCAATCTTGGTCATTATTACTTCCAAAGCCGGAAGACAATAAAATATAGGTAAGTGAAAAACCGATCAATAAAACTGCTGCCCATTTAAGAATGGTCAAGGGTTTAAAGGAAACCTGCTTACTCTTTCTCCTTTCATCAATTCTTAGCTTGACATTGTTTTTCAGGACCTGTTCCTCTGCCGGAGAAAGTGACCAATCTATTTCCCGCCTTTGAATTAGATCTAATATCTGTCTTATTTGATCTATTTCTTCTCTACTAGCCTCTCCATTGGCCTGCTTCTTTAGTAAAGTAATAAATATTTCTTTGTTCATTGATTTCATGCTTGTCAAAATATAAGTAACATCAAACGCACTTCACACTTAGAAAATAAAAAATTTATTTAAACAAAAAGGTACTTTTAATAATTTATTAAGTAAACTAACGGCGTATTTTTAAATTATAATTTTAAATAAAATAGAAATTAAAAAAAATATACAAATTACAGATTGAAAATTTGAGAAAAACAAAAAAATATTCCGTTCATATTATTTTTAATAAATTTTAAGGCTTTATTCAAATGGGCTTCAACTGTTCGGATTGATATATTCAATTGGCCGGCAATTTCTTTGTTGGACATTTGTTCTTCTCTACTTAGAATAAAAACTTTCCTACACTTAGCGGGTAATTGATTGATGATAACCTCCAAATTTGACGCCATCTCTTTTTCTTCCAAAAGCAAATCTACACCCAAATTATCCGGCAAATGATTAAAAAACTGTTCAAGATCAGTCGTTGGTTTTAAGTTCCTAATGGCATTCATCGCTTGAAATTTTACCGCCCTAAATAGATAGCTCTCTAGCTTTTCAATTTCATTTGACTGCGCCCTTTCCCATAACTTTACAAATACCTCTTGTACAATATCTTCGCAAACAATCTGGTCCTCAAAAATTTTAAAGGCATAAACATATAGCTTCTTCCAATACTTCTCGTAAATAGCATTGAAAGCTTCCTCTTTCCCTTTATAAAGGAGACGACTAAGATCTTTATCAGTTAAGTTCAATTAGCTTTATAGGACATTTTGACCGCTAAATAAAGCTATTTTTTATTTATCAAAAAAATTAAAATTTCACGAAATAACTAAAATAAAATGATTAAGGAATTTCTATTACCCAGCCCTTCAAAAGGAAAGAGATCAGGCTTAACACCTGATTACAAACAAATTAGCTATCAAATAAAAATGAGATCTAAAAAAATCGGTAATGTCAATTTCTTTTAAATTATAAATTTTTTGGAATAAAATTCCGGAAAGTTTTGCCACCTATCCTGCCTAGAAAGGCTCCACTTAATAGTGACCATTCATTGCCACCCAAAGCTCAAATAAATCTTTTAATTAAGGTTTCTTTAGAGCACTATAACTGGGAACCACGGGTTTAACCCCAAATTCATCGGCATATTGCATGGCCGTAACTATGTCATTGACTAAGGGAAACTCAATTCCCAGGTCAAACAATTGCTTAAAAACCTCAGGGTTATCTGTCCCAAAATAATTGATACCTATACCTTTTTCATGAAGGCTTTTGGTATAACTTTTAAAATCCGGAGTAATCGCACCCTTTAATTGAATAAAATTGGCATTCATAGCAATGGTTCCTTCAACATAGTCTAACCCTCCCGATTGCCTCTCCATATTGCAAATCAAGATTTTGTCTGATACTGACCTGGCCCCTTTTGCCGCATCTGCCATCACTGCCATGACTGCCTGATGCGTTTTGCCCATTTCAAGAATAAGAGCCGCCACCTTTTTACCCAACTCATACCCACCTTTAAGGTGAACATTTAACCAAATATTAGCAGGCATCATCTCTAAAACTTCTCTTAATACAGGCACCTTGGTCCCAGAAAAAGCTTTGTCCTTCCAGCTTCCTGCATCCAAACTTCTAATGTCCCTTGAATCCATCAAGGCTACTTCCCCACTTCCATTGGTAGTCCTGTCCAATGTCCCATCATGCATAATGATAAGGGCAGAATCCTTGCTAAATTGAACATCAAACTCAATCATCTGAGCACCTGAGGCGATGGATTGTTCAAATGCCGGAATGGTGTTTTCAGGATGACTTGTCATGGCTCCTCTGTGCGCACAAAAGCCTTTTATTGGCATTTCAATGTTTTGTCCCAGGCTATTGTGTAGCATCAATGGATTGAGAATTAAAGCCAAAATAATAAGGCCTAAAATACCGCCATCAAACGCTACCTTAAAGGAAATTTTACTTATCATTGGTTTTTGGAAGGACATTTTTTCTTCGAATGGGTTAATCAATTTGCTTTATTGCAATGAAATAACAAGGTAATTCCCTTTTCTCAAAATTTCAAACGATTATTATACTGAAGGAGCCAAATAATTCTATTGTTAACAAGAACTTGATAATTATTTAAAAGGAGGTTTCATGCCTTTTAGAAAAATTTTGATTTTCTGAATTGTAGATTAGCACAAAACCGGAGCTAAATTAGCACCAATAGTCCAATTGATTTTGAAACGTATAGTTGAGCCTATGACAGGTTTATCCCTAAACCAACTACTACCTATCCAAACCTATTTCCAATCCCCTTAGCTCAGCCAAACCTTTCAAACGACCAATGGCTGAATACCCCGGATTGGTTTCCTTCTTAAGGTCATCCAATATTTGATGGCCATGGTCAGGTCTATAGAAGATAGGCCTCTCTCGGTTTTTATTCAAGGCTATTAGTTGTTGCATAATCGCAGCCATGTCTACATCACCATCTAAGTGTTCCGCTTCATAAAAATCCCCTCTACTGTTCTTTTTAACATTTCTCAAATGAGCAAAATGTACCCTATCACCAATTCTAGAAAGAATATCCGGTAGTGCATTGTGCCCTCCTGCACCAAGTGAACCAGTACAAAAACAAATTCCATTAAAGGATTCGGGAACCTGGCTAATAATGTATAGTAAGTCCTCCTTATCTGAAGCAATTCTAGGCAAACCTAAAATGGGATATGGAGGATCATCAGGATGAATGGTCATGGTGATTTCTTCCGTTTCACAGGTCTGTTGTATGGACTTCAGAAAAAAAACAAGGTTATCCCTCAGTCCTGATTTCCCTATTTTTGCATAGATGCCAATGCTTTTCATCAAGTCTTCCTTAGACATGCTTTTTTCGGTAGGCACTCCCATGAGTACAATATCTGAGAGTTCCTTTTTTCTAACCTTGCTCATTTCGGCCCATCGACTTGTAGCTGATTCTACAACTTCTTCGGAATAAAACGAAAAGGCATTCTTCCGTTGCAGTATGAAATGATCAAAAGCCGCTAAATCCGCCCAATCAAAATACAATGCTTTAGCTCCATTGGCTAATGAATACGAGAGGTCTGTCCTAGTCCAATCCAGCACAGGCATAAAATTATAACAAACAAGGTTTAGGCCTGCTTTAGAGAGGTTTTTTAAGGTTTGAATATAATTTTCTATATAAAATTCGCTCTCTTCATTTCTGGTTTTAATGGCTTCATGTACAGGTACAGACTCTACAATAGACCATTTTAAACCTACCGATTGGATAAGGGCTTTTCTTTCCAAAATATCTTCCAGAGGCCAAACTTCTCCATGGGGTATATAATGCAAGGCAGAAACTACATCTGTAGCTCCTGCCTGCTGTATATCTCTAAGACTTACCGGGTCATTGGGACCAAACCAACGCCAGCTTTGATTTAATGTCATATTTACTATAATGGTTGGATCATATTACATTATTCGTTCCATAAGGGTACCTCTGAGGACGAGATAGCATTGCATTGGCCTCATCGTCGTTTTTAAATTTCTCCTTAACAGGATCCCAATACAGTTTCCTAGGAAGTTTCATGGCTATATGAGAAACCAAACAAGCACTGCATGACCTATGCGCTACTTCTACTGGGGCGATGGGCTGCTCTCTTGAAACGATACAGTCAAGCCAATTTTTATGTTGTTCTTCACTTTCATAAAGATGGATCTCATCAGGCCCTATTTCAGAAGTAAGAATCTTTTGGTCACTCGCTTTAAATGCCTCACTTGCTTTGCCTCCGGGTACCGGATCACTGGCTGTCACACCAACATTTCCTCTTGCAACAAAAATCCAGCCTTCGGTTCCTTCAAATCGAACACCATTGGGATAATCTCCACTCACTTCCATAATAACATCATTGTCATACTTGGCCTTAACATGGAAATCACCATGAACTGACCATAAGCCTTCAGTAGGAAATGAAGCTGTCGCTTCAACTTCAATTGGGCCGGAATACTCTTTACCCATTCCCCAATGGGCAATATCCAAATGATGGGCTCCCCAACCTGTAATCATCCCTGCACCAAACTGCTCGCAACGTAACCAACCGGGCCTGGAAGTAATTTCATTTTGAGAATGAACGCGATCCAGCGTATAAGGCACCCAAGGTGTTGAACCTAACCACATTTCATAATTAAGGTTTTCTGGAATCGGCATCTCAGATGCAATTCCTCCAGCCGGATCTCCGGGCAAACCAATAAAGATTTTTTCAACTTTTCCTATACGACCATTGCGAACCAATTCACATGCTCTTTTAAATTGTGGCCAGGGGTTTTGAGACCGTTGCTGACTCCCCATTTGAAAAACAGCACCTGTCCTATGCACCGTATCACTCAGCATTCTACCCTCTTCAATGGTTAGAGAGGTGGGTTTTTGCAAGTAGATATCTTTTCCTGCAAGAGCTGCTTCCATAGCCGGCTGCGCATGCCAATGATCCGGAGTACTGATGATCACCGCATCTAAATCCTTGCGTTGAATCATTTCCTTGTAATCGTCATAGACACTGACGTCAATATATTTGGCTTTACCGGTCTTTTTCTCGTATACTCCTTCAATCCACTTCTTACCTTGTAAACCACGATTGCTGTCCACATCAGCCACTGCTATTACCCTTGCAATGTCATTCTTAATTGTTTCAGGCAGGTCATGGGTCTTGCCAATCCTTCCAAAACCAATTTGACCGATATTGATCTTATTGCTTGGCGCATTTTTTCCTAATACTGAAGCGGGAACAATGGTTGGAAACCCTGTAGCGGCCAAAGAAGCAGCTATTGCTCCTTTGCCGGTAGATTTTATAAAGTTCCTTCTGGATTCACTGTTATTTTTGAGGTTTTTCATAGAAACATTTTTTTTTCGTTCTATAGACTTATAGCTACTTATGGATAATTATTATTTTATTTAAATTGTACGGGACTGTCCCAAGCTTTAGCATAAGCTTGGGTATAGTCCTTTTTGTTTATGCGACCGGCTACATAGTTCATCCCCTGATAAATATGTTTTAAAAACACAGGGTTTTCATAGTCATCTTTATGATGACCTAAAGCTGTCACCCATGCAACCCCCCCATCAAAGTCTTGATGCCATACGGCTGGGTAATATCTGTGAAAAGAGGCGGTTAATTCTTTAACTTTATCATTTTGATCTCCATTTAAAGAGGTAAGGTCATGAGCCATTACTACTTTTATTCCGGGATAAAGTTCCTTCATCAGGTAACATTCATCTTCCTTTTTCCAAATATTGGGTAATCCATCCATGGAAACATGACTTGGGTCAATTTTGGTGATGGCAAGCTCTTGGAATTTTGGATGCCAAACAAACCTTCCTCCAATAAGCATTTTGAACCACTCCCAATTTCTTTCCGTACCTACTGCTGAATGAATACCCACGATTCCACCTCCCGATTGAATATACCTTCTGAATGCCAACCGCTGACTGTTATCGGTAAAAACTTCATTGTTTGTACTTGGAAAAACCATTAGATCGATGGTCTTTAGGTTTTCTTCGGTAAAGTAACCCGCATCATCGGTCACCGTTACATTAAATTTATACTTTACCGCCAATTTTTCAAGACTAGCAACAGCAAAAGGAACGTTATCATGAACAAAGCCTTCTCCATTCTTGAAAAAAACCAAAACATTTTTATTCTTTAAGTGATTCTTGGGTGGTTTGGCATCAGCTGAAAAATTACTAAACAAGACAAAGACAGCCATAAAAATGGCCAATTGTACTTGTTTTATAAAAGTTGAATTTCTTGAACGACTTAACATTATCAATGGTTGGTTTAGAACTTATATTAATTGGACACTAAAATTTTTCTATGGTGATTTTTGGAGACTGGGCAAAATGTTTCCAAGCTTCTTCTGCTTCCTCTGGCCCAATTTTCTTCGAAGATACTAAAAACCTGTAATTAAGCTGATAAGCCTTGCCGGAATCAAGCACCCAATCTTTATTTTTTGTAGGAGCAAAATTGGCATACATATCCCCTCTATCATATATATCTTCCGGCCAGATCCTAAGCGGTTCCGGATGATTGAAGTTTGCCGGGTAGGACATCATAACTACAGCCCCATAATCCTCTCCTAGCTCTCCTTGCACAATGCACCACCTTGCCAAGCTGCCATCGGCCGATTTTCTATCCAAACCTTCCGAAGTAATCACTTCACTATTGTACCGGTTCCACAATTCAGTTGCCCGCCAACCTAAGCTTCCATACCTATATTCTTGGAGGACGACTGAATCTTCCGGATTCGTATTCAGCACAATACTAATATCGGCCAAATAATAACTGTCATCTTCTTTTTCTGCAAAAATCCTTACTCCCTGTACCTCAGTAAAAGCTACCTCCGGAACTTCCCTGTCTTTCAAAACCACATGTTCATGCAAAACCTTATAATCTGCATAAACCGGACCTGATGTTTTATTTACAAAATTCGCAAATCTAACAGTGCCCTGCTTATCATTCAAGTTCCAAAAATCAATCGTGTCATTTTTATACCCCACCCTTGTCCAAGGATTCCAAAGGCCATAATGATGGTAATGATCTGAAGGTTGAATTCTTGTCAATGAAAGCCCTTCAGGTGTTCGCATGGGATGTACAAATCCACTTCGGGCATAAGCAGGAGCTACTCCCTCTGGAGGCATGGCCAAACCTTGGTTATATTGCCATAAACCCAAACCTTCTTTTTTGATAACCAGGGCTTTTTCACTTAAATCCAAAGAAAAAAATTGTTCGCCCACTCTTTTATTCTCGGTCTTGCGGAGCTCATAGGTATAGCTTGTTCTTCCTTCTATTGGTTTTACCATCCAAGTCAACTTCCTCCCATTTAGATTATCTAATTGAAAAGGGATTTCATAGGGTTGGTCCTCGCCTATAATTACCAGTGTCAATAGTGAATCCGGTAGCTCTGTGATGGAATTTAAATCTATGGATATAGGGTAAGCAAATTTGGAAGGCACCACATCGTCCAATGATATCTTTGCAAGGGTTTGTCCTTTTCCTACCAAAGGGAGCAAACATACCATTAATGAACAGAGGAGTTGATTTAATTTCATATTGTAGCGTTATTGGGATATTGCATTATACGTCTCTTTCCGTAAACATATCAATATATTTAATTCAATACAACCGATTTCATAAATTATTTTAACACATTTGAAGTAGAAAAACCACTGAAAATGAAATTTTTTAGGTTCAATTTCTATTGACATTGTAAATAATAGTAAGAAAAATGATTAAACAGACAACAATTGGGTAGATATAATTTTATTTTTAGACTTATTTTAAAATTTTACCTTTATTTAAAGGATGAAAATCATTACACAGAAATAGTATGCTTAAATCCCTAACCATTGAAATCGGTTGCATTATTCTATATTTTTAAGTAGTATTATGTCTAATTATCGCCAAGTAACCTAATAAATGGATAAAGAAACAACGATTTACGACATTGCCAAAGTAGTCGGATTGTCCCCTACTACGGTGAGTAGGGCCCTTAGTAACCACCCACGAGTCAAAGAAAATACAAAGGAAAAAATCCTGGCTACGGCAAAAAAAATGGGGTATCAATCCAATATATTCGCTTCCAGTCTTCGTAAAAAAAGGTCAAAAAGCATTGGCGTTATTATTCCGAAATTAAATAGTCCCTTCCAATCCTCGGTTATGGCAGGAATGGAAGAGATCGCAACCCAGGCCGGCTACAACTTGGTAATCAGTCAATCAACTGAGTCTTTGGAAAAGGAAATTTCGAATGCAACAACCATGTTTAATAGCAGAGTTGATGGTCTTTTGGTATCAAAAGCCGGCACTACTGACGATATAGGGCATTTCTCTCCGTTTTTTAAAAAACATATTCCGGTTTTATTTTTTGACAGGGTTCCTGAAAACAACAATTGTACAGGAGTAGTAATCAACAATACCCAAGCCATATACGATGCTACCAGTCATTTAATCAAAGAAGGATGTAAGCGAATTGTCCATGTTTTAGGTAATCTAAAAATAAATGTTTACGCCGATCGCTTAAAAGGATATAAATACGCCCTTTTAGATCACGGTATTGTTCTTGAAGAAAAAAATGTAATCAATAATGACTTAGGAGAAGAATCTGGTGAACGGATTGTTGAACAAATATTAAAACTTGACCCAAAACCGGACGGCCTACTCGTTTCAAATGACACTTGTGCTGCCAGTTGCCTGATGGCTTTGAAAAGAAGAAACATAAAAGTACCCGAGGATATTGCCATTGTAGGTTTCAACAATGACCTAATTTCTAGAATGGTAGAGCCAAACCTTAGCACAATAAATTACCCAAGCTATCATATGGGAGAAGTAGCCATGAAAAACTTAATCAACCACCTGGATGATGAGCATCACGAAATTCTTCAAAAAACCAATACCATTACACTTAGGCATGAATTAATTATCCGTGGCTCGTCAAAAAGGAAATAACTACCTTCCCATTCTTGGAAAAAAAGCATTAATATATTGACAATCAAAAATTAAGTACGGAATTTCTAGTCCTCACTTAACTTATATTTTAAAGTCTTGCCTTTTTCTATGGCCGGAATTCCTTCCGTCATCCATAATGGAGCCTTTGCCCCTTTTAGGTAGTGGTCAAAGAACTGAGACAAGCGAATGCTCAAATCTTTTTTATTTTTTCTTTCTTTAAGGTTATGATCCTCACCATTGTAAACCAACAACCAGGAAGGAACATTATTTCTTTTTAAAGCCATGAAAAACTCAATCCCTTGGTACCAAGGTACAGCACCATCTCTGTCATTGTGCATGATTAGCGTAGGGGTTTCTACTCGATCAGTAAAAAACAATGGAGAGTTTTCAATAAAATGCGAAGGCTTTTCCCAAAGTGTCCCTCCTATTCTTGACTGGGTTTGTTCGTATTGAAACATCCGACTCATCCCTGAACCCCAGCGAATACCTCCATAGGCAGAGGTCATGTTCACAACAGGGGCTCCTGCTCCTGCTGCTTTAAACATATTGGTCTGGGTAATAACGTATGCCACTTGATAACCACCCCAACTTTGTCCTTGTATTCCAATATTTTCTTTGTCAACAAAACCTTTTGCTATCATTGCCTGGACTCCCGGAACAATACAGTCAAAAGCGCTGGGGCCCGGCAGACCAATTTTGTATTTAATATCCGGTACGAAAACCAAATAGTCATTGCTTACAAAATAGGGGATGTTAATAATGGAAGCTGAAGGTACAGGAGAGTAATAATGGTGCAGTGCATCAGATCTTCTCTCGTAAAAATAAACCATCATGGGATATTTCTTTTGAGGGTCAAAATTTTCAGGCTTAAAAAGCAGGCCTTTCATCGAATCCCCATCATTGGATAAAAAATCTACCAATTCTACTTCTCCCCATTTAATCTTACTTTGCTGCGGATTAATTTCACTTAATTGTTCCTGCTTTCGAAAATTTGCATTGGTATAGAAAACATTAGGGCTGTCTTTAAAAGTAGCCTTTTGATAAATAAAATGACTATGGTCATCAGAAACTTTCAATCCACTGTAATTGGCTTCTCCAAAAATCAATTCTTTGGGCTGTTTATTTCCTTCCCAATCTCCACGAAAATAACCACTACTTTTGCTATCCTGGTCAAAACCTCTTAGCACCATTTCTTTATTTAGCTCATAATAATCCTGTTCAGCATCCAAATTCACCAATCGATAGGTGATGTGGTCATTTTCAGACTCACCCTTGGTAAGGTTTTCAGCTTTTTGTGTCTGCAATGGGTTCACTTTCCATATATGATATTGGCCATAAATGAGAAAATATTGATCAGATGTTGTCCAACCTGCATTTCCATAGCTTCCGGGTAAGGAAGGGCTATCGTGTAGTTGATTGTAAAAATCATCTTCAATTTCCGCTGTGAGGTCAATTTCAATCTTACTTTTTAAATCTATGGCTTTCCAGGAGCTGTCCGGAGCATTGTACCAATACGCATATTTCCCTGCGGGTGAAACCTTTGGCCTACCCATCACATTTTCTTTCAATAATTCCACATCTCCGGTATTCAAATTGATCCTGCTTAGGTCTTCTCCGGATTGGATGTCCCAACTGTAATTCCTTCTGTAAGGGCTGTTGTCACGTTTGATGGCCCAATCCCCTTGTTTAAATCGATTGAAATGCACTTGACTACTATTAGTCCCTCCCAAATCAATGATCTCATCGGTATCGATATGGTAAACGGCGAGATTGCTCTCTTTTTCTTTATTTTTTAGGTTCTTTATTTGCATGGGCTGAATCTCCTTGTCTTGCCAGCCCCAAATATCAATTTCCACCCTTTCTTCCTCCAAAATAGTCGTGTCTTCTGAATAGGGGTAATCTTTGGGCATTGGCTGCCATCCAAAAACCAACAACTTACCGGAACTTGAAAATGCTGGGGAGTAATGTTCACTTATATTATGTGCAGGAACATTCGGCACTTCCTTTAAGACCCTGAGCTCATCCCTGGCATCCAGTAGCATTAATTGATAAGATTTTAACTCCTCTTCAGGAGCTGTTTGGCTAGTCAAAATGGCAAATTGATCTCCTTCTGAAGAAAAGACAGGAAACTTATAAGAAGTTAAATTCTCAATGGGCTTTATCATATGACCGGATTCCAAATGAAGGATGGTTAAGGATTTTGACGCGGCTACAGTATCAAGTACTTTTTTGACCAAATACATGCGCTCCCCATTATCAGAAAAACCATAATCCAATACTTTGGTAAAGTTATAGGTCTTATCTGTGCCAAATTCATGCACCTTTAAATCATATGTCTTGTCGTCTTTTGAATCAGTCTTGTTTGCACTTGAGTCAAGGACTGCCATGGTGGATTGGTGGTAAGCAAACCATCTTTTTTCTTTTTTGGGTAATTTAAAACCTGTGATATCAGAAATTTTTGTTTTTTCTCCACTTTTCAAATTAACGAGCAATAAGCTATCATTTGGGAAATCTTCTTTCTTTACCTTATTGAGTTTTAATTTGCGAATGCTATCCTTTTCCGGTTGAATCAAACCAATCAACCAATCACTGTCTGAAGAAAAAGCCACATTGCTTAGTCGCGGAAAAGATGCTTTATTCTTTTTAGAACTACCCTCAAACAGTTCCAGCCTTCCGTCACCATCTTGTAAGGAAATCTCCAGCGAGACCCAATTTCCATCATTTGATATTTGCTTACTTTTAATGTTCTCCCAGGCATCATAATCCTGATGGTTTAAAGGGCGTTTATTTTCTTGAGCCTTTACATTGTGGAATAAAAATAGCAAAAGCAGGATACAGGGAAATCTCAATCTCAAAATATTTTAAGGGTTTTACAATTTAGAACTAAGATAAACCTTTCCTTACTCCTTTCAATAAAAACAAACAATTTTCAGCAAAAATCATATCGCTCTTTCTTTTAATGGAGAAGTTTTCACACCTAAAAAACACCACCAATGGGGTAAACAATGAAACTACCAATACAAAGGATTTTTCTGTAAAAATTAATCCTTTGTAGTAATTTAAAACTTAAATAATAGTAATTAATTTGGCTTTAAAGGTAGCCGTAGGTTCTATCTTTTAAAATTAATTGATAAAAAACAGGCATCTTATATACGAAAAACAGGAATTCTTATTCTTGAAATCAAAAATAGTTATTAAATTCTTTGACAATTTAATAATTTAACCAGATCTTTATTTTGGAATTAACAATTAACTTAATAAAAAATGGATAAAATTTTAGATATTGACAATGTAGACCTGAAAATAATTTCACTACTCAACAAAGATGCTAAAACCCCATATACCGAGATCGCTAAAAAGGTATTCGTTTCTTCCGGGACTGTTCATGTAAGAATGAGAAAGTTGGAGGACCTTGGGGTTGTTAAGAGCGCAACTTTGAACATTGACTATTCTAAACTAGGTTACGATATTTCTGCATTCCTCGGGATTTACTTAGAAAAAAGCTCCTTATACGATACGGTTATTGAGAAACTAAAAGATATATCAGAGGTCATCAATGCTTATTATACTACCGGTAATTATAGCATCTTCGCCAAAATCATTTGTAAAGACACCAATCATTTAAGGGACGTACTAAACAAAATTCAGTTGGTAGAAGGGATTGACAGGACAGAAACCCTAATTGTTCTTGAAGAAAGTATCAATAGGCCAATTCATTTAATTACCGATAAAAAATAAACTTAAATTAATTATTAAGATTAAATCTAAATAAATTTTTTATTTAGATTTTCATATATTGTATATGGTTTTTTCAATATTCACTATTGAATTCAATAGTATTTTTTAAAATATCAAAGTACTGAAAATCAGGTTTTTAAGTTCCTAAAAAAAAGTATTTTTATATTATTTGACCACTTTTAGAACAATAAAAAATAGATTAATGTTGTATATTTGTGGTTCAAAATATAATTAGTCTAAATAACTCTTTTTTATGAGCAAGGACAATGAAATCTTAGAAGAATTTACATCCAAAGAATATGAGCATGGCTGGTCAGTTGATTATGAAACTGATGAGGCTCCTATTGGTTTAAATGAAAACATCATTCGATGGATTTCTTCAAAAAAAGAAGAGCCAAAATGGCTCTTAGATTGGCGCCTTAAAGCTTTTGAACAGTGGAGTAAGATGGAAGAGCCTACTTGGGCAAATGTTCAATATCCTAAAGTAGACCTTCAATCATTGAGGTTTTATTCAGCTCCAAAACAAAAAAGCAAGCCAAAAAGTATCAGTGATGTTGATCCTGAACTTTTGAAAATATATGAAAGACTTGGTATTTCATTAAATGAACAAAAAAGACTTCAAGGAGTAGCTGTAGATGTGGTATTGGATTCAGTATCAGTCGGAACTACCTTTAAGGAGACCCTTTCAAAACTTGGTGTAATCTTTTGTTCTTTTAGTGAGGCAGTGAAAGAGCACCCGGAATTGGTCAAAAAGTACCTGGGATCTGTTGTTCCTGCTACTGACAATTATTATGCTGCCCTTAACGCAGCTGTATTTTCAGATGGTTCATTTTGTTATATACCCAAAGGTGTGCGCTGCCCAATGGAACTGTCCACCTATTTCAGAATTAATGCTGCCAATACCGGTCAATTTGAAAGAACGCTAATTGTTGCAGAAGATCAGTCTTACGTTTCTTATTTGGAAGGTTGCACTGCACCTCAAAGAGACGAGAATCAACTTCATGCTGCGGTTGTAGAGATATATGCCAAAGAAAATGCAGAGGTAAAATACTCCACTGTTCAAAATTGGTATCCTGGGGATAAAGATGGAAAAGGAGGCATATACAATTTTGTAACAAAAAGAGGAATATGTGCCGGCGACAATTCAAAAATTTCATGGACTCAGGTAGAAACAGGTTCAGCAGTAACATGGAAATACCCATCTTGTATTCTTAAAGGAAACAATTCAATTGGAGAATTTTACTCTGTTGCTGTGACAAACAACTACCAACAAGCAGATACGGGAACTAAAATGATTCATATTGGAAAAAACACACGTTCCAGAATCGTTTCTAAAGGAATTTCCGCGGGCAAGTCCCAGAATTCTTACAGGGGTCAGGTGCAGGTTATGAAAAGAGCCAGCAACGCTCGTAATTTCTCTCAATGTGATTCACTTTTGATGGGAGATAAATGTGGAGCACATACTTTCCCTTATATAGATATTCAAAATTCTTCTGCCAAGGTAGAGCACGAAGCCACTACCTCAAAAATTGGAGAAGATCAAATCTTCTATTGTAACCAAAGAGGGATTAGCTCTGAAGATGCTGTAGCCTTGATTGTTAACGGTTATGCAAAGGAAGTGCTCAATCAACTACCAATGGAGTTTGCTGTAGAGGCCCAAAAACTATTGGCTCTTACTTTGGAAGGAAGCGTAGGATAAAAAATTAGAAAAATGTTATCAATAAAAAATTTACATGCTGCAATTGAAGGCAGCCCGATATTGAATGGTATAAACCTTGAAATCAAACCTGGGGAAGTACATGCCATCATGGGACCAAATGGTTCAGGAAAATCCACTTTAGCTTCAGTTTTGGCCGGACGGGAGGAATATGAGGTCACCGAAGGTTCTGTAACCTTTAAGGGTAAGGACATATTGGAACTGAGCCCGGAAGATAGGGCGAGAGAAGGTGTGTTTTTAGCATTTCAGTACCCTGTGGAAATACCGGGAGTAAGCTCTACAAATTTCCTTAGAACGGCTGTAAACCAAGTAAGAGAGTACAGAGGTGAAAGCCCATTGGATGCAGTAAAATTCCTTTCATTGATGAAAGAGAAGATGAAATTGGTCGAAATTGACCAGAAATTATTGAGTAGGGCTTTGAATGAAGGCTTTTCCGGTGGAGAAAAGAAAAAGAATGAAATTTTTCAGATGGCCATGTTGGAACCTTCCCTTTCTATATTGGATGAAACTGATTCCGGTTTAGATATTGATGCCCTTAAAGTGGTAGCCAACGGAGTCAATCAGCTAAAATCAAAAGACAATGCGACGATAGTTGTTACACACTATCAGCGTTTGCTGGATTATATCGTCCCGGATTATGTACATGTATTGTACAAGGGTAAAATTGTGAAATCCGGAACTAAAGAATTGGCCTTAGAACTTGAAGCCAAAGGTTACGACTGGATCAAGGATGAATTATCAGGAGCAACGGTTTAGTTTTAATCCAAGATTATAATTTCTAATGACATTATCAACAAAGAAAGATCATAAACTGGTAGAATTATTCCTTTCTAAGCAGGCGGATTTAAACGATTCAAACCCTTTCAAGGAATTGAAAACGGAGGCGATATCATCGCTTAATGCTACCGGTTTTCCTACTTTGAAAGAAGAGGAATATAAATATACAAATATCACCAAGCGGGTCATTGACAAGATAGAAAATTATACTTCTCCCCAATCAATTGATAACCTTGCTGAGATAATCAAAAACAATCAGTTGATCAATACACTTGATGGGTATACACTTGTCAGGAATAATGGTCTATTTGATCCTTCATTATCCAATTACAAGGATGCAGCGTTTTCTGTAAAGCCCTTTTCTGAATTGGATGAAGAACAAGCTAGTGAAATTGGATCCATCGAAACGATTGATAAAGATGCTTTCACCGCATTAAACGCTTATTGCTTTGAATCTGGAATCCGAATTGACATTCCTGATGGCTTGATTATCGAAAAGCCCATAGTAGTAGTGGATTTTGTTAACACAGACGCTACCGGCCAATGTGTTCAACATAGGGCCTTTTATCATGCAGGCAAAAACAGTCAGGCTACAGTCATAGAAATAACGGTTTACTTGAACGAGTCCACTGTTTTCCTCAATGAGGTGGCTGAATGGAATGTTGAAGACAATGCGCATATCAGACATTATAAGCTTCAAGACGGTCATAAATCAGAACTTGGGGTAAGCAATACGGGGACAGAAATCGCTCGGGATGCCACCTTTACTTCTGTGTTATTGAGTTTAAGTGGGGAAATGCTAAGAAATAACCTTAGTCTCAATATCAACGCAAGCAATTGTGTGGGTAATATGTATGGCCTCTACCTACTGAATGGAAAAACGCATGTTGACAACCATACCAATGTGGACCACAAAATGCCTCATTCAGAATCGAATGAGCTGTACAAAGGAATTTTAACGGACCATTCCAGAGGTGTTTTCAACGGAAAGATCTTTGTAAGACAGGATGCCCAGAAAACAAATGCGTTTCAGCAAAACAACAATATTTTGTTGTCAGAGGATGCGACTTTAAACACCAAACCACAACTTGAGATTTGGGCAGATGATGTGAAATGCTCTCATGGCTGTACTACCGGTCAACTGGATGAAGAGGCTCTCTTTTACCTTAGAGCAAGGGGCATAGGCAAAAAAAGCGCAAAATCATTGCTGCTATACGCATTTGCAGGAGAAGTTCTGGACCATATCACCAATGAATCCTTTAAAAATTACTGTGAAAAAATAGTACATGAACGACTTGGAGGCAGCCATTAAAAATAATTCAGGAATTATAGTTGAAAATAAGGTCAGGGAATATTTCCCTATACTTCATCAAGAAGTAAATGGAAGGCCTCTGGCCTATTTTGACAATGCTGCAACCACGCAAAAGCCCATTCAAGTGATTGAAGCTTTGCGAAAATACTATGAATTAGACAATTCAAATATTCACAGGGGAGCGCATACCCTGGCTTCCAGGTCCACAGATTACTTTGAAAACACCCGGCATCTAGTAAAAGATTTTATTAATGCTCCTTCGTCAGAAGAAGTTATTATTACCAAGGGAACAACAGAAAGTATCAATTTGGTAGCAAGTACATTTGGAAGGGATTTTATAGAAAAGGGAGATGAAATTGTCATTTCAACCCTAGAGCACCATTCTAATATAGTACCTTGGCAAATCTTATGTGAAGAAAAAGGAGCGATCTTAAAAATAATCCCAATTCACGACAATGGTGAATTGGACATGGATGCCTACCGTCAATTGCTTTCTGAAAAGACCAAGCTGGTGGCCGTTGTCCATGCATCCAATGCTTTGGGTACCATCAACCCTATCAAAGATATGATCAGGCAAGCCCATACCGTTGGGGCGAAATTCCTTATGGACGGCGCACAAAGTACAGCTCATATGGATATAGACGTGCAGGATTTGGATTGTGATTTTTTCGCTTTCTCTGCACACAAGGTCTATGGCCCTACCGGGGTAGGATTTTTGTATGGGAAACGAGCGCTTTTAGAAGCTATGCCCCCTTATCAAGGAGGAGGAGAAATGATTAAGGAAGTCAGCTTTGAAAAAACAACCTTTAATGATCTGCCTTATAAATTTGAAGCAGGAACACCTAATATTGGAGATGTAATTGCCTTTGGTGAAGCCATCAAATTTGTAAATAATCTGGGTAAAGAGGCCATAAGAAATCATGAAAATGAGCTATTGAAGCATGCTGTGGAAAGAAGCAGGGAAATTAAAGGGTTTATTCCCATAGGCACCGCAAAAGAAAAAGTTAGCGTATTAAGCTTTGGAATTAATAACATTCATCCCTTTGATGTAGGTTTGATGTTGGATGCTTCAGGTATTGCCGTTAGAACCGGTCACCATTGCACCCAGCCACTTATGGATAGGTTACAAGTAGAGGGAACTGTCAGGGCTTCTTTTGCTGTTTACAATACCATAGAAGAAATTGACAGGCTAATTGAGAGCTTGAAAAGAATCTCAAAAAGGAAAAATTAATGTCAGAAATAAACAGTATTCAAGAAGAAATAATTGGTGAATTTGAAATTCTTGGTGATGACAAGGAATCCACAATTTATTATATCATGGAACTTGGAGACCAATTGCCTGAATTTCCTGAAAAAGATAAAATCGAGGACAATATCATCAAAGGTTGCCAATCAAAGGTTTGGTTAACAAGTAGTTTAGAAGAGGGAAAGGTTCATTTTCAGGCTGATTCCAATACCGATATCACCAAAGGTTTAATCAGTCTTTTGATTAGGGTGCTTTCCGGGCAACCGGCCAATGCAATCATCAATGCAGACCTTTACTTTATAGAAAAGATTGGCATGGGAAATATCATCGGTTCGCAGCGTTCCAATGGTCTTACTGCGATGATCAAACAAATGAAATTATTTGCAATAGCTTATAAAGCCAAAATTAATGCATAAACCAGCTATGGAAAATAAAGAGCAGTCAACGGATGATCAAGAAGCCTTAAAGGGGAAGGTGATCAACGCCATAAAAGATGTATACGATCCTGAAATTCCGGTAGACGTATATGAGCTTGGCCTGATCTATGAGATAACTGTTTACCCTGTAAACAATGTTTATATTTTAATGACACTTACTTCTCCCAATTGTCCCGCAGCGGAATCTATACCTTCAGAGGTAAAAGAAAGTGTTGGAAGTATTGAAGGAGTAAATAATGTAGAAGTAGAACTCACTTTTGACCCACCTTATTCTCAAGACATGATGTCGGAGGTTGCGAAGTTAGAATTGGGATTTTTATAAAAATACAATAAAAAAAAACTAATATGTATCCAGAAGAATTGATTGCACCAATGCGTGCAGAGCTTACAGAAGCAGGTTTTAAGGAATTCAAGTCCGCTCAGGATGTAGAAGATCACCTTAGTGAGCAAAAAGGGACTACCTTTATCGTAGTAAATTCAGTATGTGGATGTGCAGCAGGTGCAGCCCGTCCGGGTGTTAGAGCCGCATTGGAAAAAGCCTCCAAGCAACCGGATGTATTGGCAACAGTTTTCGCCGGTAACGATGCAGATGCAGTTGCGAAATTTAGAGAATTGGTTCTTCCTTATCCCCCCTCCTCACCAGCCATGGCATTATTTAAAGATGGAGAGTTGGTTCATTTCATTGAGCGACACCACATTGAAGGAAGAAATGCCCAAATGATCGGGGATCACTTGGTTGAGGTTTTCGAACATTTTTGTTAAAGAGTGCCCTTTTAGGGCATTTTTTATTCATGTACAAAACATTAATCAACTCTTGAAATAAATTTTGTCAATTCAACAGAAAATAATTTGAATTGATGAATTTATGGATACAATAATTGCTATACTGAGGAAGTTAACACTTTATTCCAAATATAATTTTTATTTCGAAAACACTTTCCTACAGCATTTGCGTTATGTTTTTAAAAAATATTGCACAAATTTTACTAAATTGTATTCAAATTTATTTTAACTGTATAAGTTAGGAACTTTATAAAATCATTTAATAATAAACACATGTCGGATATTGCTAAACTATCCTTTAAAGGTAAAGAATATGATCTTCCAGTCACCGAAGGTACAGAAAATGAAATTGCGGTTGATATTGCGAAATTACGTGGTCAATCGGGGTTAATTACCATTGATCCGGGTTTTAAAAATACCGGATCGACCAAAAGTGCCATTACGTTTTTGGATGGGGAGAAAGGTATTTTAAGGTATAGAGGCTATAATATTGAAGACTTAGCAGAAAATTCTAATTTCTTAGAAGTTTCATATTTGTTGATAAATGGTGAATTACCAACCACAGAGCAGTACAATGATTTTGCAGGAAGAATCACAAACCACACCTTGGTACATGAAGACATCAAGAAGATTCTTGACGGATTTCCATCCGTAGCTCATCCGATGGGTGTACTTTCTTCATTAATTTGCTCACTTACTGCATTTTATCCAAATTCATTGGATCCAAACAATACCGATGAGGAAATTAAGCTAAGCATGGTTAGGTTATTGGCTAAAATGCCAACCTTTGCTGCTTGGGCTTATAAAAACAAAATGGGACATCCTGTAAATTACCCTGACAATAGCCTTGATTATTGTGGTAATTTCATGAAAATGATGTTCTCCTTGCCTTCTGAGAAATATGAAATAGATCCTGTTATTTCAAAAGCCTTGGATAAATTATTGATTCTTCATGCAGATCATGAACAAAACTGTTCTACATCTACAGTAAGAATTGTAGGTTCTTCACAGGCCAGTATTTATGCATCCATTTCTGCAGGTATCAATGCGCTTTGGGGACCACTTCATGGAGGTGCCAATCAATCTGTAATTGAAATGCTCGAAGCAATTAAGGCAGATGGTGGTGATTCTAAGAAATACTTAGAGAAAGCTAAAGACAAGAATGATCCATTTAGATTAATGGGTTTTGGGCACAGGGTTTACAAAAACTTTGATCCAAGGGCTAAAATCATCAAGAAGGCTGCTGATGATGTATTAGAGAAATTAGGTATCAATGATCCTGTTTTAGACATCGCCAAAGAACTTGAAAGTGCTGCCTTAAATGATCAGTACTTTGTAGATAGAAAACTTTATCCTAATGTTGATTTCTATTCAGGAATCATTTACAGGGCTTTGGGTATCCCTACTGATATGTTTACCGTAATGTTTGCCTTGGGAAGACTCCCGGGTTGGATCGCACAATGGAAAGAAATGCGTGAAAACAATGAACCAATTGGTAGACCAAGGCAAGTCTACGTAGGCAATACAGAAAGACCTTTCGTACCTATTGATAAAAGATAATCCAAAGTTTTTAGATTAAATAAAAAAAGGGTCTTTAGACCCTTTTTTTATTCCTTTTCAAAATATAATTTAGTAAAATCAGCTGATAATTAGAATATATTTTACAAACTGCTTAGTAATAGTTGTAAGCTAAGTTAATTTTTCTTACCTTTGCAACTTATTTAAATTATACATTTTTCTCCTACGCCGTGGGGTTCCTTATTGTTGATCGACACTGGGATATTTGGGAATACCGTGGCTTTGAGAAGTAAGGAACATTTCATGGAAAAAGAAATATTATTTTCAGACCTTGGGGTTTCGGAAGAAATCTTAAGGGCAGTGGAAGATATGGGCTATACCCAACCTTCCCCCATTCAAGCACAAACCATCCCCTTATTATTACAAGGAGCCGATGTTATTGGTCAGGCTCAAACAGGCACCGGTAAGACCGCAGCCTTCGGGATTCCGATTATTGATCGCATTGACAGCAATAACAAGAAACCACAGGCCCTAATTTTGTGCCCCACAAGAGAGCTTGCTGTCCAAGTAGAAGGTGAGATCGTTAAACTTACCAAATACAATAGGAAAATTTCTTCTACCTGTATTTACGGTGGCGAATCTATAGACAGACAAATTAGAAGTTTAAAAAAAGGCGTTCAAATTGTGGTGGGTACTCCCGGCAGAATCATGGACCATATGGATAGAAGAACCTTGGACCTAAGCCAGGTTAGCATCATTGTGTTGGATGAAGCTGATGAAATGCTAGACATGGGTTTTAGAGATGACATTGAAAAAATACTTAGTTCTATGCCTATCGAAAGGCAAACAGTATTCTTTTCTGCTACCATGCCCAAGCCAATTTTAGAGCTTACTAGAAAATACCAAACAGAGCCTGAGATCATCAAGGTATTAAGAAAAGAGCTTACAGTTGAAAATATTTCTCAATTGTACTTTGATGTAAGATCCGGATTAAAAACGGATTTAATAAGCAGACTTATTAACCTTCACCAGTATAAACTGAGTGTAATTTTCTGTAACACCAAAAGGGTTACAGATGAAGTAACCGAAGAGCTGACAGCGAAGGGTATCCCTGCAGAGGCTTTACATGGTGATTTGTCTCAAGCGCAAAGAACCAAGGTTATGAACAAGTTTCGAAAAGGACATTGTTCGGTTTTAGTAGCAACAGATGTAGCTGCAAGGGGGATTGACGTTGAAAACGTTGAAGCGGTTTTCAATTATGACCTACCTCTTGATGAGGAAAATTATGTACATAGGATAGGTCGTACCGGAAGGGCCGGTAGATCAGGTACTGCCATTAGCTTTGTATCAGGAAGAAGAGATGCCGGAAGGTTGAGGGATCTTGAAAGGTTTATCAAAACCCAAATAGAGAAAGCTGCTCCTCCATCCGTGGATCAGCTTATCCAGATGAAAAAAGACCAGTTGACCAAGGATATTCATAGGCAACTAGCTAAGGAGGAAGACAATAGCATCTATGAGCAAGCCGTAGAAAGTCTTCTTGCGGAAGGAATATCTATAGAGCAAGTCGCCTTGAGTTTGGTGAAAATGCAATTGGGTGAAGCCATTGATAAGTTCAAAGAAATGAATTTTACCCCCGATAAAGATCGTGGTGGAAGAGACGATAGAAGGAAAAGAGACCGCAATGATCGAGGAGCAAGAGGGCGTAATGGAGAAAGAGGCGATCGCAGCGGTAGAAGGGGAAATAAAAAAGAAAGAGAACCTAATATGGCTCGTCTCTTTTTGAACCTAGGAAAAAAAGACCGCATTCGCCCGAATGATATTGTAGGCGCTATCGCAGGAGAAACTGGAGTATCTGGTGGAAGTATAGGTGAAATTGATATTTATGACAGCTTTTCTTTTGTAGACATCCCTAAAAAAGATGCCAGCCATGTAATTAACGTAATGAATACCAATACCATCAAAGGTAAATCAGTCAATTTTGAAATATCTAAACCTTAAGTTTAGATATTCAATTTGATTTAAACAAAACAAGCCTTCCATAATTGGAAGGCTTGTTTTGTTTAATAGGATTAAGAAGGTATTATCATACAATAATAGCCCTCACTTTTGTTTATATTTGGTGAATGGGAATAGGATAACCGAATATCTATGAAAAAGAATATTGAATTATTTGCCTCAATTATCGTTTGGTTTGCTGTTCTTGCACAGTTCTATTTAATGATTATTAATAGACAGGCAGGCATCATAGAAACCATTGTAAGATTTTTTAGTTTTTTCACCATTTTAACCAACACACTCGTTGCCCTGTATTTTACATCCAAAGCTTTTAAGTTAAAGAAATTTCCATTTTCAATTTTTCATAATACCGGTGCACTTACTGCCATAACCACATTTATACTTATTGTAGGCTTAGTTTATCAAATTGCTCTGAGAGGAATATGGCAACCTACCGGATTTCAATACCTTATTGATGAATTATTGCATAGTATTGTCCCACTTTGGGTTTTAATCTATTGGTTTATGAATGTGGCTAAATTTGATTTGAAATTCAAATCCGTATCCTATTGGATACTGTATCCCATTTGCTATTTACTATTTGTGTTAATTAGAGGGCATTTTTCAGGCTTTTACCCCTACCCTTTTTTAAATATATCCATTATTGGGTACTTGGATACCTTTCAGAATATTGGTCTTATTATATTCTTGTTCTTATTCATCCTGGCCTTGTTGGTATTCTTAGGAAAAAAACTCCCTAGAAACCGGGGGATTGAATCAAATACTAATTAAAAAAACGAGGCATTAACCCTAAGAATCATTGTTATGTCCTTAGTTTTCTTTTAGTTATTCCCCAAACTCTCAGATATCTTACTTTCTAAAAGCTGATAATTGGTACAACTTAATCCATATTTTTTAGAATCAATAATGACTTCATCCACCAAGGTCTTTTTTTCTCCAAACCGGCCTGCTTCAACGTCTAACTGAAATGAAGACTTGGCATCTTCGGGAAAATTTGAAATCATAGCCAGTGCATTCTTTATATCAGATTCGTCAAGCATTACCTCCTGTTTTTGAGCCAATTGAATCAATTCCTCCATCAAACCAATCCATACTCCTTTTAATTCCTGACTGGATCTGATTTCTCCAAATGTCACATTCCTCGCAGCTGTTAAAGTTCCGAGACTAGATATAAACAAGAACTTCTTCCAAAGCTGAAATTTTACATCAGACACTAAGTTTAACGGTATTCCACATTCATTTAAATAATTAATAACCCAGTCATAAGTACCCGTGTTTGAAGAACCAACGATTACTTTCCCAGGCCCTCCCAGATGCTTGATATGCCCGGGTTTTTGAACATTTGAAATCAGGTAAATACAAGCATCCAAAACCATAGCTTTCCCAACGAAAGGTCGAATAAGGGCTGCCGCATTCGTCATATTCTGTAAAGGGAGAACCAAGGTGTCTTTTCCAAAAATTGCTTGATTTTCTAAAACAGCTTGCTTCATGGACTGTGACTTTGTAGCCAAAATCACCAAATCATAAGTGTTTTTAGATTCCCCACTCAGAATTAGCCCATCTGGGTGTAAAATCTTCTTAGAGTCGGGATTGCTAAAGACCAAGCCTTTTGATTTAATATTATCATAAGTGGCTCCTCTTGAAATTAAGTCAAGTTTTACAGATTTATCTAAACGATTTGCCAAAATTCTAGCAGCAACAAATCCACCAACTCCTCCAATCCCGAGGATAGCTATTGATTTACCTTTCATTATTTCAATTTTACAAAATGACTTAAACTAAATATGTAATCCAAAATAAAATATTATTCTTTTTCAATTTCCGGCTATTAATTGGAAAAATCAATTTATTTTAAACCAAGCTAAGCCATGTAAATCTGCTTTGAAATTCGGATATTTAACTAAATAGAAGAATTAAATACAGAAATAAACACAAAAGTAATATATCATGATTACAAAATGGCTTTACAACGAATTTCAGCAAACCGGAAAAGATTACACATTGCAAAAAGAGGTAGATGTTTACGACCCCTCACATGATGATTTCAGAAATTTAGCTAAAGAAATCCAAGAAGTAATTGAATGGTTAAGACCCAATAAAAGATTGAGATTTTTAGACATCGGATGTGGTACAGGCAATTTTTCCTTAGCACTGGCAGCCCATAGCGAAAAAGTATATGCGATAGATGTTTCAGAAACCATGTTAAAAGCTGCCAAAGCTAAAGCAGATATCAAGCAAATCAAAAATATTTCCTTTTCTCATACCGGTTATTTAAATTTTAATCTCCCTGAGAAAAGCATAGATGGAGTGATCAGCTCCTTGTCCTTACATCATCTTCCGGACTATTGGAAAAGTATTGCACTAGAAAAAATCTTCCATATTTTAAAACCTGGAGGAAGGTTTTATTTTTATGATGTAGTTATTCCAGATCACAATTCAATTGATAAAATTAATGCCTTTATTAAAAGTCAAGAATTAAAAGGAGGTGATTTTATGAGAGAGGATACGATTATCCATTTTAAAGAAGAGTATTCTACCTTAGATTGGATCATGAAAACACTACTTACCAACGCCGGTTTTGTAGTCATTAGAGAAGAAATTCAAGATGGGGTACTTAAAAAATTCTTTTGTGAAAAAACTTGATCGTTCTTTTATCTCTTTGGGCATCAAGTAGAATTGACTTGGTGTTTATGAATGTTGTATTTCCTCTAGTTGTGAAATAAATAAAATTATATACCTGACTTATCTTTATTAATAATTTGAACCCTAAAGACAAAAATCCGATTTCTTAAAAGTGCATCAAAAGATTTTTAGCATAGGGTATGCAGTTGATTCATACTATTTTATTTTTGATCTGACCTATTTGATACAAAAGCTATTCACAAGTTTTGCAAAATCCGTTATTTGGCAACAGACTTACCATCAAAATACCGGAATAATCGGTATATTTAAACATGCAATTGATTTCAAAAATAGTCGGTATTTTTATCATAGGGCTATCATTATCCTGCTCCAGCCTAATACCTGTTGAGGATTTGTCAAAGGAAGCTTTAATAGGAATCGGCAAATTAAAGGAACTCAAATATAATTTCCACGCTGCATGTCTTGAAGAATGTACCTTTACCAAGGTAAGTCAATTTGAAATTGAAAGGGAAGCAAATTGTGCTTGTGAAGTTTACTTAAAAGCAGATGAACAAGTAAATAATCTTTATTTTGTTTTAATAGACTACTGGGAAGGGCTTTATCAATTGTCTTCTACAGAAATTAACCAATATAATTTGAATAGGCCTGCTACCACTTTAGCTGCCTCAAACCTGATTGAGTTTAAGGAAGAACAATTATTGGCCTTTCAAAAATTAACGGAATTAAGCTTAAAAGCAGTAACAGGTCAATACAGAAAAAATAGGATAAAAAGTTATATGGAGGACGCAGACCCCTATCAACAATTAATTAGCGAAAAATTAATATTTGTACTAAAGGAAAATCTTCTGGGCTTGATGGAAATTCAAAACGAAGTTTGGTATTCCTTTTACAAATCCATGAGTTTCGATCCAGCCCTCAATACAATGGATAAAGCTGCTGCAGCTAGGGAATACTATGGTTTAATAGACGAACATAGGATAAAAACAGGTCAGATTAAGGCACTCATAGAAGTTATTGAACTCATTGCTAAAGAACACCATAAGTTGGTATCCTCCGATTTAAAATTAAATAGCGCCAATTTCAAAGCAGAAATTGGGCGAATATCTGCAGATTTACGTACACTACATTATACCTATGAGCAACTTAAAAAATGAAAGATAGATTTGACAGTGAACAAATTAGCCAATTGGCAGATGAATTTTTAGAGATTGCAAAAAAATTCAATGACTATCGATTTGAAAAAATTAGCCAGCAAAAAATCAGCCATGAGACTTTTCTTGAAATGGGCAAAAAGTCAAATCAATTAATGAAAACAGCCAGGGAGATGAAGCTTTTGTCAACCATAATTGTTGGAGAAGAGACAGCCACGGCCATATCAAAGTTGAGCAACATCAATAAGGAGATTAAGAGCAGCATCAATTCTTTAATAGATATTCAAAAGGCCTTTGATTTCATTGGGGCCTTAGGGGATATAGGCTTAGCAATTGTAGACAAAAACCCCACTGCTATTGGAAACAATATTTCATTAATTGCTGAGTTGTTGAAAGAAAAAACAAGTTGAAAATGAAAGGTCAAATAAAAGATAAAACAAGCCTTCCTGAAAATACTTCACCGGTATGTTATCAAAATGATCCTGCCATACAAGAGGAATACCTCTTGCCTATACCTAAAATAATAAATTTAAAAAAAACAAGTCAAGCAGAAAGTAAAAGCGAAGACCAATAATCATTGGTCTTTTTCATTGATTAATGGAAGAATACGTTGGGAAAAGGTATAACCCAATGGCTCAGTTTTTTATTATACAAAGGAGGATTTTCAAAAACTATTTTTCCATATAAAAAAACAAGAAACTTTCATCAATTTTTAATATTTTAGACATTTATAATAATTTAAAAAATTACCAATGAAAGATATCAGTAAATCCACAAAGAACAATTCCAGAAGGAATTTTATGAAAGCCTCTGCTATGGCAGCAGCCGGGTTCTACATTGTACCCAGACATGTACTTGGAGGTCCCGGTTTTAAGGCACCAAGCGACAAACTTAGAATTGCAGGTATAGGTGCCGGTGGTAAAGGTGGAAGTGATATTAGAAGTTTCTATGAAAGTGGAAATGCAGATATAGTGGCGCTATGCGACGTGGATCCAAAAAGGGCATCAGGAAGGATCAAAGCTCATCCTAAAGCGAAGTTCTATGAAGATTATAGAGAAATGTTGGAAAAGGAAGACAACAATATAGACGCCGTCTCTGTTTCAACTCCTGATCACAACCACGCAGTTCAAGCCTTATCAGCAATGAAAATGGGCAAACATGTCTACGTCCAAAAACCATTGACCCATACGATCCATGAAGCACGAGTACTTACACAAGCAGCTGAAAAATACAAGTTGGTAACCCAAATGGGTAATCAAGGGGCTTCTGGAGATGGAGTCCGTAAAATGCGCGAATGGTATGCTGCAGGATTAATCGGTGAGGCAACCAAAGTGCAAGTATGGACCAATCGACCAGTTTGGCCTCAGGGTGTTCCCTGGCCTGGAGAATCAGGGAAAAAAGCACCAAAAAATCTCAATTGGGATTTGTGGTTAGGTACTGCAAGACAAATGGATTATGTAGAAAATTTACATCCCTTTAATTGGCGAGGTTGGTGGGAGTTTGGTACCGGAGCACTTGGAGATATGGCATGCCACCTAATGGAGCCGGCCTTCCGAACTTTAGATTTAGGTTACCCAACCGGAGCAGAATGTAGTGTTGGCTCAGTATATACCGGAGAATTCACAAAAGGCTATTTTCCTGAAAGCTGTCCTCCGTCTTCTCATATCACTTTGGGTTTTGACAAGCCTAATGGAGGCAATCTTGAATTTCACTGGATGGATGGTGGTATTCAACCTAGCAGGCCGGAAGAGCTTGGCCCAAATGAACAAATGGGAGATGGTGGCAATGGCGTAATTATAGAAGGAACCAGAGGTAAAATGATGTGTTCAACCTATGGAATGAACCCTAAATTATTACCTACTTCTATCAATGACAGCGTAGAAGTAGCACCAACTTTACCTCGTGTGGAAGGTGGTGTTGGTGGTCACTATGCGCAATGGGTTAATGCATGTATTGCAGGCCATGGTAGTAAAGAATACGATGAGCTTAGCTCTCCTTTTTCCATCGCGGGACCTTTGACTGAATCCGTCCTTATGGGGAATTTAGCCATTAAGAGTTATGATTTTAGAACTCCGAAAGCAGATGGAAAAGGCTTTGACTATCCTGGAAGAGGCATTAAGCTAATGTGGGATGGTGAAAACATGAAGGTCACCAATTTTGAACCTGCCAACCAATTTGTATCCAAAGATTACAGAGAAGGTTTTGAACTTCCAAAAATATAAGCCTAATCTTTGCTGAACAGGTAGCACTGGCTATTTATAGCGCTTCTAGGAAGCACAAATGAAAATAAGAAAGCCTCGGAACAATCATTCCGAGGCTTTCTTGATTTAACCCAATGTTCAAAACATTTTAATGATTTAAATCCCCTCTTCTATCTCCGGGTTGGTTTTAGGAATTGTAAAATAAAACTTCGAACCTTCATCTTTTTTGGATTCGACCCAAACTTCTCCACCTAAATTGTCAATAATCTTTCTTACTATCGCCAGTCCCATTCCAGTGCCCTCATATTTGCCTTTTCCATGGAGGCGTTTGAAAATAGTGAAAATTGTATCATGGTGTGTCGGATCTATACCTATTCCATTGTCAACCACAGAGAATTGCCAAAAGACAACTTTCTCTTCGCATTTAATTTCTATCACAGGTTTTTCTTTTTCATTCCTATACTTTAGCGCATTTCCAATTAGATTATAAAACACTTGAAAAATAGGGGTTTTGTAAGACAATATCCGTGGTAGCGTATTGCATTTTACTATAGCTTCAGATTCTCTAATTCTTTTTTTCTGAAGGACACAAACCTCATTTACAATTTCCTCTATATTCAAGATTTTGAGCTTGTCTTCATGCTTTCCTATTCTTGAAAACTCCAATAAATCCAGAATAATCTGCCGCATCCGCATGGCGCCATCTACCGCGAAACCTATATATTGGTGAGCCTTATCATCCAATTTATCCTGGTATTTCCTTTCTAATAACCCCATAAAATTACTCACCATTCTTAGCGGTTCCTGCAAGTCATGTGATGCCACATAAGCAAATTGTTCCAGCTCTTTATTTGAGCGTTCGAGCTCAATGGCATGCTGGGCCATCTGCTCATTCATTGCTTGAAGAGATTCTTCATATTCTTTTCTATAGGTAATATCGGTTATGGCCCCTACAACCCTTGTTACTTTTTTATATTTATTTCTTATAAAAATGGCCCTATCAATTACAAAAGCATAATGTCCTTCTTTACATAGCAAGCGATACTCTTCAAACCAATTGGTCAGTGTATCGCTATTTAGAAATTCCTTGAACTTCACCCTTATTCTTTCCCTATCTTCTGGATGAATCAATTTTTGTAAGGCCGCTATATCTGTAGAAATATCTTTTAGACCATATCCAAAAAGGTTTTTAAAACCCACACCTCGAAAAACTTCGTTGTTTTCAACATCATAATCCCAAATGGCATCATTGGTGGCTTCAGCTATTTTCTCAAATCGCTCATTGGAAAGTTGAATTTTTTCGGATATTAACTTTTCTTGAGTAATGTCTTTAGTAAAAACACTTATTCCTTCTTCTGAGGGATAACAATTTACATTTAACCATATTTTCCTTCGCTCAGAAAACATCTCAAAATGAATATTTTTACGATATTGAAAGGCATACAATAATTGCTTTTTAAACTCTGTTTCATTTACACCCGGGATCACTTCCCAAATTATATTATTGAGGGCTTGTTCTTTTAGTATACCAATAATCTCTTCAGATCTTTGATTCCAGTATAAAATTTTGAAATTATTATCCAAAGCAAAAAAGGCCTCACCTATACTCTCCAAAATGGCGTTTTTTTCTTTAAAGGATTGCAATAGGGCCTTTTGACTATTTGTGCGCTGAATAGCTGCAGAAAAATTGGATGAAATGGTTTGTAAAAATGAGAGCTCACTCTCCGTCCAATTTCGCTCAGAATTGCAGGTATTAAAGCTCAAAAATCCATAAAATTTATTCTTAATGGAAATGGGAATAGAAATATTTGAATAGATTCCTCTCTTTTTAAAATTCTTTTTCAATATACATTCAGGTAGATCACGAGTATGCATAATAAACAACTCCCCTCTTTTCAAGACCTCCATTATCTCAGGAAAATCATCTATAGCAAAGGTTTGAATAGGATCCTGTTCCGGAAAATTTAAATCCCCTCCTAGCGTCCATTCTATCATTTTATTAACATATTCCTTCCCATCAGCTCCAACCTTATTTTTTTGAAAATAATTGATTGTATCAATTTGAACTGCTTCGCTTGTAAGCTGAAAAACTTTCTCTATGGCTTCATTCCAATCCTCAACCACCAAAAATTTCTCTATTACCTTTGAAATAATTTCAAGAAGCTGATTGTTTTTAGCCAATTCTAATTCGTTTGTTTTTTGTGCATGTATGTCCTGAAGTGAACCGGAAATTCGAACACATTTACCCTTACTAAATTCCGGCTGACCTATGCTTCTTGCCCATAATTCCCTGCCATCTCTTAGTTTTAATAAAATCTGATAATCCCATGAACTACCATCTTTTTCTGCCTGTGCTATTGCCTTTCGAATAGAATTCTTTGTGTTTTCATCATAATACTTACTTAGATCTTCAAAGCTAGGAGTGCTTTCTTGAGGAATACCATAGATCTCCTTGGTGGTAGACGATAGATAAAGTTCATTATTAATTAAATCAATCTCCCAACTACCCATCCTCGAAAGTTTTGAGGCATTGTCAAGTAAAGTTTGTAAGGATACTAATTCAGTAATATCATGGCCAAAAACAAAGACCAATCCTTCTTCTCCAAACTTATCGGAAGTATTCCAAGAAATCCATTTGTATTGACCAGTTTTTGTTTGGTATCTATTAATTAAATTTTTTGCATGTATCCCTTTCTCTAATGAAAAATTTTTCCGCGACATACTTTTATCATCAGGATGAATAAAGTCCTCAAACTTTTTGGTCAACATCTCCTCTTCCGTATAGCCAAACACCTTACAAAATGAAGGATTAATTTTAACAAAATTCCCTTTGGTATCAATTACAGTCAGCATTTCAGGAGCACTTTCAAAAAGAAGTTTCATTTCTTCTTCCTGCTGTTTTCGCTTGATTATTCCACCAAGTAAATTTCCTATGGGTTCAAAAAATTGTTGACAATCTTTGGGCAATGTGACGATATTATTAACATATAAGAGCATCACCCCTACTTTAATATTATTTTGGAATAATGGTATCCCTAACACCAACTTGATTGAATCAAGTAACTCAGGGTTTACTTGGGTAAAAATGGGCTCCTTATCCAGATTATCTAATTTCAATAGTGAACCTGAGATCAAAGCTTGATTAGCTAGATTTTTATTTACTTTTTGTAAATCATTCCTATACCTAAGCTGATAATTCTCGCTCCAATAATCTTCAATCAAATTAATTCCTGCTTGTTTTCGATTTAATAGCCAAATCTCACAACCTGAAAAATCTGATATAGATGAAATATATTTTAAAACTTCTTTTAAAATTACCTTCAACGATAAATCATCTTTGAAGTATTTAGCAATCTGGTGCTGAACTTCTTTTTGGAAAAAATCCTCCTTTTCATCTGTTTTATCCCGTAACACACCAATCATTCTTAATGGACTCCCATGACTGTCTCTTATCATATAGCTAATTTCTTCTATGTGAAGAAATTGACCGGATTTATGCCGAAACCTGTACTCTTTATGCCACCTGTTGTTTTTTGCATCAAAAACAAAATCATCCCATATTTTGTCTGTTTCAATGACGTCAGCAGGATGCATGAATGTGCTCCATTCTGAAATTTTATTGATCTCTTCACCTTTTTGATAGCCAAAAATCCTATAAAATCCCTCTCCCCAATGGAATTCATCCTTTATTAAATCCCAATCAAATATTGCATCATTGGTAACCATATTGACATAGGTAAATCGTTCGTTACTCTTATGCAGGTTTTCAAAATACTCAAATTTGGTAATCAAAACAGGGAAAATTCGCTGACTTCTTTGAATGGCATAGTGTTCCCAACCTCCTGGCATTTTTGAATCCTCAAAAAAGTTAATCAAAACTGCATCCAGGCTTCCTCCTGAGTTCATAATCGGCAAGAACCAGCAAGAGCGGGTATTCTTTTCCTTAGTAAAGTTTAAAAGGCCTTTCCATTGAGGGTCCTTTTTAATTTCAGCAATATAAATTTCCTTATTAAAATAATCTGAAGATTGGTCAAGGCTGATTGAATCATTTAAATAATTTTCAAAATCACTGACACTGACTTTGTCTAAATCAAGAAATGTAGGCGTCGCCAAATTTTGTAAACGATTGCCTGTAACCTTTAAAATAGCCATTTTCATACTTGGAAAAAGTTTTTCCAAATTGGAAAGGAAACTATACAACAAATCGGAAAGGTTGGCCTCTTTATTCATGCTTGTCTCCATCAAGTCTTTTTCAATGGCCTCAAGTTCGCCATAGAAATGCTCTAAGGTAGTGTCTTTAATTGCACCTACAATCCTATAAGCTTTACCTTCTGAGTCCCTTAGAATGATGGCTTTCTCTTTTACATAAGCTATTTCACCATTCGCTTTTAAAAGACGATATTCTGTTTCTAATTGATTTTCTAAGCTATTAAACAATACCTGTTTGACCTTTTTTGTATAGTGATCAAGATCTTCGTGATGGATGCTATTGCAAAAGACCTCGTAATTTATTGACGGATCCTGGATTTGTAAACCAAAGTTTACTGCAAAACCTTCTCCTAAAAACATATCACTGTTATTGGGATCAAAATCCCAAATACTTCCCGAGTCTGTCTGCATCACTAACTCAAAGCGCTCATTGCTCTTTTTTAATTCTTCTTCAAAAGCAATTCGTTCGGAAATATCTATTCCATTACATTGAATTTCTTTAGGTTTACCATCCATCCCCAGTATACCTACAAAATCCCATAGGGTGGTATAAGCTCCCTTTTCATGATTTAATTTATGAAGTTCTACCTTGTGGGCTTTTTCTGGTTCTGTTAAACACTTTTTTATTATTCCTTTGATTTTACTTCTATCTTCTTCCTGTACCGTATAGATCACATTAATTTTTTCATTACCGGAAAAAAGCCAATTGAAAGTCTCTATATATTTGGTATTAGCAAAAGTGATGTACCCCTCAAGATCGATTCTAATAACAAATGTAGTTTGGGAGTCAAGAAAACTTTTGTACCTGGCCTCACTTGTAATTAGTTTTCCTTGCGCTTCAATAAGTTTACTGATATCCATACTATTAACCACTACTCCACCTACACTTGGGTCGTCCGATAGATTGGTTGCCACAGTTAGTAGCCAGCACCAGGAGCCGTCCTTACGCCTATACCGGTAAGGATGGCCTTTGGTTCTTTCTCTAAGTGGAAGATTACTAAATTCAAAAATGACTCGATCTTTGTCATCAGGATGAAAATAATTGGTGGGATAATCGCCAATTAATTCCTCTTCTTCATAGCCCAGAATATGAGGGTAGTTAGGACTAACGTATATATATTTACCTGTTTCAGAAACTATAGCTGTCAAATCGGAGCCCTCTTTAACCATTGAGCGAAACCGTTTTTCACTTTTCTCCATCTGGTTATTTAGCTTCACTTTTTCAGTTATATCTCTGAAATTGTCAACTATTCCATTAATGTCGGGATCATCCAAAAAATTGGTTATCGTGGATTCCATCCATCTCCAAGTACCATCTTTATGTTTGGTTCTAATAATCCCACCCTCAATCGGTAAACCCGGTGAAGCCAAAGTCCTTTTAAATTTATCCAAAGACAGGTCTAGGTCCTCGGGATGTATCGACTCATTTAATTTTAATTGGTAGGCTTCTTCTTCAGTATATCCCAATACTTGAGTAATGGAAGGTGAAACATACTTTTGAACACCTTCAGCATCAAAAATAACGATGGCATCTCTTCCATTTTCCACAAGTGCTTTAAACCTTTTTTCATTTTTCTTGAGGGCTATTTCAGCAGCTTTCCTTTTGGTAATATCTACCATTAGCCCCCTATATTTTAGTCCATCGTTTTCATCAATAATCACTGTGATTAAATCGCTGATCCAGACTACCCTTCCATCCTTCCTTAAAAACCTATATTCAATTGTAAAATCATTATTGGTATGAGAATGTTTTTCAATTAATTGAAGAACAATTTCTTTATCATCTTTATAAATATGATTCACCCAAAAACCCGGGTCCTGACACCATTCTTCAGGAGAATAACCTAAAATATCTTCAACCTGAGGACTTACATAACTCAATTTAAAACTATCCGGTTGTGATTCCCAAAATACGCCTGGTATGGTTTGAATAAGGGTTCCTATCCGCTCATTTGAGACCCTTAACGCTTCTTGGCTGCTTAATTGATCTATATAGTTACCTAAATGATACATCAGGTTATCAATTAGTCTAGTTTTATTCTTTAGTTTGCTAGAACCATTACCTATCTCAACATTTTCAGGCAGTCCTATTTCAAGTGCTAGTAACTTTCCATCGTGTAAAACATATTTAGACCTTAATAAAGAACCTGAAGGTTTAAATCCTGAACTGAAATACGCTTTATTTTGAAATGTAATTTTAGCATGAGTTTCATCAGAATTAGGCCAAGCTAAGGGAAAAATATTGCATGCGCTTTGAAACAAATCATCAATTTGATCCCAAGTATAATCAAATCTACTTATGTTGAAAATGCATTCTTGTTCTTTAATTTTATTTTGAAGAAAGAACAAGGTCTCTCCTAACTTTTCTTCTACCCCCTTCCTTTGTGTCACATCCATTATGATGGAGTCCCAGGCTATACTTCCATCTTCTAACTTTTGAGGAGTGCCTGCACCCTTGTGCCATCGAACTGTACCATCTGGATGAAGATACCTGTATTCTTTCAACCAATTCATTAAACTTTCGGCAGATTTATCAATAGATGCTCTTAGCCCATCGACATCATCTTGGTGTATCCGACTCCAGACCAATTCACTACTTTCCATGACTTGACTTGGAGATAATCCAAAAATTTGATTGGCTCCATTACTTACCCATTCAAAACGATTTTGTTCTGAAGAGCGCTTGATATAACGGTAAACAACACCCGGAATATTAGCTGAAACAGTTTGAAATTGAATCTCATTAATTTTTCTATTGGTAATATCTGCATGGGTACCAGACATCTGTAAAGGCTTACCTGTGGAAGACCATCTGGTCACCCTACCTTTATCATTGACCCAAACCTCTTGCCCATTTTTATGAATTAACCTGCACTCTATGTCATAATAATCTAATTCCCTATTGAAGCAGGCTTTTAAAACACGATCAGAATTTTCCCTATCAGCCGGATGCAATATTTTGTACCAGACATCCATGGTAAAAGGTGTCAATTCTTCGAGCTCATACCCTATCATTGATGCAAAACGTTCATTGATAGATACTAGGTTTTTTTCTATATCCCACTCCCAAGCACCCAATTGAGTCGCCTCTAAAATATTATTTAATCTACCTGATTCTCTTTTTAGCTTTTCTTTGGTTTTTGCTATTTCACTGTGACTTTGTTCTAATTCTAAAAGTTTTGTTATTTGTGATGCTAAAATTTTAAGGCCTTGAATTTTCCTTTCATCCAATTCTCTTGGCTCAAAATCAATAACACATATCATTCCCCACATTTCATCAGTGGAAGTTTTAATTGGCACCCCTGCAAAGAAGTCCATTCCGGGTATAGAATTTTGTGAAAGTTTGGGCTTCCTTTTACAATCACCCACCACAAGCATCTCCTTGTTGGCTTTTGTAACAAAATTCATGAAGCATAAATTTTCGAGGGATGATTGATCATCTAGGCCATTATTAGAAACTATGGTGGTTTGTCCGGCTTTGATTTTAAAAAGTAAACTAACAGGAGCTCCGGTCAAAATCCCTGCTAAATTGGTAATTGAATCCAACTCAGCATTGATTCCCTGAGCAACTATTCCACTTTCTTCTTCTTTTTTATTTTCTTCCATGGTATAATAAATACTTGGTCAGCCCACCTCTACATCTTCGCTACTATCTAAAAATAACCAAATTATATTAAACCTATTCTAAAAACTAAGTTTATGTGAGAAATCGAAAGAATTATTTTATCAATAAAATTGAGGTATCCTATGAAATAGTTAAGACCTCTGATGTATTAAAACAATCATAACCTAATGGCATTAAAAAAAAGCCTATCAGATAATAAGAGTTATAATCACTTGATTATAAGGTATATTCATCACTCAAAATAAAACATACCTTTATATGGAATTTAACCTCCCACTACAAAAAACACCAGCTTTAACAAGAGTAATCTCTATGCCTAAAAAAAATAATCTCTTCAAACAGAATATATTCGTCTATAGACTATTCTGCTTGAAGAGATCCTAGTTCTACTCTCCGGTAGGAGAAATTATCCACCATCAAAGTTTATTTCTAAATTTAATGATGTTTATAAATTAATTTTTTTGTTTTCAGTAGAAGATGCATACACTCCTAAAATTAACGCCAGCGATCTTTTGGCATCATGTCCTGTTACTACAGGGTCAGTGTCATTTCTTATTGCCTCTACAAAGTCTTCAATTTGAACTTGGTGTAGTTTGAAATCTATGGCCATAGGATCTGATGCGCCAGATCCTCCAATATCAGAACCGGGAATCATGTGATCTTCTTCACCTTTAATATTCCAAGCAATTATTTTACCTCCTTCTAATATTATATTACCTTTTTCTCCATAGATTTCTAGTCTTTCAGGATTTCCCGGGAAAAGTGAAGTCCCACCGGTAATTGTTCCTAAAGCACCACTTTTAAAATTCACTATTGCAGAAGCAAGATCTTCACCTTCAATTTTATGAACCATGGTTCTTACCTGTCCATAAACAGCTTCAGCATCTCCCATAATATCCAATAGCAAATCAATGGTGTGTACTCCTTGGTTGATAAGGGCTGCACCACCATCTCCCTCTATGGTACCTTTCCAATCACTTGAACTATAATAGGATGGATCTCTGTACCAATTTATAGCAGCAGTACCCATTAGCAATCTCCCAATCTTACCTGACTTTACAGCTTCCTTTAACTTAAGGTAGCCCGGTTTTAGCCTGTTTTGGAAGATTACGCCTAATTTTACTCCACTCTCTTCACAAGCTCTAATCAGTAAATCAGCGCGTTCTATGCTGACCTCAATGGGTTTCTCCAATAGTACATGTTTACCTGCTTTTGCAGCAGCCATTGCAGGCTCTAAATGATTTCCACTATGGGTGCAAATACAAACCACATCCAAATCACTATTATTCAAAAATTTATCTATTTCAAAGTAGGCGGGAACATTAAACTTTTCTTCAGCCAACTTTGCTCTTTCTTCAGTGGAACTCAATACAGCAATCAGTTCGCTTTCTTCACTAGCATTGAGGGCTGCTGCATGCATTCCTGCAATTGCTCCTGTTCCTATAATTCCAAACTTCAATGGTTTTTGTTTAGACATTTCTAAAGTATTTAATCATTTAAAATTTTTAGTCATTTGTTCCATCGCCCAGTTGGTTCTGGCAGCAGAAACTCCCGTACTTGGACAGTCTCCCCCCTTTTCAAGCAACTCGTTAACAATGGACTGAATCAGATAAAACTGGATATTTTCAGGCATTTCAAATTCAAAAACTTCATCCGGCATGCCATCTTTTTTTAGTGTGACCGAAGTCCCCCAAAAACAAGGAAATCTTATTTCTCCTTTGTTCCCAACGATGACAATTTCATCTTTTTGAGAAGTTTCACCGGTAGTAAAACACCAATTACCGCAGCCCAGCACACCACTTTCAAAAGTGAAATTTCCTAAAACAATATCTTCAGCCGGATAATCTCCTGATTGGTTCGCTGCCACACCATTCACCTCCTTCATCGGACCAAAAAGGAAGTCTAAATAATCCAATTGATGGGAGCCTAAATCATAAAAATATCCCCCACCGGCTACTTCAGGGTCTATTCTCCAATTGGATTCATCCCTGATTACATCAGGATGTTTGGATTGGTTAATGACGATATTTACATACCTTGGATCTCCAATGGCCCCCTCTTCTAGTAAACTTTTAACTTTTAAAAAATTGGGAAGAGTCCTTCGATAATAAGCTACATACAGCGGCAGGCCTGCATCCTCACAAACTTTTATCATTTCTAAACACTCAGCATGATTTCTAGCCATTGGCTTTTCCACATAAACCGGTTTCCCGGCTTCAACAGCTTTTTTTGTTAATTCCAGATGTGAATTGGGTGGGGTGGCAATATAAATTGCATTTACCTCCGGATCATTGATTAATTCATCCGCATCCGCATACCATTTTGGAACCCCATGCCTTTTAGCGTAATCCTTTGCCTTTTCTGCATTTCTACGCATCACAGCCACCACTGATGAATCAGGTATTTTATTCATTGCTGGGGCACTTTTTTTCTCACAAACACTTCCTGCTCCAATCACTCCCCAACATACTTTACTTGAGTTAAATTTCTCCATATATATTAATTTGCCTTAATTATTAACTAATTGATGCTTTATCAGTAAAAACACTGGTTTCTTTTATCTGCTTCCACGATACTTACCATTTTGACTAAAATGGAATTTTAACTATTACCCTTTTACCAAAATTAGTTTTTTTTGGACAAAAGCCGATGTGTGAAAGCTAAACCTTATTTATTTTTTAATCAAGTTACCCCATTTAAGGAAAAATGGTATCAAAGTTTTTTCATGAAAGGCCTAACCTACCTAAACACTCCGTAATCACAAAAGTATTGGCTTCAAATCATGAGTAACATTGATTCTATTAATATAGGAACCATATAAACATATGATTACGGCCCTATTCCTTAAGGTAGTAGTAGATTGAAAGTTAATTCAATCAAACTGGGCTAAATTCAAATTTGGATTTATACTTTCATTAGAATTAAGCATCGCATCCCAAAGAACTTGTTCCCCTCTTTCAGCGGCCATTCTACCCAAAATTGCAGTATAGGTAGAAGTAGCACCTGAGTTTGCCTCGTTCAAGTATTTTCCGGATTGAATACTACCAATAAAGCTTTTGACTTTGTTTTCATTGGAATCATGCAAGGCTGAAGTAAATACTCCTGCGGCTTGCTGCTCTCTATCTTCGCTTGCCCCTTTATGCCTAAGGATCCCGGAATCCCAAGCATTTTCACCGTCAATAAATACACCACCACTGTAATGAGCGGTGGCCGTTCCTTTGGTACCCAAGAAGCGGGCGCAAACATCTCCAAAATTGGGCCCTAATTGAGTAGAATGAAAACTCACCTTGATGTCATTGGGGTATTTATATATTATTTGGTAATTGTTCCATGCATCCCCAAAAGCGTTATTATGATCTCTTCCACCGGATCCCATAGCCAATAATGGTTTTCTTTGGAGTGTCCAACTGCAAACATCAAGCATGTGAATTCCCTGGTCTAAAAGAATCCCCCCGGACAAAGACCTGAAATGAAATTGATTTCGAATCTTTGCTTCAGTTTTTGACATATTTTCAATTGGATGGATTGGAAGGCCCGAAGCTAAATAATACAATTGAGCGGTGACCAAATCTCCAATAGCTCCTTCTTGAACTCTTTTTACCATTTCCTGATAAGCGGTAGCATGACGAATTTGAAAACCCACCACCATGCTAAGCTTTCCATTGATAGACTGTCCTGCCTTTTCTATACGCTTTACCCCTTGAACATCTATTGCCACCGGTTTCTCACAATAAATATGCACCCCTGCTGCTACAGCTGCCTCCACAAATTCAGGATGAGTGTAGGCTGGAGAAGCTATCAATACTGCTTCTACTTCAGAATTATTTAACAACTCCATATAGGCTTGAGAACCCTGATAAATATTTTTTGAGTCAATTTTCCCAAAGCCATTTGCTTGGTTTAATTCATCATATTTTTCTTTCCCGGCCTTAAGTTTATCATTAAATAGGTCTGCCATAGCCATTATATTAACATTGGTATGCTTAGACATGGATGAGATAACAGATGTACCTCTATTTCCACAACCGATAATTCCAAGTTGAATAGCAGAGTTAGCTTTGCTGCCAAACACGGTGCTTGGTTTTAAAATTGTGATTGCAGATACTGCTGCAGCGCCTTTGATAAAAGACCTTCTTTCTAAGTTTGTCATTTCTTGGGTTGGTTATTTGTTTTGGTGATTTGGTTCAATTTTAAATCTAGATGCTAACTGATGATCTCATGAACCACCCGTCCACTTACATCCGTAAGTCTAAACCTTCTACCTTGATGTTTAAATATTAACTTTTCATGGTCCACTCCCATAAGGTGAAGCATGGTGGCTTGAAAATCGTGAACATGAACAGGGTCTTGTACTATATTGTAGCCAAATTCGCAGGTTTCTCCGTGGGTATAACCTTTTTTCACACCTCCACCGGCCATCCACATCGTAAAACACCTTGGATGATGATCTCTACCATAATTGTCTTTTGTCAATTTGCCTTGGGAATAATTGGTACGTCCAAATTCTCCGCCCCAAACCACAAGCGTATCTTCCAATAAACCTCTTTGTTTTAAATCCATTACCAAAGCAGCCCCTGCCTGATCCACACTTTTACTCATGAGCTGAATATCACGTGGTAGATTCCCATGTTGATCCCATCCTTGGTGGTAAAGTTGAATGAATTTCACATCCTTTTCAGCCAATCTCCTTGCTAATAGGCAATTTGCTGCAAAAGTGCCCGGCTTTCTAGAATCAGGGCCATACATATCATATATATAATCCGGCTCATTTGAAATATCCATTGTTTCTGGAACCGAAGACTGCATTCTATAGGCCATTTCATATTGTGAAATCCTAGAATTGATTTCCGGATCCATTACCTCATCATATTTAATTTCATGAAGTTCCTTCAGTGCATCTAGCATTCTTCTCCGGCTATGATTTTTTAACCCATTGGGGTTATTCAGGTATAATACCGGATCTTTTCCGGATCTAAATTGCACCCCTTGATGTAAAGATGGTAAAAAACCACTTCCCCACAACTTGGCATATAAGGGTTGACCACCATTTTTACCTCTGGAAAGTAAAACACAAAATTCCGGTAAGTTTTTATTGTCACTGCCTAAACCATAACTTATCCAAGAACCCATGGAAGGCCTTCCGCTTAATTGCGAACCGGTTTGAAAGAAAGTGATGGCAGGATCATGATTGATAGCCTCGGTGTGCATGGATTTCACAAAGCACAATTCATCTACAATCTTAGCAGTATGAGGCATTAATTCACTTACCCAAGCTCCACTTTGACCATATTGAGCAAAATCAAAAACAGAACCTGCTAAAGGAAATGAATTTTGACTTGAGGTCATACCTGTCAATCTTTGGCCAGCCCTAATTGATTCCGGTAATTCTTGGCCAAAACGTTCATTAAGCAAAGGTTTATAATCAAATAACTCCATTTGAGATGGTCCGCCACTTTGAAAAAGATAAATCACTCGTTTAGCCTTAGGTACAAGAGGAATATTATTTAAGCCCAGAGGGTTTCTAGCGAAAAGGTTACCTGGCCCCAGTAAAGAAGACAAAGCCATACTTCCCAGCCCCAAGCTGGTTTTCGATAAAAACTGACGACGATCCATATTCGGGTTATGTAACAAACTCATTATCTATTTTTTCCAATCAAAATCCTTAAATAATTTGGCTAAAATGTTCCTCCTAAAATTCCTATTATCGTTTATAGATGGCTTCATCATAGTTCAATAAAGTAGAATTGACCAAAGTTAGTGCAGCCAATTTCTCTTTTGACAATGTCTTATCATTCTTATATTCACCTACTTGTAGCAAACTATCTGCGTCTTGCGGTGCTTTTTCAAATCCTTCCAATTCACTTAGATACAGTTCTTTTATAATCTCCAACTCTGCTTTTTCGGGATTTCTACTTGTAATTGCTTTAAAACCAAATTTCAACTGATCAATTGTTTTTTCTCCACCATGGGTCAACATCTTTTCAGCCAACACCCTTGAGGCTTCTATATACTGAGGATCATTCATCAATACCAGTGCCTGTAAGGGAGTATTTGTATTTTGTCGTTTTATAATACACATGTATTTATCCGAAGCATCAAAATTGATCATTGCGGGTGGTGGTGAACTTCGTTTCCAAATGGTGTACAGGCTACGTCTATATAATTTTTCTCCGGTATCCTGAACGTATTCATTCGCATAATTAGTGGTTAACTCTCGCCAGAGTCCTTTAGGTTGATAAGGTTTAACACTTTCCCCTCCAATTTTTCTAACCAGTAATCCACTTGAAGCCAAAGCTTGGTCCCTAACCATTTCCGCTGGAAGTCGAGAAGCATTGGCTCTTGATAACCAGATATTGTCCGGATCTTTAATTCTACCATTTACATTTACAACGGAGGATTGTTGGTAGGTCGCAGAGCTTACCAACAATTTTATCAATTCTTTTAGATTCCAGTCTGATGCTATAAATTTGATTGCAAGGTAATCCAACAGTTCAGGATGTGAAGGAAACTCCCCCTGATTACCAAAATCATCTGGTGTGGCCACAATCCCTCTACCAAATATCATTTCCCAATATTGGTTTACTATTACCCTCGCAGTCAAAGGGTTTTTTTTATCTAAAAGCCATTTGGCTAATCCCAATCTATTCTTTGGCAATGTGTCAGAGAATTTTAAGATGACATCAGGAGTACCCGGAAATACCTGTTCAGTGGGAGCATCATAAACCCCTCTGTCCAAGATGTGGGTGGCCCTCTTCTCCCTTCTTTCTCGCATAACCATCACTTCTCCCTTGGAACTTACCAATTCATTCTCCTCTATGCGCAATTGATGCAAAACTTTATTTTGCATGCCATATGGCTCGTTTACCACTGCAAAATAATAATCTTTGAGAGCGGCAATGTTTCCTTTATTTTTATTCTCGAGCAAAGGATTAAGCACCCCTGCTAACAACTGGGCTTCAATTTCTGTTAGATTACGATCAAACAACCTAAGTTCATCCACAATAGAATGGTCTAGGGTTTCAGCAAAATTTGTCCCCCTTTTTCCAATTTGCAAATTACCGGGGCTACCAATACTCCTTTTTTCCTTACCATAAGCCAAAATGCTTTGCTTTAAATGATCGGTTATTACTTTTGTTTTCATTGGTTTGCCATCCATATAGAGCTTTAAGCCGGAGGCTTTGCTTGATCCGTCATAGGACATGACTAAATGTACCCATTCACCCACAGGTATTGCCTCTTCAGTATGGACTTCTATGGCATTTGCCGGCCATGTATGGCTCATTAATCCTGCTAGACTTCCATCTTCTCTAATTAATAATTCATATCCTCTAAACCCATTTGCGAAGCCACCGGTTTTGGAAAAAATGGGCCCATTCAAACTATCTTTAAGGGCCTTGTACCATATACTTATAGAAAAAGGATCACTCCGTTCGAAATAAGCTATATCTGCACCTAAATCCACATAACTATCCCCAACCAGTTTTATTCCTTTTCCAATCTTTCCTTTCACCGATATTAATTCCTTATCCTTTTGAATGACTACCATATCAGCAGGTTTGGCTTTATCAATGAGATTATAGAATTTATTATTGACAGGCTTATCTAGAGGATAGTATGCAATTTCTCCCCTTGGAACCCTTAATGGAGCTTTGGTCTTTGAAAGATTGTTTTGCCAGCTTTCAAAAGAAGCCAAATCATCCTTGGTATATATTTTTAACCTTTTTTCCTCTTCCTCAATTTTTTCTTTTAAATAAGCAATCTTTTTCTCCACTTCCTCATCTTCCTTAAGGATCAATGTCGGACTTGGATCTCCTACATAGGGTACTTGCCCTGTTTCATTTACATTGTTAAAAAAAGCATAAAATTGAAAATATTCTTTTTGAGAAATAGGGTCGTATTTATGGTCGTGGCATCTTGCACACTCTGTAGATAATCCTAGAAAAGCTTTGCCTAGCGTATTGGTACGATCTGCTACATACTCAACACGGTATTCTTCCGGAATAATCCCGCCTTCTTGGCTTTGCGGATGGTTTCGATTAAAACCTGTTGCCAAAATTTGATCATAAGTTGGATTAGGCAATAAATCTCCGGCCAATTGCCAAAGTATAAAATCATCATAAGGCAAATTTTCGTTAAATGCCTTAATTACCCAATCTCTCCATGGCCACATATTTCTCATGCCATCATCTTGATATCCATTGGAGTCGGCATACCTCGCCAGATCAAGCCATTTAGTAGCCATTCTCTCTCCATATTGCGGGGAATTTAATAATTGATCCACATAAGTAAGGTAAGCTTCGGAAGACGTGTCATTTAAAAATTCATCAACTTCCTGTAAAGAAGGTGGTAGCCCGGTAAGATCAAAAGAAAGTCTTCGGATAAGAGTTTCTTTACTTGCTCTTTCTGTAGGCTTAAACCCTTTTGAAATCATTTTATCGTAAACAAAATGATCTATATCGTTATTGGCCCAAATAAGCCCTGAATCATTTAAAGCAGGGACCATTTGTTGTTTAGGTGGTGTAAAAGACCAATGGGGTTGATATTCTGCTCCTTGCTCGATCCATCGGGTAATAAGTGCTATTTCAGTCTGGGAAAGTTTCAAATTTGAATCAATGGGAGGCATTCTAAGATCTGTCTCTTCAGTAACCATACGCTCATAAACAGCACTTCTCAAAGGATTTCCCGGTACGATCGCATAATGATCTTTATTTTCCCCAATCAAAGCCAAGGCTTCAGACTCCACATCCAACCTCAAATTAGCTTCTCTTTTGTTCACATCAGGACCATGACAAGCAAAGCATCGGTCAGATAAAATAGGTTTAATATGCAAGTTAAAATTTACCTTTTCAGGTAATTTGGCCTCGACTTCTTTAGGAAATTCAATGGATTTATTGAATGAGACCACCCAAATAATTACCAGGGCAATCGTCACAAAAAAAGCAATTTTTAATATAAGGCCTTTGTTCATCTTATACGCCATTCACAAAATTTTACATTACAATATACGAATTGCCTTTATAAAAATTAATGAAAATGTCATGACCTGAAATATTTGTATTTGTAAGGACAATCCAAATACTCTTTGGTCATGACAAAATTCAAGTGAGCCAGTTTTAATTTACTATTTTACGATTAACATTTTTTTAAATAAGCAATTACCAGCCAGGGTTTTGTTCTAAATTATTATTGAAAGCAATTTCATTGTCCGGGATCGGCAATAGGTTATGCCGGTCTTCATAACCATTCGGAAACTTAACTTCTATCAACCCTCCATCTGCGGCTTTAATATCCACCGGATAAATATCTTGACCTATCTTCCACCGCTTTATATCCGCCCACAAAATGCCTTCACCAAAAAATTCAACTACCTTTTCATGCCTTAGTTTTTCTCTTGCTTCTTCTTGAGAAAGTCCAGTGGACAATGAGGTTATTTTAACATCTGTCCGTTCAGTTCTTATTCGATTGATAATACTTATTGCTTCAGGAATATTTTGATTGGTTTCAATTAGGGCTTCGGCTTTAGCCAACAGGACATCGGCATATCTCAAAACTATAAAATTTAAAGGAGATACCCTCGGAGTAAGTAAAGCTATCCCCTCACCTACATTTTTACGCAACCCAAAACCCACTCTCTGTCCGGTGTGATTAGGTACTTCAGAGGGGTACAATTTACCTTCAAAGGTGGCGCCTGGTCTAAGAATAGAAAAATCTAATCTGGGATCTCTGCCCTCAAATTCATTATTTGGATCCACTGCAGATCCATCAATCATTTCATATTCGTCAATAATATGTTGAGTAGGAGCTGGATCACTGGCACCTGCTGCCGCAACACCACCCGGAAGCGCCAACCAAGCAAAGAAATTACCTTGTCCTTGCTCCCCAGCAATGTATTGTATATCAAAAAGTACCTCTTCATTGTTTTCATTATCCAACTTGAACAAGCCTTCATAGCTTGGAAAGAGATCATACATTTCAAGCGCATCTATTTGTTCTATAACCTGCAAAACTTCGGCGTATTTGTTTTGGTATAGGTATGCTCTCATTTTCATCCCTAATGCGGCACCTTTGGTAGCCCTTCCTAACTCATAACTGACAGGGGCTAAATTTTGTACTGCAAAATCATAATCCGAAATAGCCTGAGCCCAGGTTTCTTCTAATGTATTTCTACTTAATGAAGTTATTTCTTCCGTGCTTAATTTTGTCAAAATAATAGGTACACCACCATAAGTTTCTGCCAATAAGGCATAGGCAAGTCCTCTGATAAAACGTACTTCTCCTAAGTAAGTAGCTTTCACATCAGCAGCAAGTTCCACATTTTCTATATTGGATATAAAGTCGTTTGAGAAATTTATTATACGGTAACACATGGTCCACCGCTCATTTAACAAACCTCCTGAAGTACTGGCAGTAATGGATCCGTTTCCAATTTGCTTTTCCATACCATTCCAGTGAGCCCATTGATAAGCGTAAGGGGTGATGGCGTCAAAAGTTGGTCCTGAACCATATACCCCCCGGTGTTTAAGCACACTATAAATTCCATTCAAAGCCAATTTAACATCACTTTCATTTTGCCAAAAAGAAACCGTTGTAATCCTGTCGGTTGGATACACTTCCAGAAAATCATCTCCACAGGCGGTACCAAGGAGCATCGCCACTAATACGAAATTAATTTTAAATATTTTCATCGTTTTCATAAGGTTTACAGATTAATATTAACACCAAGAGAAAGGATTCTAGGAAGGGGATAATAATTATCTCCTGAATTAAATGTGTTTCTTTCCGGATCAAATCCCTCATAGTCTTTGGACACTATGGAACCCAAATTTTGTGCATTACCATAAAGGTAAAGTTTTTGGACACCAAGTCTCTCGGTGATGGAGGCAGGAAAAGTATAACCCAATTGAACATTTCTGAGTTTTATAAAAGAAATATCACTCACCCAATAGGAAGATGCTTCACTTCTCCAGGTATCACTTATTGATATTCTCGGTACGGTCGTACTTGGATTGTCTGGAGTCCAGGCATCTCTCCATTTTTCTGTGATGGTTCCTCCTGAAATACCCAATGGTTGGGTCCAGGCATTTTGTGTATAAACACTAGCCCCCGCGATACCCATAACCAAAACGCTCAAATCAAAACCTTTAAAATTTAAACTGGGTGTAAGCCCAAAAGTATACTTAGGGATGGTGTTCCCCAAAGCCATTTTGTCCTCAAAACCCAAACGGCCGTCATTGTTAACATCTTCATATTTCAATTCACCAGCTTGAGGAATATAGCCATTTGCATTCATATGTTCGGAAGCTTCCTGATCCGATTGATAGATACCTATGGCTTTGTATCCATAAAGCTCCCGATAAGAAAATCCCTCACGAATTAGATACAATTGGTCGGGTGAATTTTCTCTAAACTTGGTTACCTGATTGACTATATAAGTCATATTCACTCCAAGGTTATACCCCAGTTCGTCCCTGTCTGTAGCCAACTTCGAATAATTTATATTGAATTCAAAACCATTGTTGGTCATCTCCCCTACATTTTCAAATGGCGCACTTACCCCCCCCAAAATGGCGGGAATAGGTAATTGTACAATGATGTCGTTGGTGGTTTTTCTAAAATAGTCTGCTTCAACAAAAATCTGATTGTTTAATAAACCAAATTCTAATCCCAAATCAGTAGTTACCGAAGTTTCCCATCCGATGCTTTCATCAACAAGAGCCGTAATGCCTGCGCCGGGCGCAAAGCTTCCTGAAAAGTTATAACTTAGTCCGTTTGTTTGGTTGACTACAGCCAAATATGGCCAATAAGAATTTATATTTTGATTGCCTAATTTACCCCAAGAGGCTCGAACTTTCAGGTCTGATATCAAATTTTGACTTTTCATAAACTCTTCCTCTCCCAATCTCCAACCGGCTGAAAATGCAGGGAAAACACCCCAACGATAGTCTTCTTTAAACCTTGAACTACCATCTGCCCTGAGGTTCATTTCAAATAAGTATTTGTCTGATAAAGCATAATTCACACGTCCGAAGTAAGACATCATTTTAAGCTCACTCATATTTCCATTCGCTTGGAACCCTGCAGTACCGGCATCTATTTGAATTAAACCCTCCTTAGGGGGACTAGACCTTCTGCCATATACATTTTTTATAACAGTACTTTCAATTTGAATACCTGCAATCGCAGAAACATTATGTTTTTCATTAAATGTTTTGTTGAAATTTAAAGTGGAATACAAGGTATTATAGTTACTCTGCACATTACTTCTACTGGCTTCTAAAATAGTAAGGTAATCCAGGTTTTTGCCTTCCACTCCGGTATGAGTATATCCGTAAACTAAGTCATTATGTCTATCTACCAAATTACTGTTATATTGAGAAGTTAAGTTGGTTTTTAAACTCAGATAGTCAGTAAAATCTATATTAGCAAACACGTTCATTTTGAAAAAATTATTCTCTGTAACGGATAAACCGTTGGCCGTTTCTATCAAAGGGTTTCTATTTCCGACAATTGTATTACCATCACTATTAATCGCTTGCACTGATCCAAATCTTCCATCTTCAGTATAGGGAGCTGTAAAAGGGTAACCTCCATTAGAAAAAATATACATCATCCGACCCAAATTAAATGGTTCTTCAGAGGCTTTTTTGATGCCATTAAGCCTTCCTCCTATCGTAAGCCAATCTTTAAGCTTAGTTTCCAAATTTACAGTCAACCCATATCGGTTTGATTTAGAATTGAGCATGATCCCATCCTGATCTAAATAGTTCATTGATACATAGAATTTGGTTTGCTCAGAACCTCCATTTACCGAAATATTGTGTTCTGTAATGGGTGCATTCCTAAAAACCTCTTCAAAAAAATTAGTGTTTGGATATACATAAGGATCATTATTGTTTCTAAAATCATTGATCACTGTTTCTGGAAACAAGGGGCTTCCGCCTTGATTTGCCAAAGCTTGATTCCACATGCCCATGTACTCCACACTATTCTCAATAATATTGTACCTTCTCCCAAGGCTTTGCTGTCCTACATAACTTCCAATATTAATACTAGTCCTTTCACCAAATTTTCCTGATTTAAGGGTAATCAAGACAACACCATTGGCTGCTCTTGAACCATAAATAGCCGAACTTGCCGCATCTTTTAGCACTGTCATGCTTTCAATATCATTTGGGTTAATCTCGTTTATTGATGCCTCCACACCGTCTACAAGAATAAGTGGGTTTGAATTATTTAATGTTCCCCATCCTCTAACCCTGATCTGAGCACCATCACTTCCGGGTTTTCCTGAATTCTGACTGATCCAAACGCCTGGTACTTGACCACTCAATGCTTGAGATGCATTGGTTAAAGGCCTATTTTGTAGTTCTTCATCAAAATTCACAGAGGAAACGGCACCTGTCAAATTTTCTCTCTTTTGGGTGCCATACCCTACAACCACCACTTCATCGAGGGCCGATGTATCTTCAAGTAGTGTTATATTAATCATGCTTTGGTCAGAAACTTGAATTCTTTGTGAGACAAATCCAATAAATGAAAAAACCAATGTTGCCCCTTCATCTACATTAATCCTATACTTCCCATCCAAATCAGTAGCAGTACCACTGCCAGTGCCGGGTACAGAAACCGTAACCCCGGGGATCGGTTCACCATTTACATCTACGACCGTACCGGTAATTTCAGCTCTTGGTTTGGGGCTAGCGGGGTGAAATGCTTTCGAGACAAAACTGTTACCGTACCCGAAACTAGATATCATTAATAATGCAATTAATACATTTAAGCTTACAATGGCTTTACTAGTAGGGAGATAAGCCCCCCAACAACTTTTAATTGGTACATTTTTCATTGATTTGCGGTTTGGTGAATAATTTCTTAAAAATCATTAGAATAAAATGATGTCAAACACTAAATTTTATCATTAAAGTCAAATGACACTTAATAATACTACTAAAATTTAAAAATTTATATATTATCAAATATTTTTTCCTTTATTATTTCAATTGATATTAATTATACTCTCCTAAAAACTTGCTGAAGTAACCTATATCATCATTTTGAGTATCATTTTTATTTCACTACTAGCCATATTTAAAATATTGTCCAACCATAGTTGGGTGGGCTTCATTGATGTTCCTAGACAGGTTGTTCTAAAAAATGAATTATCGCTTTATTTTCTCCTTATTCTCAATACCGGTCGCTCCCCCTCATCCATTTTTCACTTTCATTTTTGCCTGTATACTCGTATATTTTCACGCAATATAAAACTCAAAACTACCTATGAAATCATTCCTATTAGCCCTAACAGTTTTTGCTTTTTCATTTTTGTTAGGGGCCCATAGCTTTGCTCAGCTTGCTGATGTAAAATCTGACTTGATCTATCCTACCTCATTTGTACATCCCGGTATTTTACAAAACCAAGCTGATTTGGATTATATGAAATCTCAGGTGGTTCAAGAGAAAGAACCATGGAAAACAGCCTATGAGAACCTTAAAAATGAAGCATCAATTGATTTTCAACCCCAAGCATTTACCCATGTAGTGAGGGGCTCATATGGTCGCAAAGGGGAAGGACATAAAGAACTTTCAGCCGGAGCCTTGGAAGCCTACAGACAGGCTTTGCTCTGGTACATTTCTTCAGATAAGCAACATGCATTAAAGTCCATAGAAATAATCAACGCTTGGGCCGAAAGGTTATGGGATTTTGATGACAATGATGCAAAGCTCATCGCAGCACTGACCGGTCAACACTTCCTGAATGCAGCAGAGATTTTACGGTATAGCGATTCTGGTTGGGATCCGGAAGAAATCCAAAAATTTGAGCAATTAATGCTTACGGTATTTTACCCATACATCAGAGACTTTTTCACAGAAGCCAACGGGAACTGGGATGCAGCCATGATCAATACCATGCTTGGAATTGGGGTTTTTACGAATCGACCTGAAATATTTAAAGAAGCAGTAGACAGGTATTTCTGGGGACCTAACAATGGGAGTATCTCCAAATACATTTACCCCAACGGGCAAATCCAAGAAACAACAAGGGATTGGCCCCATGTTCAATTGGGTTTAGGAGAATTTGCCAAAGCTGCTCAGGTTGCCTGGACACAGGGAGTAGACTTCTATTCAGTGGCTGACAATAGACTGGCTTTAGGTTTTGAATACAGTGCAAAATTCATGCTTGGCAATGAAGTTCCTGTTTATGGAATTATTTCTCAACGTGGACGTGGTGAGTTCAGAGATATCTATGAATTTGTATATACACACTACACTGATATTAAAAATATTCCCATGCCATATTCAAAAAAGGCGATCGAAAAAACAAGGAATGAGTCAAGCTGGGAGTTTTTAGTCGCTCAAAAAGCCCAATCAAAAAAATCTTCATCAATAACAAAAACTCCGCTATCGCTTGCGCGAAAGCAAAGTGGTGCCTCCAGAGCAAAATTAGGCAAAACTCCAACAGATTATATAAATGTAAAAGCAGGACAATCAATTCAACAGGCCATTGTAAAGGCTCAAAAATCTGGGCAAAAAATACTCCTTGAAAAAGGTGTGCACGTATTGGAGGCCCCACTAATATTACCCGATGATATTCATTTAGAAGGCTTTGGATTATCCACCATTCTTTTGCTTGAAGAGCAACTGAGAGGAATAACCATTGGCAACCTAAACCCTTCAACAGCAAACATTACGCTTAAAAATTTTGTGATCGAGGGTAGGTCAAGTGCTGAAGCAGAATATGATCCCAATCAAGGTAGAAGGGCTCGCGCCAGACAATCAGCTCCTAGAAGGGAGGGCTTGGTATTGTCTGCTGATTTCCCAGGTCAAATCCAAAATATTCATTTGGAAAACCTTACGGTAAGAAACTTTACCAAAAATGGGGTTTCACTACGCGGAGCAAATAAAGTAAACATCATCGATTGTGATTTTAGTGACAATGGTTCTAATGTTGTTCCCGGTAAAGGCATTCATCATAACCTCCATCTTTTCCAATCGAGCAATATCAAAATTTCCAATAGCCGATTTAGTAATTCACCATGGGGCTCCGGTATAATGGCCAGTCTTTGTGAAAACGTTAAAATCGTCAACAATGAAAGCAGCCGTAACAAAGGCGATGGCATACAGGTCAATGAATCTCATGCTGTGGAAATCAAATACAACCTCCTGGAAGGCAATGATCGAAACGGTTTGCTTTTAGAAAATCTTTATAAGGGCAATAGTCAACTTACCATCGCTCAAAACACCATTCAGACAAATGGAGGTATGGGTATCAAATCTACCAACAACTTCAGCCAGCTTAGAAATTACAATATAATTCAACACAATGGAACACAAACTTCAACAGCCGTTCCAAACGAGCATTTTCTTAACAATTGGCAAAAGATATCTGAAAAGCTAAACCTCACACAAAAAGTAAAGGCCAATATTGACAACCCTATATTGGCTGCCAGGTATTTACTGGAATATTTTAGGAGTAGAACAGGTTTAGCTCATCCTTCCGACAACAAAAACTATAATGGAAAACCTTCATCCAAGGATTTTATTTATGCTGAAAATGCCCTAAAACATGTGATGGTAGGCCAACCTGCCTATCCACCATCCTTTGTAGGCTGGGACATCAATTGGGAAACCCAACCGGTAAAAGATAAAGAATGGGTATGGCAGCTTAATAGAATGGTCTTCTGGCAAAGCATGGGAAAAGTTTACAAAGCGCAAAGGGATGAAAAGTATGCCCAAGAATGGAACAAACAACTTATTGACTGGGTAATAAAAAACCCAAGAGATGAAAATCATCAACTGGCATGGCGATCTATAGAAGCCGGTATTAGAGGAAACAGGTGGACCCACCTATTCAATTATTTTCTTCACTCCCCTAATTTCAGTCCGGAGGCCCTGGTATTCTTCCTTAGTAGTATGTATGATCATGCTGACTTCCTAATGACCAAATACAGTTCTGGAAGCAATTGGGCCTTAATGGAGGCTGAAGGAATGGCTTTTATCGCCATGACGTTTCCTGAATTCATAGACTCAGACCAATGGTTGAATGAGGCGATCAAGCGTTTTAACAATGAGATTCACGAACAAGTATATCCTGATGGTCACCAAAGAGAATTGGCTTTTGGGTATCATATGGGAAGCATAAGTTGGTTTTTGAGGACCTATGAACTTGCTCAAATGAATGGCAAGGCGGATCTTTTTTCTGAAGATTACCTGAAGATGATTGAGAAAATGGCTGAGGTTCCCATGAAGCTTGCTTTTCCTGATGGTACAACTCCTCAATTTGGAGACGCATGGACAGGAAGCCCCGGACAACATTACGATAAACTTAAAGTATATGCCAAACTCTTTGACAGACCAGATTTTCTGTATGTGGCCACTGAAGGAAAAGAAGGCAACAAACCCGAAAATACGGCTTTTGCTTTCCCTCAGAGTGGGCTTTATTCCATGCGAAGCTCTTGGGATCCTTCAGCCATTGCCTTGGTATTAAAATGTGGCCCCAACGGAGGCGGACATAGTCAACCGGACAATGGGACCTTTTCTCTTTTTGCCGGAGGAAGAAATCTCACTCCTGATTCCGGTAGCTTTATTTATAGTGGTGATCCGGAAGGGAGAGCTTGGTTCAGGCAGAGCAAAGTACACCAAACCCTTACTTTAAATGGGGAAAACATTAATTATGCACCAAAATTATTACTATGGAAACCCGGAGAAAAACATGATATTCTAGTGGTTGAAAATCAAAATTATGAAGGAATGGCCCACCGTAGAGCGGTAATATTCTACAACAAATCATTTTTTATTCTAGTGGATGAGGCCATTGGGACTGAGAATGGTATACTGGATTTAAATTTTCAACTCGCCCCCGGTAAGGTTTCGATGGACAAAGAAAACCTTTCGGTCCAGACCTTGTTTCAAAATGGCTATAATCTTTCTATAAAAGCGCACGAAACAACAAAATTAGGCTTAAACGAAAAAGAAGGGCAAGTCTCTTTTATTTATACCATAAAAGAGCCTCGTCCGGCATTTTCTTTTAGTAAAGAATGGGATGGCAAGAAAAATGGTGTGCTGTTTATTACAAGTTTGGTTCCTTTTCAAGGGGAAGAAGCCCCTCAACTAGATATTCAATTGGGATCAAAAACAAAAATAGGTAGTGATAAGGTTACTTTAGAAGTAATTACCAACGGAGAAAAAGAAACCATCAGCTACAACTTTAAATAAGTATAAGCACCAACACCGTACTTTGAAGAAAGGGGTTTCCATGAAATGCAAATGACAATGCTAAATACTCCATGGTGTTTCTATCAATAAGGTTTAACCCGAAATATGAAATAGACAATCTATTACGTGCTGAAATCGCTTCAAAATCAGCCACTTTGTTGCTGTTTTCAATTTCACCATAGCGGTGCTATGCTAAAATCTCCAAACAGCCTGATTTTCTTGCGATTGCAACACTTCCCGTAAACACGGGACAGGCTTCACCCCTGACCTTGTCAGGGCGGAGAAATCCTATTACATAATCCGGGTTTAAAAAAATGCCCCCTTGGCTTATTAAAAGCTGAAGGGGGCAAATTATGTCCACTAAGGAATTTTATTTCACAAAATGCTTTCCTCTGTAATCAAATTCTTGCGAGCAAAGATACTAATAACCATCATTTTGAGGGAAATCATTCTTTGTTCGGTCAATTTGACTTTGAGGAATGGGACGAAGCATATGGTACTCTTGAATATTGGGTGCAGCATTAGGGTTGTACATTTTCACCCTTTCCAATAGCTTCCCTGTTCTTTTCAAATCAGGCCACCTATGCAATTCTCCGGCCAACTCTCTTCCTCTTTCGTCAAGGATCATATCGATATCCAACTCATCCGGTGTGATTAAAGGAATTTCTTCTCCACCCGGGAATTCAGCCCTTTTTCTCAAAATATTGAAATAGTAGGTTGCTTCATCCAGCTTGCCCTGCATCATCAATGCCTCTGCAGCAATTAGGTAAGTTTCTCCTAAACGCATGTACATATAATCCCTGCCATTGTTTCGTAAGTAAGGGTAGCGATGCTTCTGAACAGTTGGAGAAAATACATCATTTCTGTCTTCAATAATTACCAACCTATAAGGTGCCGCATCAATTTGCTCCTGGGAATATTCCTGTCTGATAGGATCATTGGTAAACCAAGCAGCAGTATCTCCAATAGAAAAACCTTCAGGAACATTAGGTTCGTCATTGTAAAGCCAAGCTTCCTTGAAAGTAACGCTATATCGAGAATCGTTCCTGATATGCAGGCCTTCATTCCTGTAATCATTTCCAAACAAGGTAGTCAGGGTAAAATCTGTAGGCCAAAAACGAGCAATACCAACATGATACATATCATCACCAATTAAACCTGGCAGCAACCATTGCCTTGGGCCTAAGTACCTTTGAAGTTCATTTCCGGGATTGTTTACCTCTGTGTCATCTCCCCACTGTACCGACCAAATTACCTCATCATGCCTCTGGTTAAAAGGATCAAATACATCTGCATAATTGTCTAATAACCGATGTCTTCCGCCTTCAATTACCTGGATTGCCAGTTCTGCAGCTTTCTCCCAATTGCCAATGGTTAAGTGTACCTTTGCCAAATGGTTGGTAGCCGCATCATAGGTAGGCCTCCCATATTGCACTTGTTCTAAAGGAAGATGCTCCATACCATATTCCAAATCTGCTATAATTGCTTGATAAACTTCCTCCTCAGAAGTTCTAAAAGCCTCCAATTCTACACCTGTTGTTTCCTCCAAAGTCAAATGAACGGGACCAAAATGCTGTACTAAGACGAAATAATAGTGCGCACGCAAAAATTTTGCCTCTGCTATTTTCGCCAATTTAGTGGTTTCATTCATCCCTTCTATACCATCTGCTCTGGATATTACCGTATTGGCATAATTGATTCCTCTGTAAAAATGCTCCCACACCAGCACATCACCTGATGGAGAAAGCACCGTTGAAGCATTTAATCCGGGACCATAATTGTCCCATTCTGAATTATAGCTTTGCCCTTCCATGAACATATCCGTTCCAAATAGGTTCATCAATAGTCCGGGTTCCCGCCCATAGTACCATCTTAAAGGTACATAAGCACCAACCAAAGCTTCATCCAACCCTTCTATTGTAGAAAATTGAACATCAGCAACAGTGTCTGTAATCATATTTTCTGTCAAGTCAGCACAACTTATGCTGGTACTGAAGACAGCCAATCCAAGTATATATTTTATTATTGATTTCATCTTTTAGACATTAGTGGTTTAAAATCCAAGTTCAATACCGAACAAAATGGTTCTGTAATTTGGCATATCAAGATCTCTTGCCCCTTCAGGATCAAGTCCTGGAAATGAGGTAAAAGTAAAAGGATTCTGTACACCTGAATAAATTCTGGATTTACGTAAACCCCATCGATCCAATAGCTTATCAGGAAGACTATAACCTAGAGTTATGTTTCTCACCCTAACAAAACTTGCATCAAAATAACCCATAGGCGTAGAATAATCATGTCCTCTAACTCTAGGTTGAGGGTATTCATTACTTGGATTATCCGGTGTCCAATAATTAACATCTCTTGAGTTTAGGTTATAACCTCGACGTAGGTTAAGCATCCCCCCTAGAGAAGTCCCACCAGCCTCACTGAAAATGTTTATCCCCTGAGTGGTGTAAATGAAAAAAGCAAAATCAAAATTATTATAAGTTATTCTATTGTTTAAACTACCGGTCCAGTTAGGAACATCAGATCCTAATAAAATCCTATCATCCGCCCCTATTCTTCCATCATTGTTGATGTCATTCAATTTCATATCTCCCGGGTTGGCGCCATATGAATTGGCCAAATCTCTTTCAGACTCTTGCCAAACGCCAATATACTCCCAATCATAATATACGTTTATTGGTTGCCCTATGAACCATAAGTTACCAGGATCATCTTCTTTGCCTCCATACAATTCAGTAATCTCATTTTTGTTGGCATGGAAAACAAAGTCTGTAGTCCATCTAAACCCTCCCGGTCTTTTGGCTTCTATATTCACCACAGAGACATTGAACTCAATCCCTCTGTTTCTGGTGGCACCTACATTTTCTAAGGTACTTGCAAAACCCGAGGTTGGAGGCAATTGTCTGTTCATAAGCAAATCAATTGTTCTTTGCTGATAAACACCAAAAGTACCCATTACTCGACTGTTCCATAAGGAGAAATCTACACCTATATCAATTTGCCTGGTCCTTTCCCATCTCAATTCCGAATTGGCCAACTCAGCACTTTGAAAACCATAAACAGATTGGTCACCAAATGCATAACCAACTCTTTGTACTCTTCCTTGCGTTTGGTATGGAGCAATACCCGTGTTTCCTACATCGCCATAACTGGCTCTAAGTTTTAATTCATCAAAGATTGAATTATTGGACATAAAATCTTCTTTATCCAACAGCCAAGCCAAGGCCATTGAAGGGAAAAGGCCGTACTTATTACCTTCTGCAAGTCTGGAAGAGCCATCCACTCTTCCTGTCATGGTCACAATGTATTTGTCCTTCATTGAATAATTCAATCGAAGCATATATGATTCAAGCGCCCACTCACTTAAATAAGAGCTTCTAGAGGTAGTCTCTTCAGCAGTTCCAATATTATGGTAACGTTGTTGTTCGAAAGGCAAGCCACGGACAGAAACACCTGAACCTGTTTCTCTGAAATTCTGAACACTGTACAAACCTGTTGCTCGGATTTTATGATCTGTACCTATGTCTTTGGAATAGTTAACAATATTCTCATACAAAATATTGCTGGTTTTGCTATTCGCCACACTAGCCGTAGAGGTTTGCCAAGTATGGGTTCCTCTATCGTAATAAGTCAAATCGGGAGCAAAATTAAATCGATAACTCAATCCTTCGATAATATCTGCCTCAGCATAAATATTGGTGATGATACGTGTTCTGTCTCTTCTATCGATGTACAAATCTCTATCTAAGGCCAAAGTCGGAAAACTCTCCCCTACTGCAAATTCACTTGATAGGGCTCCTTCAGCTCTTTCGGGCCAATCCAAAGGACTCCTTAGGATAATGCTACCAAAATCGCCTCCTCGATACTCTTCACTAGTAGTTACCTGAGCGGATACTCCGGCTCTAAACCTATCACTGACTTCTTGATCCAAGTTTAACCTTCCTACAAATCGAGAAAAATCGTTGTTAGAAACAATAGATTTGTGATCCAAATACGTTCCTGATATGGCATATTTGGTGTCTTCTGTTCCGCCTCTAACACTCAGCTGGTGATTTTGTTGGAAGCCGGTTTTAAAGGCTTCTTCCTGCCAGTCGGTGTCAACACCATTTTGAATCCCTTCTAATTCCCAATCCAAAAATAAATCCTCATCTGTGGTATAAGACCCTTGTTGTCTGGCTGCATCTCTCTGCATTTCAGTAAAAGCCGCTGCATCCATCAAATCCACTTTATTGGCTATATTTTGAATGCCGGCAAACGCACTGTATTCAATCTGCGTTCCACCTGAATAACCTCTTCTTGTGGTAATCAAAATCACACCATTTGACCCCCTAGATCCATAAATAGCAGTGGCAGAGGCATCTTTAAGAATCTCTATGGATTCGATATCGGAAGGGTTAATATCCATAAGATTCCCTGCAATAGGAATACCATCCATTACGATCAAGGGATCATTTCCGGCCACCAAAGACCTTGCTCCCCTAATCCTTACGGTAGCTCCTGCACCAGGCCTGTAGCTATCTGCCACAACATCCACTCCGGCAGCCCTACCCTGAAGTAAGCTTTCAAAAGAATAAGTAGGTTCACTCACAATATCTTGTCTACCAATAGAAGCAATTGAACCGGTAATTTCCCTTCTTTCTACGGAACCGTACCCTACCACAACGAACTCATCTAAAGCAGACTCATCTTCTTTCAAGGTGATGCTTAATTTGGTTTGGTTTCCTACGTCTACCTTTAGCGACTCATAGCCAATAAAAGAAATTAATAAAACAGCGCCTGAGGGAGCATCGATAGAAAAATTACCATCTAAATCTGTGGCTGTACCAATACTTGTTCCTTCTACCAAAATGGTGGCTCCGGGTATTGGACTTCCATTTTCATCAACAATGATACCGGTGATAATTTTCATAACATCAGCTGCCTCCGCAGAATGATCTTCAGGCGTTTTATCGGCAACGGTAATGGTGTGATTTATCTGTTTAAATACTAGGTTGCTATTCCTTGAAATTTCTTCAAGTACAGCTTCAACATTCGATTTTCCCAGATCGATATTCAAAACTTCATCCTTCCTTAGCGCAATTTCATACACAAAGTTAAAATCAGTTTGGCGTTCTATCTGATCAAAAATGTCAACCAAAGTTTCGGCTTCAGGAGAAAGAACGACCTTGGCCTCTTTCATTATTTGAGCATCTGAATTAAATGCCCAACCTACTCCCAAGCCTAAATAAAATAGGCAAGCAATGGAAAATATCCGCATAGTAATCCTCAAAAAAAGGATGAGTAACTTTTTTTTCATAATTTTGTAATGGTTAAATGTAATTCATTTGTAAATGAATTGCTTTTCTATAGTGGCGCTACTTCGACCTAGCGCCACTTTTAGCAATTCCCTTTTTTAACTTTTAATTGTTTTCCGTTTATCTCATAGGCAATTCCAGTAGCGTATTTAATTGATTCCATAATATCTTCTAAGGTCATTCTGGTATAAGTCCCTGTAACAAAACATTTCATATTTTTATCACTCAGTTCTACAGATTCTAAACCATACCAGTCAGACAAGACTGAGAACACTTCATTGATAGGCGTTTTATCAAATATTATTTTACCGTTGATCCAGGCAAACTTTTTATCCGGATTGATCCGCTGTTTGCTTCCTAAACCTATTCCCTCCTTAAAAGTCAACTGCTCATTGGCGGTTAAAAAATTACTTTCGGTAGATTTTTCTTCATGGGCCTCCGACACCTTGACTTTACCTTCTTTGACAGCTACAAACTGTGGTTTATCTTCATATGCGCTTACAGTAAATTCTGTACCCAACACTCTAGTTTCTAGCCCCTCTGTTACTACCACAAAAGGATTGGCCGAATCTTTCTCCACATCAAAAAATGCCTCCCCTTTCAAAAACACCTTCCTATTGGCTGAAAATTGCTTGCTTATTTTCACCTTGCTATTCCCATTCAAAAAAATCTTAGACCCGTCTGGCAATGTAAGCTGCCGCCTTACTCCTCGAGGGTTTACAAATTCTTCAAAACGCTCTTCTACTACAGTCTCTACGGTCGGTTCGGTTGAATATTTATTATTATAAACTTCAAACATTCCAATAAAAACAATCACTACTGCAGCTGCCCAGCCTATCCAACTGAAATCAATTTTATAACTGGGCTTTGGTGCCATAAAAGCTCTTAATCTCTTTAAATTTTTCTCTTTTCTGGAATCAAAATCAACCTCATCCGAATTGTCAAGATTTTCATACCATTCATTCAGGATCAATCTTTCCTCAGGACTTAGCTTACCTTCTAATTCCTTCTTAATGAGCCGCAAAATATGATTTGGAAAATTCATAATATCTCTTCTATATATACTAAGTGTTAAAAAACTTAGAACACTACCTAAAAAAAAGGCATTATTTTAAATTTTTCCTAAAAAAACTTAAATGAGCTAACTATACAATGACTATCACCTCTAAATATTAAAGATATTGAAAGAGAAAAAATATAGATTTTTAAAATTTTATTTGGAATTAACAGTTAACCTAAAAGATAATTCTTTATTTCTGCCCGGATAAAAAGTAAAGACATATGGATTTTATTGTGTACTGTTTGAGGGGCAATCTGCAATTTGGAGGCTATTTCTTTTGTAGAAAGTTGATTAATTCTGCTTAACTTAAAAGTTTCTCTTTGCCCTTTAGGCAATTTATTAATGGCTACTTCAATTTTTTCGTACAATTCTTCAAACTCCAAGATTCTGGGCGCTTCAGATTTCATTTGAACCTCATCAAGCCCGGCTATATCACATAAAAACTTTCTTTTATAAATGACCCTATAAACCTTATATTTTACAGCAGTGAGCAAATACACCTTGAGGTCTTTTTGAATGGCTAAGGATTTTCTGTTATTCCAGAGGGTTAAAAAAATATCCTGCACCAAATCTTCTGCTTCTGAAGAGTCGCCCAGTTTGGCATAAGCCTGCCTCACTAATAGCTCCCAATATTTATTGTAAATGGCTTCAAATGCTTTCACATTGTCCAAGGCCATGGCTTTTAACAACAGTACATCGGAATCTTTCATTTTATTTTTAGTAGGATAAATAACGCTACACCTTTCGAATTTATGGGAACATTTCCTAGTTTCCAATTTAGTAATCCATTTCGAAGGAGAAATTTCAATAATTTAATGGTTATTTGACAATAAAATTATCTATTATTTTCTTAAAATCATCCATCTAACTGACCAATTATATAACGAAACCTTTTATTTATGAAATAATTTTTATTCAATTTAAATAACAAGGAAACCAAATGGCTTGATGACAACCTTTCATTGTAAGTTTTTATTTTCACCGGCAGATAAACTTATTGATTTATAAGTGTTTATTCTTTCATTTTAAAGACTAAAAAGTCAGTAGGAAATAGTTGGGTAGGTAAAGATTTAATTGCTTCGGTCGAAATAAATCCCATTTAAGTGGTAATTTCTCTAAAATGCTTCTGTAAGTTTGCTATATGTAAATAAGGGGAAAAAATTAGAAAGTTCACAAGGGTTATGGAAAAAGAAGTGAAGGAAATAGGCAAAAAAAATAAAATTGAGAAAGAATTGATTATTAAGGTTTCAAAAATGAAGCCTGTTATTAAACCAACCAAACCCCATCGACATGAGGGATACCATGAATTGATATTTTTAAATCAGGGATCCGGATACCATGTAGTTGATGACATCAAACATGAAGTCCGCCCTCCTGTTGGTTTTTATTTAAATTTTGGGCAAGTCCACTGCTGGGATTTTTCGAAAATCCCTGAAGGTTATGTGGTAATGTTTAAGGAGGAAGCACTTGCCAAATACCCTGCTGCTTTGGACAATCTTTTTCGATTGCATAATAAATTTAACCTTCCAAGGCAAGACTCTATTTTGATGGATCAACTCAACCTATTCTATAGGGATTTTAAAGCCAATGAACCCTTGGAACTGCTGTCAGCTCACCTCAATACTATTATTTTAAAAACGCTTTACCTCCCTGCCTTAAAAGACCAAGTTCATCCAAGCTTTGTAAGTGAGTTCAGTAGGCTAAAAAAATTACTCAATGAAAATTATATCAAATTGAGGACTGTGGAAGAGTATGCCAACCTTATGAATTTAAGCAGCCGGAAATTGAATCAAATTTGTCAGGCAGCTGCAGGTTGTAATACCATTGAAATAATCAAAGAAAAACTATTAATAGAATCCAAAAATTTACTAACACATACCAATCTTCCTGTCAATGAGGTTGCCTACCAACTGAATTTTTCAGATGCATCCAACTTTATAAAGTTCTTTAAATCTCAAACTACCTTAACTCCTTTGGAGTATCGTGCCCGATTATTGTCCTAAAATCACCATTATTGGTAAAAATCTACCGCTGTATTAGCACTTTTCCTGACTTATTTTGCATCTTAACAAAATAAGAAATGAGAAAAGCCCATCTAATCGTATTTTATTTATTCTTTTTCAATGCTGCCTTTGGACAGACGCTAATAAAAGGAACCTTAAATGACGCCAATGAAAACACTTCCATTGAGTATGGAAGCATAGGCCTTTACAGTCCTGCGGATTCAAGCCTTGTAAATGGAACTATCACTGAACCTGATGGTACATTTGTTTTGGAAGGATTAAAAGAAGGTGAATATTATTTAAGCGCCCAATTTATGGGCTATAAAAATTTAATTATTAGCCCTGTAAATGTTGAGAAAGGTAAAGCCTTAAATTTAGGCACATTGCTAATCTCTCCGGATGAGCAGTTACTGGCCATGGTGGAAGTTTCCGGTTCTCGGTTTACCGCCATGCACAAAGTGGACCGCCAGGTTTTTGCCTCCTCCGAGTTTTTGACGGGAAAAGGAGGCAACGCTATAGATCTGATAAGAAATCTACCATCGGTTTCAATCAATGCAGAAGGAGAGCTGTCTGTTCGGGGTGCAACAGGTTTTGTGGTGATGATCAATGGCAAACCTGTGCAATCTGATCCCTCAATTATTCTCAGTCAGTTACCGGCCAATGCCATTAAAAACATTGAATTAGTCACTGCCCCATCAGCTAAATATGACCCTGAAGGCAAGGCCGGAATTATAAATATAACTACAGAGAAAGGAGCAACAGATGGTACCTATATTCAAGTGAATACAAGGCTTGGACTCCCAAGCATTCAAGATTATAACAACAAAGAAAAACCTCAAAGATACGGAGCAGATTTCACTATCAACCACAAAAGTGAAGCTTGGGACCTCTCTTTTGGAGCCAGTTATTTGAGAAATGACATCAATGGGCGAAGAGAAGGTGAAGTTTACACCATAATTGATGGCATAACAACTTATTTCCCATCAGATGGCGAGCGAGGGTTTGATGAGGAGGCATACTCAGGAAGGTTTACTTTAGGCTATTCCCCCAATGTCAAAAATAATTTCAGCCTGGGATTTTATGGAGGAATCAGAAGTAAAGACCGTACTGCTGATATCCTTTATTATGACAACCATGCAGAAAGGGATGGTGAGCGGCTGTACACCATGCAATATTACAATGAGAATTTGAGGATACGTAAAAGTGATTTTGCTTTGGGGAGTTTTGATTACACCCACCTATTTGACAATGAAGCAAGCATATCTTCTTCTTTTCTTTACGAATACACCATGTTGGGAGGCCCCACCACCAATAGAAACCTTGGCTACCCAAATATGGATTTTATCTACCAAGATGAGTACAATACCAATGATAATCCTTTGCATGGAATTCGGTGGAAAATTGACTATAAGGCAAAACCCAAGCCCTGGGGATCATTTGAGGGAGGATATCAATTTAGAAGTTTGAACCATTCCGGAGACTTTGTCTACGAAAGAAGAAATACTGAAGGGAAATTTGTGTTGGTTCCTGAGTTTTCTTCAAATGTAGATTTAAAACGATTGATTCATGCAGCCTACGGTCAGGTAAATGGCAACAAAGGCAAGTGGAGTTATACGGCAGGTTTAAGGTTTGAGTATATGGATCGTTCACTGCATTTAAAAGACAAAGGCAATACGGTTGACAGCACCTATACCTACGATTTCTTTAAACCTTACCCCTCAGCCAATATTCAATACAGAGTAAACGAGAATTTAAACTTTAAAGCTGCTTACAGCCGAAGAGTAGATCGCACTACAACATTTAAAATGAACCCCTTCCCTGAAAGGGAACATTCCGAAACATTGGAACAAGGAGATCCAACTTTATTGCCTGAATTTATCGATCTTGTTGAGGCGGGCTTAGTTAAAAACTTTGGTGAAAATAGTTTTTATACAACAGCTTACTACAGAAATGTTCAAAACTTAGTAAATAGAGTAAACACCATTTATAACGACACCATATTGAATCGCATTTATTCAAATGTGGGCACAGGAAGATCTCTTGGACTGGAAGCGGGCCTGGAGCTCAACCCAACAAACAATTGGAAAATATTTGCCGGTGGGAATGTATACCAATATCAAATTACCGGAGAGTTTGACAATCGCCCCATTGATAATTCAGCCTGGGTGTATTCCATCAATGCCAATGCGAGTTATGCTTTTTCTTCTACCTTTAGTTTGCAATGGTCCCTAAACTACCTTTCTAAAAGGATTACAGCTCAAGGAGAAGACTCCAGATTTTTATCCCCAAATCTAGTAGCAAAGAAAACTTTTATGGGAGACAGGCTCACTGCCAGTTTACAGTGGTTAAATATGGACATGGGGCTATTGCCGACAAACGAACAAAGAATTACCACCTGGAGAAAAGATGCTTTTTACACCACTACCAACTATGTTTTGGAAGTAGATATGATACTTTTAAATCTTAGCTACACCATTAATCCCGGTAAAAACAAATCGAGATTTGTGAAAAGTGAGTTTGGTGAAAAAGAATTTTAACATCCATAGGGGCAGATTTTAGGAAAATTTATTCTTTTAAAATCTGCCCCAACAATTCTAGTTCTTTTTCCAACTTTTCCGACCATGGCAGCCCATAATTTAATCTGAGACAATTGTGAAACTGACTTTGCAAGGTAAACATCCTACCGGGAGCGATGCTAATCCCTCTGGACAAGACTTTATCAAATAATTTACCCGTATCCCATTTTTTATCCAATTCCACCCATAACACAAAGCCTCCTTGAGGTCTACTTATTTTAGTTCCCTTTGGGAAATAGTCGGCAATGGCTCGAATAAAATGCAAAGAATTGCTATATAACCTTGCCCTTAGCTGCCGGAGGTGCTTTTCATAATAATCGTTTTCTAAAAATAAACCTATGGCTTCTTGGGTAATGGTTGTCCCGGACACGGAATGAAATAATTTAAGCTTTAAAATCGCTTTCATGAATTTCCCGGGAGCCATCCAGCCTACCCTATAGCCCGGAGCAAGGGTTTTGGAAACTGAGCCACACCACAACACAATCCCCTCGTTATCAAAAGCTTTACATGGTTTAGGGCGTGATTGACCAAAATATACATCTCCATACAAATCGTCTTCAATGAGTGGCACATTGTGCCTGGTTAAGAGCTTAACAACTTCTTTTTTATTTTTATCAGGCATACAACTACCTAAAGGATTGTTAAAATTACTCACCAGCAAACATATGTCTATTTTATCAACCAATTCTTCCAAATCTTTGGGCAAAACCCCATATTCAGGATCAGTAGGCAGTTCAATCACTTTAAGCCCCATGTTTTTGGCCAATTGTAAAATACCAAAGTAAACAGGGCTTTCGACACCTATTCGGTCACCGGGCTTGGTCAAAGCCATAAAGGCCAAGGAAATGGCGTGCATGGCTCCGGAAGTTGTCACCAATTCATCCACCCCCAGGTTCCCTCCCCAAGTAAAGGACCATTTGGAAACATTTTTCCTTAACCGCATATTGCCTTGAATATCATCGTAGGCGGTTCCTCCTGCCCCCAATGTTTTGGTGGCCGTTTGGATGCATTTATTTAACCTGGCCACAGGAAAAAAAGACTCGTCAGGAACACTTAAAGACATCTGGGTGATGTCTTTGTTTACAAAATGAGAAAAGACTTTGCCAATTAAACCATCTTCTTTTCCTACCATGCCATTGACATTGGGGCTACTTGCCATGGGCATGGGCAAGATTTGGTCTTCTCTTTGACAAACAAAAAAACCCACCTGCGGCCTGGAAACTATAAAGGATCTGCTTTCTAAAAGCAAATAAGCTTGAATTACTGTATTTTTACTGACTCCGTATTCTTTGCTAACCGTTCGAATAGAAGGCATTTTGTCACCTAATTTTAAGGTTTTTTTTGTAATCAGGTTTTCGAAATTCTCTGCCAATTCTTCGAATAAAGTCATTGATGTAGATTTTGAACTGTACCCTTCAAATTTAAATAAATTGTATCTGTAACCAATCAAAGATTCTTATTTAATTTGCAATCACAATCAATTGATTTTGTAGAACAAACGAGTAGCCTATTTATTTATAGGTAATAAACTTTCTTAAGGAACCCATAAAGCATGGGCTTTTATCACCCCTAAAAAAGCAATTGATATTCAATAGGTTAAAAAGAATTACTTTTTTCTTAAAATGAAAAGAAAGAAGTTTCAATAATTTGATATTACCCATGATGAACGAAACGATAACTCAGAAGCCTGATTTTGATTTTGATAATTTCACCTTTGGATTACAGGCAACCGACCGGATGTTGGTAGCTCGCTATGAAAATGGCGCTTGGTCAGATTTTAAAATTGGGCCGGTTCAAAATATTTCATTGTCACCCTTGGCCATGTGTTTACACTATGGGCAAACTGTCTTTGAGGGCCTAAAAGCCTTTCGCACGGTGGATGGTAAAATCAATGTATTTCGATTGGAAAGCCATTATAAACGAATGAACCGTTCCTTAGAAAGAATGGCCATGCCCCCATTGCCTGCTTCATGTTTTATCGATGGAATACGCGAACTGCTAAGCAAAGAAAGTAAATGGGTAATAGATGACCCTGAATATGCCCTTTATATTCGACCATTTGCCGTTGCAACTGAAAACAAATTAGGGGTAGATGCCTCCAAGGAGTACCTATTTATGGTGGTGCTCTCTCCTCTGAAGGCCTATTATTCCAGACCATTAAGAGTAAAAGTAGAAACTGATTATATCCGCTCTTCAAGAGGTGGCACCGGCTCAGCAAAAAATGGGGGGAATTATGGCGCTTCCCTTTTACCACAGATCAAAGCCAAAGAAGATGGCTTTGATCAAATAATATGGCTAGACGCCAAAGAGCGTAAATTTATAGAAGAGTCAGGCACCATGAATATCATGTTTATTCTCAATGGAAAAACCTTGCTTACCCCTTCTTTGAGTGACAGTATTTTGGATGGGATTACCAGAAACTCAATTCTTAGCCTTGCTCCCGACTTGGGACTTGAAGTTGAAGAAAGAGCCATTGAAGTTACCGAGATTCTGAAAAGAATTCGTTCAGGTGAAAAGGTAGAAGCCTTTGGGGTAGGTACAGCAGCTGTAATTTCACCTATTAAGGAAATCTCTTATAAAGGTGAGATCTTTAAAACCTTTGTCGATGAGAATGCAGACATGTATCGAATAAAAAATAAACTTGCTGACATCCGAAGAGGCTTGAGTCCAGACAAATTCGGTTGGTCAGATTTGGTTTAAGCATTTAAAAAGTATCATTCAATAAGCCTAAAGCTGTCATTGGCAGTTTTAGGATTATTTTTATATAGGTAGGTCTTGAGAAATAAGGTTTTGAATCAGGTCAAAAGTTTTTATTTCTCAGGGCTTTTTTTTCTGAACGGAATCGTTTTGCTTTTAATCTTCTTTCTTTTGCAGCTTTGCTAGGTCGAGTGGCTTTTCTTTTCTTTCTCTTTTCAAATGCTTTTTCTAGAAATTCATTGAACTTTCTTACCACCGTTTTTTTATTTTCCAGTTGAGATCTAGAGGATTGCGCATCAAATTGAAGACTTCCTTCTTTATCCAATTTACTAGAAAATTTACTCATTAATAGCTCTTTTTCTGCTTCAGTTAAAAACTGAGAATTGGGCACATTAAAAAACAAAGTAACTCTTGAGTTTACCTTGTTTACATTTTGCCCTCCAGGCCCACTACTTCTAGAGGCCTGAAAGTTAAATTCAGAATGAAAAACTTTATTTTTTATCTTATCTCCAATTGTCATAAAGGTGCAAAAGACTATTTTATACAAAAATAGGAAACATGACCAGAATAATTGCCCCTATTTTAAAATCCATTAATCAAAGTCCAATTTTTGTAATCAACGAAAGCAACAAATAATCACAGATTTTGAAGGGATTTGACCAATTATATTTAAGGGTTCAGTCCGAGACACCATTAAGAAAGCTTTAAAAGAAAAAAAATTAACCTTCACCATATCTCCTATTAAGAATTTATGATGAAGGGTAATTTGACTTTTTTCTATGCCTACCTATTAACAACAACCTCCACCGGGAGTACAGGACCCTGCAGATTCAGCTGAAACCATTTTCAATGTTGGCTTCTTTTCAGGAATACCACATTGCTCTTTGGCCAAACAATCGGTTTGTTTACTTGTAAGTAAAAAACGATCGTTACTAAATTCTAAGCCAAATTTTTGGATGGTCTGACCCTGATATTCAACTTCAATCTCGCTATCATTTAACTTCAGCACCTTTTCCGACAATTCAATGATGTGAAGTAACTTTTCCGGGTGTAAACGATGGTTGTAATCATCTGCAGACCAAAGCTGAAAATTAATCACTTCCTCTTTTCTTTCTGTTCCTCCACAGTCTATGAAATGTTTTACCACCTTCCCTACTTCCGTCACATGAAAATGCTCCGGAACCAAAGATCCATCAGGTAGTTGAAATAATAATTCTTCCTGTTTAGTCAACAGGGGTTTGATTTCTGAAAGTTTCATATCCTTATTGTTTTAATCATTCGATTGTATCACGATGGTTACTCTATTGAAGTTTAAAATCTAAATCGGAAGGAATTGGTATAACCATCGCTTCATTGCAATATTACGATTAATTAATCGAAAGTAAAAGAATGACGTTTAATTTTTTATATTTTAAGGGCAATATCTGTAGCAAAGCCATACTTTTAGCACCTGTTTGCTTAAATAAACGAGGCATCATCAAATAGAATTCAGCAAAGGGAATGTTTTTAGTGAAATTTTGTTTATTATTCAATCTCTCTTTAGATAAATCTATGGCAAAAAATAAAAGTAATGTTAGTTTAAATAGTGTTTTTAAAACCATTATTTGGCCAAGGCGAAAGTATATATTCATTGGACTTGTTTTAATAATCATCAGTAGGCTTTCCGGTCTGGTATTACCTTGGGCCAGCAAGTATTTGGTAGATGATGTTATACCATCCAGCAATTTTGAATTGCTCAAATGGCTTATTGTGGCCGTGGTAATAGCTGTCACAGTTCAGGCAGTAACCTCATTTGGATTGACACAAATATTAAGTGTTGAAGCCCAAAACTTGATTGCAAAATTAAGGGTAGAAGTGCAGGCCCATATTATAAGGTTACCAATTCGTTTTTTTGACAATGCCAAAACAGGTGAATTGGTATCCAGGGTAATGACAGATGTGGAAGGGGTCCGAAATCTGGTAGGTACAGGGCTAGCTCAGATGGTAGGAGGATTGCTTACTTCTATAATAAGTCTAGTACTTTTGATTTACATCAGTCCTAAGATGACTTTATATGTATTGGTACCGGTAATAATTTTTGGCGTAATTTCTTTGAAAGCATTTGGCAAGATACGGCCAATTTTCAGAGAACGAAGCAAAATCAATGCCGACGTTACAGGCCGATTAACAGAAACTTTAGGAGGAATTCGGGTCATTAAGGGCTTCAATGCAGAAGACCAGGAAACCAAAATATTTGAATCGGGAGTAAAAAAACTGTTTTTAAATGTAAAAAGCAGTTTGACAGCCACAAGTGTGGTCACAAGTGCAGCTACTTTTTTATTGGGCCTAGCCTCTGCAGGCATTATGGGAATAGGTGGCTACATGATCATGGAAGACCAATTGACTTTCGGAGATTTCTTAGCTTTCACTTTATTATTGGGATTTATGATCGCCCCAATCCTTCAAATGAGCAATATCGGAAGCCAGCTAACAGAAGCTTTTGCCGGGCTTGACAGGACACAGGAGTTGATGAATATACCATTGGAAGCAGATCCTGCCAACCGGAACATCATGCTACCGGAAATAAAGGGAAGGGTGTCTTTTGACAATGTTCATTTTGAATATGAACCCGGATCCGAGATAATAAAAGGAGTGGATTTTATTGCTAAACCGGGAAGCGTAACCGCTTTGGTAGGTAGCTCCGGATCAGGAAAAACAACCATTTCAGGACTCGTTGCTTCCTTTCTAATCCCTTCCAAAGGGATTGTTAGTATAGATGGTCAGGACTTGAGTAAAGTGGATCTGAATTCATTTAGGAAACAATTGGGTGTAGTACTTCAGGATGATTTTCTGTTTGAGGGCACAATCAGGGAAAATATCATGTTCCCAAGACCGAATGCTTCTGAGGAATTGCTTCAAGAGGCAGTAAAGTCTGCTTATGTGAATCAATTTACAGATCAATTTGAAAATGGGCTGGAAACAGTAATTGGAGAAAGGGGAGTAAAACTTTCCGGAGGTCAAAGACAGAGATTGGCTATTGCCAGAGCAATTTTGGCTGATCCACGCATATTAATTTTGGATGAGGCTACAAGTAATTTAGATGCAGAAAGTGAGCATTTCATTCAGTCCAGTTTAAAAAGTCTAATGGCAGGAAGGACTACATTTGTGATTGCTCATAGGCTAAGTACCATCAGACAGGCCGATCAAATATTGGTTATAGAAAAAGGTCAGATTGTAGAACGAGGGAAACACGATGAGTTGATTCAGTCCAAGGGCCGTTACCATGATTTGTACACCTTCCAAGCAAGAATTTAAAGTCTTTTAAACCCATATCCTTTAAAAAAAACCAAGTAGAATACATGGTAACCATAACCTAGCTATACGTCATTGGCCATCAAAGTCTTGGCTGCAAGTCTTCCGGAGGTCATGGCTGCATTTATTGAGCCATTCAAAAGGTGATCTCCTGCCAGATAAACATTATCATACAGTTTCACGTGTTGCAATGGTAGTGTGTTTTTAACTTCTGAAAGTACTGGCAGTGCGTTGTCAATCGAAAAAGTTTTGATGTGTTCAAAATGATTGGCATTGATACCTGTCAATGCTTCCAACTCCTTGGAAACCTGATTTTCTAGGGATTCAACACCTCTAATATCCTTGGTGATGGAAACAGAAAGAAGTGCTCGCCCATCACTGGAATAACGCTTACTTACATCTGTCATAAATACCAGATTATTTATCAGGTATTCCTCATCAGGTACAAGTCCTATCATCGGCTTACCAATAAAGGATTGCTGTAAAGTGAAATACAAGTTGGTAACCTTGTGGTATTTCAATATTTCTTTGCCAATGATCTCATTTGGAGCTGTTGCAATAATAATTTGGTCAGCAGTCAATTGATTCCCCGACTCCAAATGAATCGTGTTTTTTTCTATCGAAGTTACTTTGGTTTGAAACCTTACCTGTGTGTGCTCAAGTTGAGCATAAAGTTGACGGCTTATTTCTCCCATCCCTTTTTCAGGAACCGCAGCATAACCTTCTCCGAACATTTTAAAAACGAATTCAAACATTGCAGAAGAAGTTGATAAATTTTCTTCAAGAAAAATCCCTTTAAAGAATGGTTTGAAGAAATTATGAATAATTCTTTTCGAAAAGCCATAACCTTCCAGGTAAGCTATAGTTGATTGCTGGGGGCTGTCAAAAATTTCTTCTATACTCTTCTCTTTAAGTGCTTTAGTAAGGGAATACATTTTGTATTTGTCCCAGACTGTCCCCACTTTAGAAAAAGCCATGGAAAACAACTTCAGAGGATTCCTTATGGGATCATGTACAGCAAATGAGTCTTCTCCTCCTTCAAAAATTATCGCTCCGGGTTTAAACTTCTTCAAGTTCAGTTTATCCAAATCAAGGTACCTACTCAATTCTGGGTAGGAGGTAAGCAAGACCTGAAAACCCTGGTCGAGCAGATAACCGTAGGCTTCAACAGTTTTAACCCTTCCTCCTATACCATCTGAAGCCTCGAGAATCACCGGGAAATATCCGGCTTTTTCCAATTCTATTGCCGCTACTAAACCGGATATTCCAGCGCCAATTATGTATACAGATTTTTCAGATGCAAGCATAGGTATGATTTAATTTGATTTCAATTAATCAAGCCCATCTTTTATGTTTTTACGTTCACGAAACTTCCCTTTTCCATCTGCGGGTTTGGCTTTAGCCTTGGTTTCCTGATTTCCAATTTCAGGGCTATTTGAATTTCTATTTTCTTTAGGTTTAGATTGTTTTCTAAATGGCTTTTTCTTTTTATAATTTGATGAAGACCTTTTATTTCCTCCAGAAGATTTCTTAGCATGCTTTTTATTTAAATCAGGCCCTGCACCGATATCTTCCGGGTTAGGCAATACCTCAATTTCCATGCCGATAAGGTTTTCGATATTTCTATACTTGTACCTGTCTTTCTCATTTACGAAGGTTACAGCCTTTCCTTTTTTCTCTGCCCTGGCTGTTCTTCCTACTCGGTGAACATAATCTTCCGGGTCATTCGGACTATCAAAATTGATTACCAGTTCTATGTCTTCCACATCTATGCCTCTGGAAAGGATATCTGTAGCTACCAATATTTTGAGCGATTTGTTCTTAAAGGCTGACATGATTTTTTCCCGCTCATTCTGATCCAAATCAGCATGAAAAGCCTCCACCATAAATGAATTTTTTAGGGTTTTAAATAAAGACTTAACTTTGTCTTTGGTGGAGCAGAAAATGATGACCGCCTGATAATCTTGAGATTTAAGAATATGATTGGCTAATGTTTCTTTTTGCCCATCATAAACATGATAAACATATTGACTTACACCTTTTGCAGTTTTACCAAGGGCAATAGATATTTGCTCCGGCTTGTGTAAAATCTGTTGAGAAAACTGCCTGATTTTTGGAGGCATGGTTGCTGAAAACAACAGGGTTTGCCTTTTTTGCGGAAGGTGTTTGACAATTGTTAATATATCATCTGAAAAGCCCATGTCCAGCATTCTATCTGCTTCATCTAGAATTAGGTTTTCCAGGCTGTCAAATTTCACTTTCCCTCCTGCCAGCAGAGCGATTAACCTTCCCGGTGTAGCAACGACAATATCGGCACCCATTTCCAAGGCTTTTCTTTGTTGTTCCCATACCTTTCCATCCCCTCCTCCATAAATTGGTATTGAGCTAATACCTAAAAAATAGGCGAGGCCTTGAATTTGTTGATCAATCTGAATGGCCAATTCTCGGGTTGGAGCAATGATCAATACCTTAACGCCTTTTCCCTTACTTTTACTTATTTTATTGAGAACAGGCAAGATAAAGGCAGCTGTTTTACCTGTTCCGGTTTGTGCAGTGGCAATGATATCTTTGCCTTCCAAAATAATTGGTATTGCTTGTTCTTGTATTGGGGTTGCTTTTTCAAAACCCATTGCGTCCAAACCTTCTTGTAGTTCAGGAACAAAATTAAATTCACTAAAAGTCAATTTTCTCTAATTTAAGTGTACATATATGCCCAGCCAATTAATACCAATTGTATCGGTAGTCTTATCAACAACAACCACTTTGGAATACCTAAATGCTTTCTTTGATACATGTATAGATTGGCTGGAAAAACCGCAATTAACAAAAGGATGATTCCATAGGCAGCTTCAGTACGACTTGTTTCAAAAAACAAGCCAAGCCCTAATCCCAGCTCAATACCCCCTACTAATTTATTTACCAAGTTGGGTACAGGAATAAAGGGCGGAATAATACTTGTAAACAAACGGTGTTTTACAAAATGCATCACACCCATTGTTAAATAAAAAATTGCCATTGCATAAAGAAATGCTTCATCCATAAAAATCAATTGCAGTAATTTCTTTATCCTCTAAAATTAGAACATCAAAGTTGCATATCAAATATTTTGAGCCTTAATAGCTTAAATAATTTTCTTATTAGGGAAAACCTAATGATTTTACCTCTATAAAGAGGATTATCCGATCTCTCCATCCCCACCCTAATAAGCGCTTGTAATATTTAGCTATCTGTCAATAGTGTCCAGTTAGGACTATGTGCTAGTGGTTTTGGCACAAAGCTTCTTCCCTTCAAGATTGCCCCCATAAAACCCATATGTAAAACCAATTGCAAAATGAAAATCTTAGGTCGAATTAGGATTATGGGTTGAGATTATATTTCAGCCGCTTGTACATGCATCCAATCATAATTTCTTCTTCTCCCAAGGCTAACCCAACCTTCTTCTTCCCAGCAACGCCACCAGTCATTGTATACAGGATGTGCAAATGCGGCCTGATTTCTACCCCACTTCAATTGGTTTCTCGCCGGGTCAAAATCCAAGGCTACACCCCAGGAATGGGTAGACCATTGCGTCCCTCCACGCATCAACCTGTTATTGAAACAGCCACCGAATCTATTCAATGCCAATCTATTAATTTCATTTTCCCCATATATTTTAAGGACATTTTCCAGCACCAGGTATAAACTTTCCGCTACTTTTTTATGACAAGTAATCTTTCTTGCCCTGTACCTCATGTCCCAAGCAATTTTCATTTCGTAGGGCACAGGAATGGTAACCAGATTTTTGGCCCTAAGCCCGTAGAATTCATGAAAAGCAGCTGAATGCTGCCTTGGCCATCGATTCATGGGGTTGATGTCTTCCGGTCTCCAAGGATCACTTGGCTTACCAAACTTTTGCAAATACACCAATTCTTCAAAGGCAAACTGGGTTTGAGGGCCCCACATCCCATCAATTGCTCCGGAATTAAAACCTTTCTCCCTTGCCCCTAGCTGTATCATCATGGTGATTTTTCTTACTTGTGGAAGGTTTTGGGGGATACCTGCTACCTGATTAAGCGCAACAAGGGTTTTAGGTCCAAAATCACCATCTATTGCTCCATTGTACAAGCCTTTTTCTGCCAAGAGTTGCTGGACTACTTTTATTTTTTCTTTCATCGTGATGGTTGGTTAAACTACTTTTAAATTTTGGGTGAAAAGGAAATCAGTGAATTTTACCTTCTTTCTGAATTTCATATCGAATACATTGGATCAATAAGTCTTCATTGATTTGACTTTGTTTTCCTGCCAAAGTCTTTAATCCCAATTGCTGGATTATATTGACAATATTGGCTCCGGTCAATTGGTATTTTCGTGCCAAATCTTCTATCACTATTTTATTTTCTAGCTTTACCGTTTTCGGTAAATACTGCTTCCATAAAGCCAGTCTTTCTGCTACACCGGGAGGCTCAAAGTCAATAATCGTCTGAAACCTTCTAATAAAAGCAGTATCTAAATTACTTTTAAAATTAGAAGCAAGGATTACCATTTCCGGATAAGCTTCTATTCTTTGAAGCAAATAAGCTACTTCTTGATTGGAATGCTTGTCTTTTGCATCTTTTAGATTGGTTCTTTTACCAAAAAGTGCATCAGCTTCATCAAAAAACAAGATCCATCCTTTACCGGATGCTTTTTGAAAAAGCCTAGAAAGATTTTTTTCTGTTTCTCCAATGTATTTTGAAACTACCAAAGATAAATCTACTCTGTATACTTCTTTACCGGTATATTTCCCTAATAAACCTGCTGCAAGGGTTTTTCCTGTTCCCGGAGGACCAAAAAACATAACCCTATAACCTGGCTTTACACTTTTTTTCAAACCCCATTCTTCCATAAGCCGATCATTATAAATCAGCCAGTCTTCCAAAGCCTTAATTTGTTTTAGTGTTTTTTCAGACAAAACCAAGTCGTCCCAATTTAGGTCGGTTTGAATCCTTTCTGCAGGGAAATTGGGGCTTGGTTTTGGAGGTCTAATACTTTCCATTAAAATTTTATCTGCAAATTCCTGATCAGGATACAAAGGGGCAGCATAAAATGGTTCTTCTTCAGCTGCCTCTCCAAGAATAATATGCCCCTCCTTTAATAATCTGGAATCTCTGAATATTGAAAAATATTTCTTTCTGGAGTCAGGGTCACTCCCTGCCAGAAGATACATGAGGGTTTCTCCTGTAGGAATAATTCCCCTATGGTATTTTGTTTTATAGCCTCCAAACTCCGGTAGAGAAGTCCCTTCGGGAAAGTAGTCCTGAACCATTTTACTCAAAAATCCCGGATTGATATAGGGTACCATCGCCAATGATAACAGCAACAACTCCTGATTCTTTATATCAAGGGATTTGATTGTTTTTCCCAGAAAATCATTCGAATCAAAGAACAAATCCAGATTTGGCTTTGCCAATGTTTCTGTTTTCCCAAGTTCATGGTCCATTCTGCTTTTGATCACCTTTTCCAAAAAAATCAACAATTGTTTCATAAATCTTTACAAATACCTACTGTTTATCAATTTTGTTTTTGTCGGGCAGAATTAATTTGAGACTTGTAATACAAGGCTTTTTCAAAATCCGGAGCAAAATTCAATGCTTTGTTGAGGTAGTTTGAAGCGGCATCAAAATCTCCTTTACTCATATATACCACAGCTATATCTGTTAATATGGCCGGGTTTTCGGGCGCCAACCGTTCATTTTTTATCAATTGATCCAATCCCTCCTCCACATTCCCCATACCAAGGTAAGTCATGGCCAAATAATGCCGATAGCTGGTATTGTCCGGCTCCTCAGCCAATGCTGATTTAAATGCTTTAAGGGCTAATCCGTAATTTTTTAACTGCAATTCGCATTGTCCCGATAAAAACCATAACTCGCCTCCCTTACTGTCCGATTCCATGGCATTTAACAATTGGATGGCTCTTTCCCACGCCCGCTTCTTCATATAAACCTTGACCAGTTGAGTCTTATGCTGTTCACTTGGATTGGAAGCTATGATGCTTTGCCATATTTGAACCGCTTGATCCAGTTTATTAATATGTGTAGCTAACTTGGCCAGACCAATTTTTGCATTTTCATGTTCAGGAAACCGCTCATTCGCTTCAAAATACTTTTTCCATGCCAACTCAAATTTACCTTTCATAGACAAGGCATTTCCCAAGTTAACCAGGAAATGAGGCTTGACAGTAATTGCTATTGCTTTTTCAAAAAAGCTTATAGATTTATCTATGGCTTTTTGTTGCTGATAAAATAGTCCCATATTATTTAATAGGGAGGTATTGTTCGGGTCTATGGCATAAGCTTTAAGGTAACATTCCTCTGCCTTACCAAAAGATTGATTCAAAAAATGCCTGGCCCCCTCATTGTTCAAGGCTATTGCCTTCTCTTTTTCCATAATACTCATTTAATCGAATAAATCGTTTTTAATATCTCGTGCAAGTCCTTTGCCCATATTGGCAATATCCAAATCAGGGTAAATCACTTCAATATCATCGAAAGACATATCAAAAGGTTCTCCTTCACGATAATTGACGGGAAACACCAATCCAAATTGTATGTCAGGCCCCCATTCAAAACCGGCCAAATTATGTCGCCATGTTTCGGACACCGACAAAAGCCCTACACCGAGACTTGCTCTTGCAAAGGCATTCACCTCAAAGATAAATTTAGGATTTACAGTAATCCTTCCGGTTGCATCTAGTGACAGGCCGGTTTGAGGTCCCCAATTTAAATCTACTTCAGCTGCCGCTTCCCCTTCCAAACCTAATTCCCCGGTTAACTCTATACCTCCTGTCAAGCTAGCTATGGCTACACTTACGCCCAATCCCAAGTCCCCTCTTAAGGTAAGTCCTGCATCTGCCGGAATGGCAAACTCCCCATGACCGCTGATGGTAGTTTCATCCTCTCTTTCGGGATTATAAGTGATTTCTGCTGAAATTTCTCTGAGCTCTCCCGGTCCAAATCCTGCGGTAAAATCCAAACCACCTCCAATTTGAGCTACGAGGCCAATACTTCGTGGACCTATGGGAATGGCAAATAAAGGGATTTCTATGGTTGGCGCCCTAAACAAATTCCTATTGAATTCTTTTCTTGGGAAAACTTCATAACTTTCTGAAGCCAGCCTGGCTGTTACCTCTATTTCCCCATTGGGAAGTAACCTTACTCCTGCAGTTGCAGCGAGCCAAGGGGTTAGTTGAAGCGTAAGTTCTCCTCCACCATACACCCGCATGGTCTCATCCGGATCACCTGTTGGTTGTCCATCTTCACCAATAGCTCGGTTGGTGGCTCCCACTTCTATTGTTCCACTCAGCATACCTCGGCTATAGGCAGCTGAGCCTTCTATGGTTAGCGCACCATTTTCGTAGGTTACGGTCAGTGTTGATGAAATTCCCGGTATGTCTGGATTAGCAGTACCTGTAACCATTATTTCATAATTCTCCGCTCCTGCAGGTTTGGCAACACTGGCCGCTACATTTCCTCCAGTAATCCCCGGTATATCACTATTTAAGTCAAAATCTCCACTGAAAGAAAAACCGTCCTCTCCAAAATTGAAAGCCATATTACCCCGTTCTACCCCCGGAACATCTAATTCTGCTTCACCTGTTGCTGAGAAATTGTTCTCACTGTAACTGGCCGTAATGGTTGCGGATTTGATACCCCTTAATTTGCCCTCCGGAATTCCTATTTCTCCACCTATGGTCCAGATATTTTCCTTGTATTCCATATTGATCTCCGCCGGATCAAATAATTCAGAATCAAAATTAAATGCCCCCTCAAGTTCAAAACCTGAAGCAGTAGATGCTGTAGCGCTAATATGACCTTCACCTACCTGATTGATGGCAAAATTTGTTTGGCCGGTCAATCCTAAGCCATTTCTGGAACTTGCAAATATGGTCAATGAACTATCACTGATCTCAAAAGGAGCAGGAACATTGATTTCTTCAATGGCAAAGGTTTTTGATACCCGAATTTCTCCATTGGAAATAAACAGTTCAATAGGGCTGCCTTCGAAAATGGGAATACTGGGAAGTATCTGCCCGTAGGCCTCTATACCAGTAGGCAATAAATCCAACTCAAGGATTTCCACGGGACTTGCCTTCTTAATACGCAATCCATACAAACCTGACTTAATGGATTGTTTGGTTAGGTATCCTGCATACTTAGAGCCGGGGTAGCGTTTAACTGGAAAAACTTTGTCTTCCGGCCATGGAGCCCATGTTTTATCAGATGAGGGTATGTTTACTGAGATGCTGCCAAGATTTTCTGTGTTTTCAACATTTTCACCTTCTGTAACAAACTGCTTGGCAGTAATTCTGAAGGGTTTTCCCAACCAGTTTTTCTCAGCAGATCTCACAGGGCTGCCCTCTCCTGTCCATACAAACTTTTTGCTTATTCCTCCCGATTCATTGGGAAAGATACGCACCTCCCCTTCACTACCTATATCTGCTAAATTGCCTACTTCTATGGGTTCTAAATGATCTCCCCTCTCAATTTGGTCTTGGGTCCAAAATTCGTTTTCCGTGGCATTTCCATCCCCTCCTGCTAATGCTTCTGCCTGGTTAAAAACCAAGGTATAATTATTTTTGAAGGTGGCATCACCGCCGGGATATTGTGTACCATGTTTTTCTCTAAAAGTATTGAGTTTTTCAGTAATTTGACCTTTAATTACAGAACCACTAGAAGTGTTTTTGCTGGCATCCAACAACTCCATATTTTCGAGAGTATTGGGCCAGGTTGCCGTGTTCCAGTTGGCCAACTGCAATTCCACAATATGATCAACATGAAAGTTTCGATAACTTTTATCCTTTCCCCACCCTGGAGTAGTTAACTCTTTAGAAATAGTATCTGCACTTCCAATAAAGGTTGGCTTTACTCCCCGCCCATTGGTTTTTGCTTTAAAAACATGAGTAGTATCTGACGTAGGGGGTGTTTTATGGTGTTCTTCATAAAGCGTATTTAACTTCGTCGTTATATTTGCTGTGCTAATTTCTTCCCTCCAAACGCCATCCCTTTGGTTCGTATTGCCTCGTAAATAATTGTTTTTCCTTTTAAGCGGTGCCTTGCTACTAAACAATGTTCCCCTATGGTCTTGCAGCTTAAAGCCCGGGATTGGGATTTTGTCAAAGGTAATGGTCTTGGCACTTTCGTCGAGAATCCCGGTTTCTTCTTCCATTTCCGGAGCTGCTTCCTCTTCTCCTTCTTTTTGGATCGTACTCTTTTGTATTGCTGGACTACTTCCTTGCTGAATCGTATGGGTCAACTCATGTGCTAAAAGGTGCTGTCCGGAATCTTCCTTAGGGTTATATTGGTTGTCATTGAAATAAATATCATTCCCATGGGTAAAGGCATAAGCGCCTATGGCTTGGCTCATCTGTACTGCCTGGCTGTCTGTGTGTACCCTAACCTCATTAAAGTCTGCACCAAAGGATTGCTCCATACCCGATAGGGTTTCTTGATCCATCGCTTCCCCCCCGGAATTTTGATTAAGTTGCTGTTCAAAACCAACTGGAGGATCAGCCGATGCTTGTTGCTTCATTTGGACAGCTTCCTCACTTTCACCTTCTTCAGCTTCCATAGAAAGTTGTTCTTCCTCATCCCCATTGGCCTGAACCTTTTGATCATCTGACCTTCTCTGAACCAAAGGTGTCACCCTTTCTGCAATTGACTGCGCCTGAATTTTATTCTCTGCTTGAGCTTGAATGGTATCATCTTGAGCTTTTTCTTGCACCACCTTGTCTGCCATGGCATCAGCTTCTTGCTCATACTGATCACCTGGCTGTCCAACCGTTAATTTGGCCTGAAAAAATTGATCAGGCTGGTTTTGTGAGGCATGACCTCTGCTGGTTTTAGATTTGGAACTAAAGTGGCTCATACAATTGCTTGCATCAATTCATTTTTTGACTACATTTCAAAAACTATTCGAAACCCTTTTCATCTTAAGAACTGCCATGAGGACATGAAGACCAATTGTTTGCTTTGGCATGTTTTCGGATTTTATTAATCATCGGCATTACAATTTTTTTCCCTTCTTTATATGCTGGACCGGAACCTTTCGGGTCTCCATGGTCAGCCTTTATAACACTAATAAACTGTTCTATCCAGGCTATTTCTGCTTCAAAAACTGCGTCTTCAAACCTTTTATCCATTCTTAGCATCACTTCAGCCACCTTTTCATTGAAGGCCAAGTTACTTTTTGGAAAAGCCAAATCAGTTATCGACTTTTCTAAAGGTTTCAATACGATAGGTGAAATCAAAGCCTCACGCATTTTGGAGGCATGAACTCTTTCGTGGGCTAAAATAGCATCCTCCATATACCAATCTACATAAGAAAGCGCCTTACTGTTTAAATCCTTGATCTGATCGCAATAATTATCTTCGCTGGTGTTTCCTCCCGGCCCTGTGACTTCCTTCATTCCCGGAAGCAAACGTGTTTGAACTGAATAATGACCTGTTAATCCGGTAATTATCGGGTGCCAAATGCCACCATTTTCTACCATTTTTAATCTAACCTCAATATTTTCAGGAAATACCCTCCCCAAATCAACGGGGTTTAAGGTATTTGAAGGAATCGCTCCGGCTTGCGCTATTACATTATTTAAGTTGATTTTAGTATCAATGGTAACCAGTAGTTCAGGATCGGCAACATCCACTCTTCTGTCAAGTTTGTCTAGATAATTTATAGTATTCCTACCAACGATTCCATCGACGGTCAATCCCATATCTGCTTGAAAAGCTTTTACAGCTCTACTAGTTTCCCCACCGAAAGATCCATCTGCACCATATTTAGGTAATCGATAATCTAAACCAATTAATGCATGTTGCAATAACATCACCTCTTTTCCACTAGAGCCTATTTTCAAGACTGCATAATTGTCATATATATCTTCAAGTAGTTCAATGGTGGAAAATCTACTTGTTGGATGAAAATCATGCCCATCATTTAATTTGGGTTGGACAGTTTTTTTGGTTTTTCCTTTCTGCTGTAGGGTATGCGTAAGCTCATGCGCCAATAAGTGTTTTCCTGCTTTGGTTTCCGGTTGGTATTGTCCCTGACCAAAAAACAAGTCATATCCATGGGTAAAGGCTTTGGCATGAATCTTTTTACACATCATTTGTGCTTTTTGACCCGTGTGAATTCTAACCTTACTAAAATCAGAATCAAAACTATTCTCCATCTTTTGTTTGACATCAGGCGCTAGGGCCATGCCTTTACCCTTTTCTTGAAAAAGTGTACTTTCTATGCTATCGGCCTGACTTTGGCCTCTTTTAATTTCCTTTGATCCATCATCCTTGGCTTGAATGCCTTCTTCCTCGTTTTTTGCTTGGAGAGGTTCCTCCTCTTCCGTTTTGGACTGAACAGCTTCCTCCTCTTCAGACATTTGTTGAACGGCCTCTTCTTCTTCACTTGAAGCACTTACCTGTTCCTCTTCTTCTACTTTTTGCAAACTATCTTCTATTTTGGATTGAACAGCTTCTTCCTCTTCTGCCTTCTGTACCGGTTCTTCTTCCGAAATCGCTTGTTTTTTTATTTCTTCCTCAGCATTTTCTTTCATGCTTACCTTATCTTCAGCATCTTCCTTACTCTGTACCGGATCTGCTGATTCATTTTCTTCAGTGGCTCTTTGTAGGAGGGGATCAAAAAAATGATCATTGGCAGCATTTGGAATTAAAGCTTCTTTTCTATCCGGTTGTCGACGAAAAAATCCATTGCCTTCTTTGCTTTGAAATGCAGGATTCATCAAACCTACGGATGACTTTCTAAAACCATGTCTTTTCATAAGAATGTTTGTTACCAGTTTACAAACAAATGTCTTTTTTGCCAAGGCAGTTTTACCAAGGAAATATTCCATGAAATACTGTCCAGTAAAACATCTTGGGCTTTTCTCTCCACAAATAAGTGATTGGAATGCCCTTCAATCACCAATTTACCGTTTCTATTAATAAACTCGTTTCTAATCGTATCCAAGCCTGTACTGCCCAACCTTGTCCAATTTTCTTTCAAGGCTCCCAAGAGTTTATCCGTCTTTTCTTTAATTTCATTGGAGATTTCCACCTCTCTTGCTATAGTTATGTTCTGACTTAGGCCTATCAGGTATTTTTCTAAAACAAATTCAAAATCGAATGCTTTCTCCTCCTTAGTAGATAGGAAATGCAGGGCGTGAACTGCCAAATCTGCATCAACTATTTTTTCATTTTCATCCATCAATTGGCAATCTTTAAAAAATGCCTTCAAAAAGGGATGTAGTAAAATAAGACCTGCATTGTTTATATAATAGGTCTCTAAAGAATCCTCGGAAATTATCTCCCTTTCCTTTTTCATGTCCGGTAATTCATCAGCGAATCCCTTATTTCCATCTAAAAATTCATACACCAAAGGAAGAACTTTATTTCTCCCTTTAATATCATCAAATTTTATGACTTCTCTGAAGATTTTCTCTACTATTTTCCTTTCCGAGGTGGCGACTTTAGAATGGTAGACTTGAAATATTAGATCTTCTCTAACATTCAATACTTTTCTCAAGCTTAAACCTATAATGAACCTAAAGAAAATAACTTTTTGGTCATTCCTCAATTGTTCTATTATTTGATCATATTGTGATTTATTTATCAGGGCACTATTCTCAATCATCATCCATATTAATTCCTTGATATCATCATTTGCATATTGACTCAATACCCTTTCCAGAAATGATGCTTGTTGAAACTTTTTAAGCAATCCTTCCCTATCTATATATTCACTTAATAAAGTGCTAATTTTTTCCCATGTGAAATTTTCTCTTGCTTGCCTTACACCATTCCACCAGGGAAGGTTTCCATATTCCAAAAAATAGATCCACGACTTCAAAGTATTTTCAACTGAATTTAAAGCTAAGCTTGTTTCACTACCTTCTTTTGAAAAAGAATCCTGAGCCCAATTACTTGGAACAAGTGCACCTTTCTTTTCTCTTCCTTTAAAGTCATTTATGGCTGTCGTTGAAATTGCTTTTGATATTGCTCTTTTAAATTGGTTTATAAATGCATGCTGAACAAAACTAGGGTCTGAAAAATCCTCTTCCATAAGTTCCAAAGAGATACTTATCTCAGGAATCTGTATGGAAGCATAATGCAACTCCTTCTCCAATTCATCAAGATATTTGGTAACAGAGGGAATGATATAGTCCTCAATAAAAGTGTCTATATTTTTTTCTATAGACTTGGCATTCTCCACTGATTTAGAATATATATCGACAGAAATTTTTTCAATAAAATGGTTGTCGATTTCCTTCATATATTTTTTTTTATTTCAATTTATTTATTATATTTCTACTCGCTAAGTCGCAAGACAAAGTTGATTTTACTGGCAATAAGTATGGAATAGGAAGCAGTCGATTAAGTCAAAATGTTTAGAAGTTTGCGTTCGTTACGTGTTGTTTACATCACTTTTGAGTCGCTTATACTACTAGACTAGAGATTAAAGTTTGTGGAATAGGAAAGAAGCCCATAGAGGACCAATCATCATCCGGAATTTGTATGATTGGTCCTTTTTCATGTATTAGAGTTTAAGCTTAGTAATGGTATCAATGGTACGTGGTTGGTTTCTTACAGCTGGAACCTCAATATAAACATCTACCAACTCAGTGAAAGGACTAAGGGTTGTGATCATTCTTTCCCTATCTATCTCTCTAGCTAAGACCACCACAAGGGAGGCTTTTGATGCTTGGTCTTTTTTGTGAAGACTACTCCTCAAGTTTAAAAACCTAAAAATGGTATCGTTTGTATTGGTAGAATTTTTATATTCATTGATCATTTCAATGCTAGCCCAACTTCCATTTACCCAATCACCTGTTAGGTAAAGATCATGAGGGATTTGTGAAGCCTCCAGGCTTCGCTGCACTCTACTGATAATTCTGGAAACAGAATTGGGAAGATCTTCTATACTTTCTGGAATTCTAGGATTATTTTCTCCGGTAAATCTAGAATCTGTCATCAAATCATCAATCAAATCATACCATTGTTTCCATTTGCCGGTAAAGGCACCATAATCATCATCTTTTTCTATTGGTGCAAATTCGTTTTGCAATTGCACATAGGTGCTTTCTCTATATTTTTTTAATTCTTCACAACGGATTGAATCAATTCTATAGGTCCTATCCGATTTCACCATGCCATCTTGAGTATAGGTATAGGAAGGGGAGTTTATACTTAAGGTATTGTCCGAAAAACTCACCTTGAATTCATCATCAAATGGACGAGTGATAACAAACCGTTTTAAAGATTCATCAAAATCAAACACCAATCCTTTAGGAAACCTTTCATTCAAGGCTTCAGTAATGGCATGCATTCTCCTTTTATATATCTGTTCAAAGGGTATTTCAAGGGTTACTGCCCCTGTGATTATGGGGGTTTCATTGATGGTGTAGCTGTTGACCGCCAAGCGATAACTTTTGGGCTGAATACCAAACCTCCTTACAGATCCTTTTATACTTCTAGACAAATTATTGAGGTATTTTAAAGAACTAATCCAAGGATAACTACAACTTGCAACCTTGATGTGGCTGGCCCCAATCAGTCCGCTTTCATCCACTACACGGTAAGATAATGAAAGGTCAGCAAAAACTTTGTTATCTTGACTCAGCAAGATATAAGTACCTGCTTTTGGAACCCCTCCAGAAGTAGTACAAGATGGGTGATCTTTAAGAAGCTTTTTAAGCTCTTTCTGATTTACTGAAAGATCAAAATGATAGACTTTGAATTCCAACCCAAACTGACTTATCATCGAATTAATGGCTTGAAAGGTGTTCTCCCCTTCTGTGCCCAAATGTCCACCAATCAAATAGCTGTCAACACCATCAAACTCTAGTAACAATGGATTGTTTCCCATTCCGTAATAAAAGCTAATGAGCTCGGAAGCCGAACCCCAATTACTAATTAATTCCTCATTGTTGACATAGTAAAATGGGATCGAAGGGAAAATGGCATTGTGTTTTCGCTTACCATTCGGTATAATCCTCAAGCCTTGATCTGTTTTTATTTCGAAAGATCTTAAAAGTGCTATCACCTTTTTGATTAAAGAATTGATTTCAATTTTTCTCTGTTCAAAACTGCCCAATGCAGGAGATTTATAAAAATCATGGCGAAAACCTGTTCCATCCAATTTCCCTAATTGAAGATGCTTGGGAAATGGGGTAATTTTTGGATTGGGCCAAAAATCGAATTCTTTTATTTCCTTTACTAACTCATTAAAAGTACCGATAAGGTCTTTGGCCAATTGGTATCGGTATTGAAAGAAGTTATAATCCTCTGAGGGATTATTAAAAAGCGCTTCGATTCTTTCATTATATATTTCGATTAAGTTTATTGTATCTTCAGCTGGTTCTAGGATTGACCCAAAGCCTTCAACAATTGCTTGAAGTCCTTTACCCAATTCTTCTATAGTGTTACCATTTTCTAAGGCTTCCCGATAAAGTTTATCAATTTGTGATAAATCTGTTGAATTTTGCCCATTGTGAACCACCTTCATCAAATGAATTGGTGCCAATTCTCCAAAGAGTTCCTTATTTGCTAAATCCTTAGATAGGATCTCATCTTGGTTTACCAGTCCTTGAATGCTAGCATCCTCTAGCATTAAAAAACGCAATTTAGAAATTTGCTCTATCCCCTGGTTGTCACAATTGATATCACCGCAAATGTCCTCCCCTTTTGGATAACTTTCCAGATAGGCCAAAACATTCATGTCCTCCCAGTTTTCCAGTGCTGACAATGGCTGGGCATCAACATCTTCCTCATTGCAAAACTCCCAAATGGGTATTTGCTCCTCATCAATATAGAAATAAGGAGAGTATTTTGCTTTATCGTCAATAAACACTCTAAAATGAGTAAATGATAGTTTGTCTATTGAGATTGTATTTTCTTTGGGTTGCTCTTCCGACAGTTGTTTGTGAAGGACAATTAAATCGCCATCAGTGGTTATCCCCACACCTTGGCTGACTATAAATTCGTCCCCGGTTTCAGATACTCCTTTGGAAATGGTCAACCCATGAATGATGCCCACACCAGTCAGTGCCACCCGCGTCAACCTATTTTGATCTTCAAAATAGGCAATGGTCTCATTTAGCTGGGTATGCGTAAGCACCTGATCAGCCTTATAGTTTCTATATTGGTAGGTTACGGAACTTAGTTTATTTGACATGGCCTACGGGATTAAATGGTTCCTAAATTAGATCTTCCTAAAATTATTGTATCCCTCATTGCATTACTTTCATCTTCATCCTCACAATTATACAATGTGCCTGTTGGGTAAATGGAATGCAATTCAGATAATATTTTTATAAATGCTTCGTGGTATTGGAAATCTCCAACTGTAAGGCCGGAGAGAAAATATTCATAGGCTTGTTCGAAGGGACTCATTTGGTCTTCTTGTTCTAAATCGCCTGTATTGGCCCTTCCTATCCAGCAGATTTTGGCTAAAATGTGTGCAGGCAATTCTTCCCTGATAATATTCTCGAGAAAATCCCTGAAATCCCTATCAGCAAACCTAAAAGAATTGCCCGGTAATACGATGGTAACTCTATATGAATATGGGTCCAGGCAATTACCTGGCCCACAATCATCCTTGCAAAAAGGAAGAAAATGCTGATTATTTAGATCTTCCTCATTAAAATCCGGCCTTAACAAAATGTTTTCGACCACAAACATTCCTTCATCATCCATATGCTCAGCCATAAATGACTTAAAACTCAACAGGGCATTCTTGAAATTTTGAAAAGTAAAGAACTTCTGTTGGCTTGCAATAATAAAATCCGGGCTATCCTGATTAATAATATCCGGATCAGATATCCCGAATGAAAATCTACCGGTAGGGGAAATACTCACCTGAAAACAAGCGAAATAGAAACTTTCCTCCGGAACATCTTCAAATTGATCAAGGACAGTGTTAATCATTTCGAGAGATACTGCCTTGACCTGCTGAATCACCAAGTAAATATCCTTATGGGCAGCAGTTCTGCCATAGTAGAATTTATTGGAGCTTAATAAAATATTATTATTCAGGTCATAAATTCTCCATTTAAAACCAGCCTCCCCTTCTGAGTTGGAGGTAGGGAAAATTTCAACAAAAGACTTGGAAAGGTTTTTTCGGAAATAATTCTTTATCCCCACCAATAAAGCAACCCTTTTCTCAAAACCTGACACGTTGGAGCTATTCCATAAGTTTTTTGGGGATTGCCTAAAATAATTCATGGCCGTGGCCCGCTCAGCACTAATATTGCCATACTCTTTTAGGAAATAAGACTTGGTCTCCAACACCTGTTCATCTACTCCTGAGCCGTAGATTTTTTTCATTAAAAATGCATAGTCAGAAAATTTCTCACCAAAACGGGCCAAAAGATGATCTTTGAGTTGTTGACTTCTTTTGTTTCGCTCATCAAAGGGAGCCATCAAGTCTCCATATAAGTTGCCACTATCATAAAACTCGCCTAAAAATGTCTGATGGTCTCCAATATCCACAATGCTGGCAGTAAAATAAGTCCTTTCTTGGGTATCAAAAACGGACAATAAGTTTTTAACCTGACCGAGATGCTTAAAATAACTGACCAAAATTTGATCAAAAAAGGTTAAATAAGCCTTCAATTGGTTGGCTTTTTCCTGACGCCCCATTCCTTTGGCACTTTCAGGAATACCAAGTGGACCTACACCATATACCTCAGGAAAATCATTCCGTATACTGGTATATTCTTCAAGGGAATGACCATAAGGTTCAGGTAATGGAAACCCTTTCTCCTTGATCCCATATTGTTCTTCTCTAAATTGGTCACCTAGTGTTTTTTTATAATTAGAAACGGCCTCCTGATTAACATTAAGGGGCAGCAAGCCCTTGTAAAAGTTAAACTTACTTTTATCACATAAAACAGGTTTTTTACCCTCCGGAATTTCTATTACCCAACCATTACCTGAAAGGGATTCATCACAATGATTAAGGCTTAAATCCTTAATGGATTCCACCCCTTCAATATCCATAATCAAGTGGATAATATCAGATTGGCTGATAGTAGTTCTAAGTTTGGCAGCCTGTATTTCTTTCGGATCCAAATAGCCGTGTTTCAAATAGGGCCCCTCCAAAATTTCATCAGCAGAATACCCTTTAACCAGCATGTTTTCAAAAGAGTAAAAATGAAGATTGGGTGAGAAGTATTGTTCAATATTCCATTCAATTGTTGCAGCAATCAACTCTTCATCTGCATCAGGGCTCAACTCCATAATGGCACAAACCTGAATTGGATGCGCCTCCACAGGTAGCACTTCCACCAAGTCTTCGCATAAGTTTCTATTCTGATGGTAAGCCCGCATCACATTTTTTCTTATTTGATCAAATGGAATTTCATCAGCCGCATCTACCAATATTTTATGCAGTCCTTTTAACTCAAATGACTTTTTATCCTTCTCCGGAATCCCTTGCCAAATATCAGGTTCATAAGCCATTTTTAAGTTTTTGCAATCCATAAAAACTTCTTTCTTATAAGGCTCAATCCAACTGTTTTTGACACCTTCAATGTCCATAAATAGCATCCGGTAATCCAACTCAGTCAATGCCTTGCATGGCAAAACATCCGGGGCCATATGAAAATGCTTTTTAAGGTAGTTTGTTTTATCCCCTCCCAACAGTAAGTCTTCCACAGGCAGGGAAAGCCTATGGCCCAGATCAGTTATGGCATAGGCTAGAATTTCTAATATTGTAATACCAGGATCATGGGTATTGTAATCCGTCCAAAGTTTATTGCCCAATCTTTGAATAACTTTAATTCCTTCTTCCTTTAGAAAATGAAAGTCTTGGTCATCTTGTGAATGAACTTCTTTTGAAATGGGACGATATGTGTTTTGATCCATCATTTATCAATTACTAAGGGGGGCATAAATGGAAATATCATGAGATTTTGCAGCCACCAATACATGTTTGGGACTACTTGGAAGAATATCATTGCCCATCTCTACATTGTTTCTAAATATTCTGGGTTCTTGGATAAAATCCACATAACTCAATTTTTCAATAAAGTATACCAAGCTACTTTTATTGAAATGACTGTTAAAATCTATCGCTAGTTTTTCTCCACTTGTCCATGGTGAAAGGTAATTTATGATATCCTCCTCTAACTCATTCATAAAGAATGCTTTATCTACTCCCTGGTTAAAGGTTACTTGAAGCCTAATTCTTACCTCCTCATATTGTGGATTGACCACTTTAATCGCTAGTCTTGGTGCAGCTTTCTCTTCTAAAAAGCCTGTGATTTCATTTAACTTCGCAGCGCTAAATGTTGGTTGAAAGATGTCATACACATTTTTATTCAAGGTGTCAGGGATAACCAAAACCATCACATGACCGGGGGACAAGAAGGAGGTTGAACAGGTATGGTTAAGACATTTGACCTTATATACCTCAGGGAAGGCTTGCAATACCAGATGCTCCATATCCCAAAGTGAAACAGCTCTGTTTTTGTGCCGCAGCCTTTCACTCGCTCTGATATAAAATTCATTGTCTTTTTCTGTTGCCTTCCCTCCAAAGGAATTGAAAGGTTGGGTTACACTTTTAATTCCTGCCTTTCTTGCGATCATTTTGGTAATGCTTTGGGCAGGCAGTCCCTCCTTTAAATGACTCAAATCATTGTCATTGTCAACCAAAACTACTTCAATGGCTTGGGCGAAAATTCCCAGTACCCTACTCGTAGCATTATATGCCTTGGTCGAACTTACCCTTATCCATATCAATGCATTGTCCATTCTTTGGTGGGAGGAAAAAGCTTCTTCCGGTAAGGAAAAAGTGATGATGCCTGATTTAAGCAAGTTATCTGTCTGATCAGAAACAATATGTTCCCTTTCTAGCTCCAGCCAATAATTGCCAGCTAGAACGGACCACTTTAATCCTTCATTATCATCTGGGTTATTTAGGGAGGGGTTTTCACTTCCTTCCAATACCTGAATCAGTAAAGAAAGTTGCTCCAAAGGAGCCAAGCCTGAAATGCCAATACACATTTCACCTGCCGTTGGGGAAAAAGGAAAGGCATACAATTCATTGTCAGGTGTGTGAGCCAAGGCTGTTTTTGTACTTTTACTTTCCTCATACCACCCAAAATCATCCCTTACAAAAAATTGTAAATCAGATTCCTCGGAATTGCTTAAATTAAACAAATCCTCTGTTTCGTACTCCACCTGAAGGTTTTCCAATAAAGGGATATACGGTTCATTAGGAATAGGCGTTTCAGGTTGATCACTAGACATTGCCAAGGCATAAATTCTAGGATACATTTCCGAGAGGAAAGACTGCAATAAGGTTATCTTAATGCCTTCCCTAAGCTCCAATCGGGAGTTTCCTCCTTCGGGCAAAATATCAAAACTGGTTTTGAAACCTTCACTATCAGTTTCAAACAAAACTTCTTCCGGTAACTTTGTTTCCCATCCTTGATCTTCCTTAAGTGAAAGACTTGCTTTAAAGTGATTATTCCCTTTAACAATAAGGTTATTCGGATCTGGATTTACTATAATTTTATTGTCTAATAAAGGGCCCCTAAAACCTGTGGGCTGCAATAAAAACGACTTAATGGGTTGAGCCAAACTTGCATTGGCTACAAAGTGTTGCGAAAAGTAATTGTCTTTACTCAGGTATTGACTCCCAATGTCTCTGTATCCATAATACCAGTCTTTGAAGTCTTCAGGTGTGTTGGCCCATTTTCCACTTAAGCTGACTTTTTTAGGGCTTTTCTTTTCCCATTCGGAATACTTGACGTAGAAACTGCTCCCTTTTTTAGGAATACTTCCAAAGGGTTGAAAAGGCTTTTCGGGGTTTAAGACACCTAAATCTGACTCAATAATTGGTGTATTGATATTATTATAGCTGGTTTGAATGGTAAGGTTTTGAAGGGGTGTCTCTCCTATTCCTTTTATCCATTGAAAGGCTTTGGTAGAATTGCAAGTTATGTCAAACCATATCAATGGAGCTCCTTTACCTTTGATACCGCCATGAATTTTCGCTTGTTGATCCACAATTGCAGGTAGGGATTTACCCACAAAAAGGACAATTGTAAGTTGCTTACCTGATATACTGGATTTAAAATTGCTTTTTTCCGGGTGATCACTTGGAGAAAGTGCAACCCATCCTTTATCACCAGTATATTCAACGGAGAAAAGTTGGTGGATATCATGAGCGGAACCGGAAAATGGCAGGTTCTTTTTAAATGTAAACGAAAAACTCAAATACTTATCTGAGTCAGCTGAAGACCACAAAGAGGTGACCGATACTCCAAATCCGAATGAAGCATCCTGCAATTCAGGGTAACTTGCATTGGCCAAGGGATGACCAAAAGGCCACCATCCTTGGTTGTCATCTTTAAATGCCTCCCCCCTTCCATCAAGAGAATCAGCAACCTGACTCACTTTAATTTTTTTCCCGCCGGAGTCAATGTACCTATTTTTTATTTGACTTACTTGGGCAAGATTAGGAATAAAATCATATTCCAAGCTATAGGTACGTTTTTTCCCGGTGTCATCCACACCTCCATCGAAGGTTGTCCCTTTGGTTAAAATAGGCTTGGGCCCTTTACCACTTTCTATTACAAGAAATGCTGCATCAGAAACAGGAGCTAATTTAGAGAATCGCAATACTTTCTTATAATAAAAGTCCAAGTGCCTTTTCGTAATATTATTTAGGCTGTGACTGGAATTTTCTAAAAGCTTCAAAAAAGTTATTAGCAAGGTTAACTGGGGCTTTAAGTTTCCCTCTTTTTCAAAAAGCTCCAGTCTATTATGAATTGATTGAATCAACTTATTATAAGCAATACTACCTTTTTCAGGCAGGGTTTCCTCCAATTGTAAATCATCAAAAAACAGTTGCCAATTGTCTATGGTGACCTTTGAGGTGTCGGCCGGAAAAAAAGGTATATATCTAGCAAAATTATTGGCAAAGAGCAACCAGTCACCTAAGTCCAGATCCATTAAATTTAAAGTTGATGGATCCAAAGCCGGATTTATTCTCATTGCTTGGGAGGTGCCTTTCCTCCACAAGACTTTTAATATGTTCAGGTTATCTGGCTGCATATTTACTATATCGATGTTCCTTCATTCAAGTAATAAGGATAAACCATATTCATTCTGGAATTGGTACTTCTGACCAAATAATTTAACTTGATCAATACCTTTCCAGTAACCAATTCTTCTTCAAGAATTTCAATTTTTTCAACTTCTATTCTTGGTTCATGGTATAAAATGGCCGTCCGAATCAGCTCTGATATATAGGTTATGGTTGTCCGGTTTAAATTTTCAAACTGTAACTCATCCAATTGGCAGCCATATTTAGGCTGCATTACCCTTTCACCCAAGCGAGTTGACAATAAGATCCATAGGCTTTCCTGTATATCTATTAGGCCTGTGCTCATCTTCACAGAGCCTGAATCTTTTTCAAAAACTGGTGGAAAACTCCAACCTTTCCCTAAAAAATCTAAATCATCTTCCATATCCCTATCCTTTTTAACCTATAAGTACAGTGGGCAATCCTGCCACGATAGACCCGCCATGGCTGGTGCTATCTCCCATTCTGGCTGCCGGCATTCCACCAATTAAAACCGTAGATGACCCTGCTACAATGCTATCCGGCGGACCAGAACAAGTAGCCATATCCCCTACCCTTGCCGCAGGCATTCCACCGATCAATACGGTGGGTTCTCCCGGCGGTAATATAGGTCCTCCAACATGAGGTACTCCTCCGGGGTTAACCATCGGGCAAACATGCATATCTGTAATTCTTGCTGCAGGTAATCCCATACTATTATCAATTTATTTGTATCAATGAACCTTTAACAGTGGTGGTACCACTACTGGAAAGTGTGGCAGCTGCACTGCCCTCAGCTTTTAATTCGGCTTGAGATTTAATATTTATGTTAACACCTTCCAAATTAATATCACCCGTACTCTTGATGGTCATATTCGATCCACTCTCCATCACTATGCCCTCTCCATTCATGGTAACCGAATTTCCATGATCATCCGTAATGGTAATGGCATCCTCATCCTCATCCAACACAATTTTTTTTCCTGCGGGAGTCTCTATTTCCATTTTGTTCAACTCATCATCAAACATCACCTTCATTCCAGACCTGGAAACATATCCTTTTTGATGGTTGTCATCCGAAAGCTCCAAATGACTGGGATGGCTGCTACTGTTTAACATGCCAAGGACCACTCCTTGATTGGGGTCTTCATTGATAAAGCCCACAATTACCTCATCCCCAATTTCAGGTCGAAAAGCAAAACCTCTTTCATCGCCTGCTTCTAAGGAACTTAACCTGCACCAGACTCCCTGCTCTTCTTCATTGATCACAGGAAACTTAACCATGATTCTGTCTTCACCGTCGGGGTCACCTTCCAATTGAGAAACTATCCCCACTTGCAAACCTTTTACCGCTGCTAATAGCCCCGAAGTAGGTTGGGTATGAATAGAAAATTGCTCTGTAAACCATTCAGGGTCCATCCCAAATTGCACGTCCATTGTCCAATTTCCATCCGCAATCTGATGCCTAATTCCGGAAACATAGGCATCTCCGGAAAACCGGTTACCAACCCCATTTAGGGATAAACACTGACCCGGAACGGGCTCAGAATTTCCTTGAATCTTTACTCTCCCTCTAGTTTTGGCAAGCTGCTGAAACATCCACTTGCTATCTGCCCAATCCTGTAATAGGGCATCAGCAATTTTACCTCCATTTTTTAGATCCACAGGATCTAGACCCATCAAATCCGATAATTCATCGGGACTAAGGTTGCCATTGAGATTAAAGGCCGGGTTGGTCGCTTCAATTTTTATCATTTCATGGTCGGTAGGATTCCATCCAAAAGACGAAACTCCGGGAACCTGGTTCCTTCCATCCATTTCAGCATCAAACTCCATAATATTATCTCCAAACTGTACAGACCTCACACTACTTTGCCCGGGATCAGGTTTAGCAACTTGAACCTTTCCATTTTCTACGTTTACTACCATACCATTGGCTTGGGCTCTTGCCACCAAAAAATCCCAATCGGTACACTGGTATTGGATCATCTCAGGATGGGCATAATTGGTAGATTCCACAGCTGCTTCAAGCCCATTTCTTGTGATTAATTCTTCCATCAAATCACTGTCTTTGGAATCGTAGAAATAGCCCGATTTGCGGTTTTTGGCCATTTTAAATACCTGATCCTTACAGTCAATTTCCAATATAGCACCTTGACTTCTAATCTTTATTTTGTGATTGATTATAATCCCTTTAAATATGGTTACCACTTCACCATCATAACCCGCTAATACCTCAATTTCATTGCCGGGTAACAGGGTCGATTCGTTACTAATAGGAAAATCACTTTTGGCCGGATCCCCATCTAAAACCACTATTTTGGCCATTGGAATTCTATTCAATTCTCGGTGAGTTGAAACATTCATTACCTGAATAGTATCAGGCAATTCATTTTGGGAAACCATAACAGTCAAGGAAACTATACTTCCGGTATTTATCATCTTTATCTTATAATTTTATGCAGAACCTTGCTTGTCAATGGGAGGAAAATAAATGGCTTGGCCGGGGCTTAGGTTCCTGAAATTAACCAGTTTATTTACCCTCGCCACTTCTAAATAATACTTTGGATCTCCATAAATCCTTTGTGCCATCAAGGGCAAATTATCCCCAGCTTTGACAATTCTATAATGGGTTAAATCCGGAGAACTTCGGTTCTCTTTTGCTACCCTTAGATCATCCTCAACAAAACCTTTAAACTTTGCCTTGGCTACTGCCCTTAAAGGTGTACCATCTGGCCTAAATAGCTTGAATTCCACCGTCATTTCCACCAAGCTGCCCTTAAATAAAAGACTACCCCAGGATATCATTACATAATTTGGCTTATGTTCTTCCCCATTGTAGTCAAGGACTACCTTCTTGAAATGTTCAATATCATCGATAATGCCATCTTCAGCTTTTTCTTTCCCTTTGACTATTCCTGTCCTATCAAATAGAAATTCTAAATCTAGTTCTTCAGGTAGCTTTTTACTAAATTTGATGGGAGCAGCACTGGTTCCGGGGGCCTGATCCTCATTCTGCTCAATCTTGTACTGATAAGCATATTTTTCCGGATTTAGCAAGGTTGTAAACTCTCCATCGGCTACTTTATCACTGAATTCAGGATCGCTATATGCGATCAATTTTAGCTTCTCTAATTTCCCTTCACTCATGACAATTACCTTTCTTTTTTAGATTTAAGGATTTCCATCACCTGTTCCACACATTCAGCTACTACTTTTTCTTTGTCCACACTTGCACCTTTTTTCGCCTTCCCTGCTTCTTCCACATGAAATTTGATATGCATTTCTTTAATATTTATTGCCATTAGTTGATTCTTGTAAAGTATTGGTATGAAAATTCCATGCTTTCGATGGCCATTTTGCTCTCCATTGAATTGAAAGGTTCAATGGCCAGTTTAACGGGAAAGGCATTGACCACATTCCATGTAACTAAGGGTTCATGTTTCTCATTTAATAAATCTATGGTAATGGTCTTGGTCTCAAAATTGAAATTCTCCATGGACTCTTTGAACCAGTCAGTCAGCCCCGTTGAACCTGCCAGGCCTTTTTTTAAAATCAAATTGGAGTATTTGGTTTTTACAGGTAGTTTGTGCTTGAACCTGTTTTCCCCACCTTCTGCATATTCCTCTGTATCCATACTCACATCCAACCCTGAGACAGATTGAAAATAAGTATCTTCTGTATCCTCCAATCCCGCAATAGAGACTTTAAAATGAAAGCTTACATAGGGATAAGTATCAGCCATAGTTATTCATTTTGTATGCTAAGACCTTCATGCACCAATTCCATGGTTTGGATGGCTACTTCATTGCCATCTGCTTTTAAATCGGTGGATTGAATCTTGGTAGGCCAGGCATTTTTTACTTTCCATGTCACCACAGGTTCATGCTCTTCGTTCAGAAGTTTTATGGTGATGTCTCTGCGCTCTATCTGATTCAAGCTGACCGTATTCCACCATTCATAAAACTCATTATCCCCTGCAAAAGTCCCGCTTTTCAGGGTAATATTGCTGTATTTTTGAAGTCCCGGCATCTTTATTTTACTGTATTCCGGGCTAGCGCCATGCCTGTATTCAATGACTTCCGTTTCCACATCAAGACCAGAAACTTCCGTAAAACCTATTATTGTTCCTCCCCAATCAACGGAGAAATGAAACTTCGATAATGGATAACTCATGATTTTTTACATTTAAAGGGTTAAAACAAGAAATCAGGATTCCTGCATTTTGTGTGAAAATTTCAAAATGATAAATTCTGCAGGGCGGACAACCGCCATGCCTATCTCTACAATCATTTTTCCTTCTAAAACATCCATAGCCGTCATGGTTTGACCCAACCCAACCCGGACGTAAAAAGCTTGCTCAGGCTTGGCCCCGGCCAATGCGCCTGCCCTCCACTGAAGGATTAGAAAGTTCTCAATCATGGCCCGAACTTTGACCCAAGTGTTGGCATCGTTAGGGTCAAACACGAATTGCTGGGTGGCATTTTTCACAGATTCCTCCACCATATTGAAAAACCTTGTCACTGAAACAAAACGCCATTCATTGTCATTTCCGGCGAGGGTTCTGGCTCCCCAAACTAGGGTTCCTTTACCCGTGAATGAGCGAATAGCATTTATTGACTTTCCCGCAATGGTGTCTACATTCAACCTATCCTGCATATCATTGGTAATTTTTACAGTAGGCTTGACCACATAATTTAAGGAAATATTGGCAGGAGCTTTCCATACTCCAATATTTGAATCCACTTTGGCGTAGATCCCTGCTATTAGGGCGGAAGGCGGTAAGATCACCTTAACTTTATTTATTTCTGCTTTAATCTTATTGTAAGTAGCACTGTCTATGGCTTCAACCTCACTAAGTGCCAGCCCATTAAGTGCACCTTCTGATTCCATATCCAGCTCCTCAATATCTAACATTGCGTCCAAAATAGCAGGATCTATTAAATCTAATACTGATTGGAGCAAGGCACTAACATCAGTACCGGTAAGCGCTGTATTTGCATCTCCTGATGCCTGCTTAACTGCTGTTCCGTCAATGTCTTGATTTAAAATATCCAGATGCCCCTGAAGTGTGGCAATAAAGGAAGGAACATCTCCGGCTTCTTCGAGTTCGGCATTTAGGGCATCAGCCGCTTCAGTAGCTGCGGTGGCAAGTGATTCGTCTTGCTCTTGAGCCATAGCCGCTACATTATTGGTATCTTCTACAATCTCAGCCATAAGACCTACAAACTCGTTCAATGCATCTACAATTGCACTCAATGGATCAACAACCGTACTTTTATTGGTCACTGCATCCTCATCGGTACCTCCTTGAATGGTGGAATCTGCAGCAGTTAATCCGGATACTTCTGTAGGTAAGTCTGTCATGATCCCCTCTGCCTCTACCAGGATATCATCCACTTCTTCTAAGATATCAGAAACCGGAGAAGCGTCTGTTATTAGGTGTGAAACCTCGGTTTGTTCCGGGTCATAGCTGTAATTTAAAATGGTCTCTAAGTAAGGAAAATAAACAGCCCCATATTTCTTTTCTTCAATATCAGAAGTTATTAATTCTCTCACCCCTGACTCCAAAGAAATCTCTGTTTCCATAGTATTGGTGTAAGTGTCGATGATAGTAAACCTATCTCTCATTTTCCTACACAAAGCCATGGCATTGTTGTAAATGGCATAAAATTCTGCAGCCTCAGGAAGCGAGGTAGCGTCAGGAAATAAAATCAAAGTTGGCTCATCTTCCTTTTCCAATTCCTGTAAACCTGTATTTAAAGCTGCCATGGTTACAGGGGTAACCGGATCCGCATCATCATATATCCCTACTGAAATTATGTAACAAGGACCTCCTCCATTGGCAAAATAAGCCTGCATCGCATAGTACATTAGAAAAGGCGATTTGTCCTCGGGATCTGGAGCCTCCACCAAAATTGATTTCTCTCCGGCCTCTTCCGTTACCTGAACCTTAAGTCCCATCTCCGGCTCCGGTCCACCAAAATATGTCTCATATTCCAGCAATGAAACAATTCGTTTAGGCTCCAAGTACAATGTCTCACTTGTGTCAGCCTCCTTTTCTCTAGCTTTTTCTGTGTAACCTATAAAAGCCGGAATTGCGGTTTCTACTTGGGCTACGGATGGGGGAAATTTCGATATTTCCTCAATGTATACACCTGGGGTTCTATAATTTGCTGCCATGGTTCAACCTGTTAAATATAAATTTCTGAATAATAATTGTTTTCATCTATCCTGATACGCTCAACACTTGGGTTGGGAAATTTTAATTCACTCAAATCATCATTGGGTTCATCAAAATCTGAATCCGATTGGATCTGAACGAAACCGTTTTTAGTCAGTGGCTTTGGGGAGTTGGTGGTTACACTGCTGTTATTTGCTTGCTGGTGGTAGGTCCAATAAGTACTTCTATTGTCAAAATTAATCTTGAAAACTGTTGGATTAACTTTTAGGGTACCATTTACATTCGTGACATTCAAGTTCCCATTTTCCCCTTGCATACTTACCAAAAGGAGACCTTTTGCTTGATTGCCTTCGTTAGGATTAACCCCTTCAGCAAAATAAGTATCAACACTTTCTCTGGGAACTACAAAGGCCTCTGAAAATACAGTATTCTCACTTTCTGTAGGCATTAATTCAAAATCTACCTCCTGAAAATGCTGAGGAATAAAATTTGACAGTAGAATTTTCCCATTCGACAAGGGATCCATGGCCGTATAGTTTTCAAAATAAGGATCCTTATAAGAAATAAGAAAAGACAATACCAAATCCTGTTCTATATTGATAAAGCTTTCTTGAACATTTTCTTCCATCACCCGAGAAAAAACGATTATCCCTTCGTTGGTAAATCTATAGAGCAACTGAAATCTTTTGAAGTTTTTTAAGGTAGCTTGGGTGGGAGTTATTCTTAAGAAATCCTGCCAATTGTATTTTCTTAGATTGGACTGTCTGTCATCTTCTTCTAAATCCTCAAAAGCCACCTCTCCACTATTGAGGTAGTAGGCATGATATACCTTTAGCAAAAACAATTTCTTATATTGAGCAGCTATCATGGTCAGTTTTTCTTTTTAAGCTCAGTATGCACACTTTCTATCAAAGGACCTTCACTATGTGTCAAATCCCGTTCTAAAGAAAGTATATTGAGTTGATATAAAACTGAAGGCAGTTGTTTCCCTCCCAAGGTTCCCCAGATAAAATTCATCTCTTCAAAGGTGGGGGTATATAGCTCTAATGAGAAATCGAAATCTCCAACATTTTCCATTGCTTCCAATTCTCTATTGAATACTGTATTGTATTGATTAAATCTTTTCTTTCCTTGAAAAAATTTAATCACTGCAGATAGATCCCTTAAAGAGTTACTGTAAAGATTTCTATTGGCAGAAAAAAGCAGGAATAAATGTAGGTTGATTACCCTATTCTTGTACTCCACTTTTCCATCGTTAAATCGTTGGTTAGGAAAGTTTTTTAATGCACCTTCCTCATGTAAATTTACAAGCGTCAAAACCATCTTATCTCTCATGGCATCTGCCGCTTCGGTGGTCCCTTCAGCCATGGCGATATTATCTATCACGACATCAGAATTCTCCAGCCCTAATCCCTCAAAATAATGGTTGATCTGCTCTTTTAATATTTGAAAAACTTCAAAAATCATCAGTCAGTATAACAGAAATGAAACAACAAGACAACAGGAATTAAAAAATCCCACAATATGTCAGAATGAATAAATAATAGTCAGTTTAAAAGTATTCATTAAGGTTTTGGAAAAATATTAAATTAACCCAGACAAAGGTTAATTGTTACAGTTGGCTATCTCAAAACCTTATTCATTAACTCTTCTCCAATTTGCGTGAAATTTATTATAAATCCAAACCTTTAAGTGTAAAAATTCAATTAAAAAAATAGGTATTATTACATAAAAAATTTTTGTTTTCATTATCAATAGTAAATGTATAATTAAACTAATTCAGTCCAATTCATTTTATACTAATAGCCCATATTTGCAGGTATTGAGAGGGACGATAAGCTATTGTATTGATCTCATTAAAATTTAGCTTGGATCATTCCCTTCCATGTATTGTTCCTATACAATCTCAGCCTTCGGTAATTTTTAAGGTGATTCATTTTTTTCAAAGATTTCGGAAAGGGTTGACGATGGAATAATTAGCACCTAATTGCGTGCAAATACTTGTCCTTTACCGGAAAAGCTTTCCTATCTATGCAAAAAAATAACTAGCTTTGGTTATTGAAGACTATCTTTCAACCTGAAATGACTATGATTCGGCCGATATTGGGTCAATAGGCAATTAGGTATTTGCCTATCATGCAAGTTCTGTTTTCAGGCAAAATCAGCCCAATAACTTGGAAACTTTCACTGAATATTCTTATTTCGGTTGCCTGAAATGTTATTATTGCTTATTTAAAAAAAGATGAAAAATATACTGGTCCTGATGGCACACCCCAAATTGGAGCATTCAAGAGTTATTGCAAACCTTTTGGATGCTATTAGTGGTTTGGACAATGTTCAAATCACCGATTTATATGAGCGCTATCCGGATTTTAATATAGATGTTCAGCATGAACAGGAAGCCCTTTTTGGGGCCGATATCATCATATGGATGCATCCCTTGTATTGGTATGCTGCTCCGCCTCTTTTGAAACAATGGATGGATTTGGTCTTGGAATACAACTGGGCCTATGGACACAATGGTATCTACCTCAAGGGAAAATACCTATTCAATGCCATTAGTACGGGAGGCTCTCCGGATGCTTACAGTGAAAAAGGTCATCATGGTTATCCTTTAAAAGAATTCTTATTGCCTTATAAGCAAACAGCAAGCCTCTGCAACATGATTTATTTGCCTCCCTTTCATGTAGCTGGAACCCATAATATAAGCGTACACAATTTGCAAAAAGAAGCCAACGACTTTAAATCCCTTATCCTGCATCTTAGGGATAAGAAAGAGCTAGAAAGTTTAATGAAGCTTAACTTTTTAAACGACTTCAACCAATAGCATCATGGAAAACGGGTTTTTATTTCAGGCCATCATTTACCTTTCTGCCGCAGTAATATGTGTTCCTTTAGCCAAAAAAATTGGAATGGGCTCTGTTTTGGGCTATTTGCTAGCAGGCATAATCATCGGCCCTTATATTTTCGGCTTTATTGGGGAGGAAGGAGAAGACATCATGCACTTTGCAGAATTTGGAGTGGTCATGATGTTATTTCTTATTGGCTTGGAACTTGAGCCTTCCAAACTATGGAAAATGAGGCAGATGATTACCAAGGTAGGGCTTTCACAGGTTTTGTTAACCACCTTAATCTTTTTTGGCTTCCTCTATTTTATAGGTACCGGGTGGAGACAATCCCTTGCTATAAGTACTTCCCTTGCCCTTTCCTCAACAGCCATTACCTTGCAGTCGCTCAAAGAAAAAGATCAAATGAATACTGCTGCAGGAAGAAATTCTTTTGCGGTGCTATTGATGCAAGACATTGCGGTAATTCCAATTCTAGCCATATTGCCTTTAATCGCCTTGGCTGCCAGCTCAGACGTGGACATGGAACATATGAGCCCTATTTCCCAGTTTCCCGGTTGGCTGCAAACGATATTGGTCTTCGGTGCGGTCATATTAATAGTGGTGGCAGGACGCTATGTAATAAGCCCCATGCTAAGTTTAGTGGCAAAAACCAGGTTAAGAGAGCTTTTTGTAGGTGGAGCTTTGCTGGTGGTATTTGGCATTGCTTTCCTTATGGAGATGGTAGGTTTGAGCCCTGCCTTGGGCACTTTTCTAGGTGGCGTGGTATTGGCCAATTCACAATTTAAGCATGAACTGGAAAGCGACCTGGAACCATTCAAGGGCTTATTACTAGGATTGTTTTTTATCGCAGTCGGTGCCTCCATTAACTTTGGATTGATCAGCGAAAATGCATTGATGGTTTTTGCCATTGCCCTTTCTGTTTTGTTGATAAAAAGTCTTGTTCTCTTTGGGATTGGCAAGGTGAATAAAATTAGCACAGATCAAAACCTAATATTTGCTTTAGGTCTAAGCCAAGTCGGTGAGTTTGCCTTCGTAACCTTCTCCTTTGCCACCGAATTACATATCATGAATGCAAAAACAACAGAGATTTTTATGGCTGTGACTGCCATAAGCATGACTTTTACTCCGCTGTTATTATTGCTCAATGAACGGCTTCTCCTCCCCTATATTGGCACCAAAGAGAAAGACGATAAGCCTCATGATGAAATGGAAGAATCCAACAAGGTAATTCTTGCAGGTTTTTCTAACTATGGCAGTACAGTGGGAAGATTTTTAAGGGCGAATGGAATAAAAGCTACCATTCTGGACAACGACTCTGACCGAGTTGACCTGCTGAGGAAAATGGGATTTGAGGTGTATTATGGAGATGTTACCCGGGTAGACCTACTGGAAATGGCCGGGGCCGGGGAGGCAAATATTCTTATTTCTGCCATCAGAAATCCTGAAACCAATTACCACTTGGTTTCATTGGTCAAAAAGCATTTTCCAAACTTGGAACTGATGGTGCGAGCAAAAGACAAACTGGAAGCCATTGAATTAAAAGATCTAGAGGTTTCCCAGGTTTACATACAAAATTTGGAAAGTGCGGTAAAATTAGGGAAAGATGTACTGGTAAAACTAGGTTTTAGAGCGCATACAGTGCATGTATTAGGCCAAAATTTCATTAAATATGATGAAGACTCTTTGGAGGAACTGGTTAAGGTAAAACATGACAAAAACACCCTTATCTCCAAAATGAAAAAGTCCATAGAAATGCAGGAAAACCTCGTTTCCTTTGAGCTAAAGCGACGCTTCAGCATTAACGATCATGCTTGGGATGCTGAAAGCCAGAAGGAAGCTACGGAAAAAAATAAGGAGTAATTCTAAGATAGCCTAGCATTTTTGTGCGTACTCAACCAGAGGACGAACTGATCCAAGTTGAGAGAAGGATAAAATGTAAATGAAAATATTGAAAGTTTTCAATTTTTATTAGCCTTAACCCATAATTTCTCAGTTGATCGTATAAGCCGGGTATAAAAATTTACCTAAAGCCCATTATTAAAACTAATATCCTATTATTAGAATTTAACCAATAATTCAATAGTTCAAAAGAATGGTTTCTCAAATAAGCATTCGCTAATAATGAAATAACAGATGAGTAAATTATGATGAATTTTAGTTGTCTCGATCTTCAAAGTTTTCCCCATCTTTGATATTGATTCGCCTAATCATCAGGAAAATGAATATAACTAAAATGACGCCCCAAAAAACCCACTGAATGCCCATAATCAGTTTAAAAAACGGTTCCATTTCAGGTAAACTTTACAGCTGTTCCATAGGCTAAGATTTCTGATGCTCCTTCCATTACCATAGAGGTAGTAAGCCTAACGCTCACAATTGCATCTGCACCAAGGATCTGTGCATCATGAACCATTCTTTGCATAGCCTGCTCCCTTGAATGGGCTTGTAATTTGGTGTATTCTTCAATTTCCCCTCCAATTATGGTTTTCAGTCCTGCAAAAATATCTCGGCCAATATTTCGGGATCTTACAGTACTTCCTCTGGCTATACCTAAAATTTCGACTATTTCTTTTCCCGGTATGGTGTCTGTTGTGGTAATAATTATTTTATTCATTTTCTATATTGTATTTTGATCTTCAATATTAACTTTAATTATAAACTTCGATTAAGCGGCTACCTGTATTTTCTAATATTTACATTTTTCCCTAAAGTGTCCTTCTTTTGACTGTTTACTTATGCAGTTGGGAAATAAGCTAACCTAACAACAGCAGTTAAGGTCGTATGCAAGTATAATCTCTAATAATGAATCAATTGAACGCTATCGCAATAGAAAAAAAATGCATACATATCATTTTCAACTTAATTCACCAATTTAAATTTAAAAGGTAAATTTATCCAAACTTTTACAGGTTGCCCTGCTTTCATTGCAGGAGTAAACCGAAGGTTTTTTACCTCAAGATCAACCGAGTTACTCAGTAAAGGGTGTGCATTTGTGATAATCTTATGCTTTAAATATTCGCCATTTTCCCCAACGAGGATTCTGACAACTACACTGCCTTCAATTCCTGCTTCTTTGGCTTTGGAAGGGTAGCCAATAGCCTGATAAATCTCGCCTAAATTTAATGGTTTTGGATCTTCATCCACCAAAACAACAGCGTTTATTGTAGGATCTGCGTCTGTTGAATCTTTCGCTATTTTCTTTTCCAATAGTGCATTTGTATTTAGCGTATCCTCAATAGAAGTGGCCTTATTAATTGTATCTGCAAGCACAGGACGCTTTTCATTCGACTCGGTATGCTCACTTTTATCAGGATTTGAGGAACAAGATGAAATTATCAGCCCTTGTAGAAAGACCATTAAAAAAAGAGAAATTTTCATTGGCAGAACTATTTTTTTAACTGTTTTAATTATATAAAATATAGTCCCTGACTTTCAACAACTAATTTATAAGCCAATTTAACCAAATCTTCTATAATTCTATGACTTATCGATCAATAGCAAGAAAAATTTAATGTTAATGCATTGTCTAGCGTCTAAATTTAATTGCTCATTTACATAGAAAAAAGTCAAAGTGCCGGTTAACTGATAGCAAGTCAAAAATCGAGATATCCATAAAATCTCCCAACTGAGATTGTGGGATTTTATGGGAAGGAAAAGAAAGCAGGCACTTGATGGGCCTCATCAAAATAGCATATTTAATAAAATGATGCTATTAATTTTATTAAGCTACATTGAAAATCATAATTAGCGTAAAAAAGTATCCAAGCATATTTCTCTCTATTAAGTCTTAAAAGAAAATTACTATTTTGAATTCGATTCCTTAGCCCCCGTATATTTTTTTTCTAATTTCATCCCAGGTAATCAATTGAATGTTTTGCTCTTTGAGTTTTGATTTGACCTCCTCATTGGTAAAAAAGTCAAAGTCTATCTGTCTCCATTCCGAACCAAAATTGGGATGATTTATTGTTATTCCTTTCATCTCATCATCGTCAAAAGCAGGATGAATTAAAATCAAGTTTAACCCTCCCTCCAACTTGTCTAAAACAGCAGCATAAAAACCTGCTAGTTCTCCTTTTTCAAAATACTTGAAATCTCCCATATGCACATTATCGACAAATAGCTCTTCTTCATAACTAGACAGGTTCACTTCTAGGCCTACCATTTCAAAAAGCTGCTTACTAAGTACCAGGGGTAATTTGTATTTTTTCCCGATTCTGCGATAGGCATCTAAAAATTCAGGCTTGGCGCCGACACTATACATATGGGAATCAATATGGGTAGGTTTGATTCCAATTTTCAGGGCTCTTTCAATTTGGGCGGTTAGTTCTTTCTCAACGTGTTCAACTGTGGCATTTTGGGCTAGCTTGTCCCTCTTCTTAAAGAAAAAGCCGTTTTCATCGACTAAACTTGGAACTTCAGAAACAGGCAGCACCGGGCCAAACCGATATTTTTCCCATTCACAGGTCAAGGTCAGGTGAACCCCATTGTCATATTGGGGATTATTTTTGGCAAAAATAGCCATTTCATAAAACCATGGACAAGGTACCATGATACTGTACGAATTTACAACCCCTCTTTGTAGAGATTGAATGGTTGCTCTGTTTTCGGCATGTGCAAGCCCTGCATCATCTGCATGGATTATCAAAAGCTTGGTGCTTTCTGAAAAACCTAATTTTTGTGCTGCATTCATTTTAAATAAATTCTGTAGGATTAATGTTTCAATAAATTAAAAAAGAAAGTTTCCTTAGTAATACTGCTCAGCTTTGAGACCACAGGGCTGCAAGTAGGTGGTGACTTATCTGCTGAAGATTACTATTGGTGATTTCCTCTTCTTAGCTTTGGTTATTGGGTGGGCTTAAATTTGATTGGAAGCAAGTGAAATTTTATCTCTTTCAATTAAAAATGAATAATTGTGCCAAAATAGCCAAAATCTGCACTTAAACCATAAGAAACCCTTTAAAAGGAGCTTATAAAATTCCAAAGATGAACTATGAAATATTTAGAAAAGTAAATGAATAAAACAAAATGAATTAGAACTGACATCCTCTTTTTTTCCTCTCTACCGGAATAAAATAAAGATAGCTTAAAGATGAATAATATGCTTATATCTTTCTATGCTAGGATAGAATCAAATTTAAAATAATAAAGCAATAAATGTGCTGATCCTGCTACGCATACAGCCATTTATTGCCTTAAGATCGGTATTTTTTTTCTTTGGGTTTACACTAATTATTCGGCATTTTCAGGATTGTAATTCACCATCCAATTGATTCCAAACTTATCAGTAAAACTACCAAAATAATCTCCCCAAAACTGATCCTCCATGGGCATTTCAATTTCTCCTCCATCGGATAGTCCATTAAAGAGCCGATCTGCTGCTTCTCTGCTTTCCGGATGTAGGGAAATATAATTTGTGTTTCCTTTTTTAAGGGTTTGTCCCATGGAAGGCATGATATCAGAAGCCATAAGAATAATATCTTTGCCGATGGGCAGAGAAATATGCATTACCCGGTTTTGCTCTTCTTTGGGCAATTTCTCAGCACCGGGAGCCTCGCTCATTTTCATCAAGGCACTAAATTCACCACCAAAAACAGATTTATAGAAGTTAAATGCTTCTTCAGCATCTCCGTCAAAATTTAAATAAGGATTGATTTTCATGATGTAGTATATTTAAATTAGTTAAATTAAAGAAGCACTTTTATTTCAATGAATGCAAGCCATCCCTATCCCCTTCATTATCAATTAACAGAAAGGTAAAACAATGCTTATCAATTTATATTTTTAATAATAAATTACAAACCCAGCTTTATTTAAACACTCTTTTCTAATACAATTTTCTCTTGCAAAATAAAATGGTAGCTCTGTTTACTAATGCTTTAACTCCAAACATTTCCCTTAAAGCTCCTTTCAAAGTTAGCTGAATAGTTTTATATTAAAGAAGGTAGAATCCGTCAATCTAAGGGGTTGATTGCGACACAATCTTTATTTACCTTTCTTTAAGTAATTAGGGCCGGCATCAATTATTTTAATAAAAGAAAAGATGAAACACGTATCAATCCTTATTCCCAGAGGCCACACAAGCATGGTAAATATTAGTGGAAGCCACCAAATGCTAAATTGGGTAAACGAATTTTTTATTAAAAGTGGAAGAAAGCCACTCTTCACCATTCAATTGGTAGGGCTTGAAAAACAAACCGAACAAAGCCACGGACTTTTCATCGTCAAACCTGAAATATTGATTGACCAAGTCAGTAAAACTGACCTTATCATTATACCTGCAATCCATGGTGATTTTAATCAAAACCTAAAAATAAACACTCTATTTCTTCCCTGGATCATCAATCAACATAAAAATGGTGCGGAGGTGGTCAGCCTTTGTGTGGCTTCATTTTTTCTGGCAGAAACAGGACTTTTGGATGGCAGGCAATGCTCGACACACTGGCAGTTTGCCAATGAATTTCGAAAACGTTATCCCAAAGCAATGCTAAAAGATGACAAAATATTGACTGAGGCCGATGGTATTTATACCAGTGGTGGGGCTTATTCCTTTACCAATCTTATATTGTATCTCATAGAAAAATTTGCCGGTAGAGATACAGCTGTAGCCGCAGCCAAAGGATTTATGATTGATATTGATCGCAGCAGTCAATCTCCCTTTATGGTTTTTTCAGGACAAAAATCACATCAAGACAGGGAGGTATTGAAGGCACAGGAACATATAGAGAAACATTTTAATGAGAAATTAGCCATAGACAAGCTCTGCAATGAATTGGCCATTAGCAGGAGAACATTTGAAAGACGGTTTAAAAAAGCTACCGCAAATACCATTGTAGAATACCACCAAAGGGTGAAGGTGGAAGCTGCAAAAAGAGCATTGGAAACAGGTAGAAAAAACATCAATGAAGTCATGTATGAGGTAGGATACAATGACCCCAAAGCTTTCCGAGATGTTTTTCGAAAAATCACCGACATGACCCCATTAAATTATATGAATAAGTATAGTAAAGAAGTTATTTAATATGTAGTCCATCAATAACCTCAGTCTAATTAGGTTGGGCTTTACTTTTTCCTTATTATATTCAATCAAATTAATGTACTTATGTCCTTACCATTGAAAAACCTTTGCTTTATTTTTTGCTTGCTTTCCATGATTAATTTCAACGCAGGAGCCCAAGTGAGTTGGGAGCAAGAAAGTGAAATTTTAACCGGAGCAGATCAAACAGAAAAATACCTGCCGTATTTAGAAGGAAAAAAAGTAGCCATTATGGCCAACCCTACAAGCATTATTGGGGAGAGGCACTTGGTAGACAGTCTTCAGTCCCTCGGTGTGGAAATCGTTAAAGTTTTTGGCCCTGAGCATGGCTTCCGAGGCAATGTGGGAGCAGGCGTTCATGTAAAGGATGAAATAGACAGTAAAACAGGAATTCCAATCGTTTCACTATATGGCTCAAAGAGAAAGCCTTCCAAGGAGGATTTAAGCGAGGTTGACCTTTTGATATACGATTTGCAGGATGTTGGCTGTAGGTTTTACACCAATATCAATGCGCTGGCACGGCTTATGGAAGCCTGCCAAGAGCATGATTTAGAATTGCTTATCCTTGACCGGCCAAACCCTAATGGATATTTGATAGACGGTCCGGTTTTAGACATGAAGTACAAATCCGGAATAGGACAGTTCCCCTTGCCTATGTCGCATGGTTTAACTGTGGCTGAATTTGCCCTGATGGCGAATGGTGAAGGCTGGCTCAAAGACAAGGTGCAATGCAAATTGAAAATTATTCCTGTGGTCAACTATGCCCATGCCATGCCCTACACCCTACCGGTATCCCCCTCTCCCAACCTAAACACTCAGCAGGCCGTACTTCTGTATCCATCTACTTGTATGTTTGAGGGCACATATATCAACCATGGAAGGGGCACTTATTTCCCTTTTACTGTTTTCGGAAGTCCCGCCTACAAAGGAATTTATTCCTTTTTCTATACCCCAAAGAGCATCGCAGGCATGTCAAAAAGTCCATTGTTTATGGATCAAGAATGTTTTGGTCTAGATCTACGTGATTACAACACGGATTTATTGCGAGAAACCGGACAAATAAATCTAAAATGGATCATGGAACTCTATAAAAACAGTCCTGAAAAAGAAAAGTTTTTTGATGGAAGTCTCAGCAATCAAATGAATAATATTGAGATCCAAATCGGCTCAGGGCTTTTTAGGCAACAAATCATTGAAGGAGTCCCTGAAAGTGAAATTAGAGCAAGTTGGGAACCGGGTTTATCAAACTATAAATCAATGAGAAAGCAATACTTGCTGTATCCCTAAAGTATTGATCAATAAATAAGCCTCTTCCCAAATGCCAAGATGGCACTGATATTGATAAAGAAATATTGAAAGTAAGGAAGTTACTTATTTTTAAGAATTAAGGTTATATTAAATTTTATATTAAAATTTTGGATCATGAAAATTGATTGGTTAAAAACACTTCTTTTTAGTGCTGCCGTGATTGTCGCAGGTTTTTTTATTGGAAATATGCACAAGATAGGCAAGCAATACGATAGGTCAGTTCAAGTTAAGGGCTTGTCTGAAAGGGAAGTAGACGCAGACCTAGCCGTTTGGCCCATCAATATTTCATTAACTGCCAATGATTTAAATATCCTAAGCGGAGATATAGAGAAACAAAACAAGGAAGTCTACGATTTCTTTATTGCTCAAGGTTTTACTGAGGATGAATTGACAAAGGGAAGTACCAACATTAGTGATCTTAAGGCAGATAGATACAATGCCAATGCTCAATATAGCGCATTTCGGTACCTGGCCAAATCAGAGTTAACAGTCAGAACAAATGACTTGGCAAAACTCCAAAAAGCCCTTTCTGAATCCTTGACCCTTATGTCTAAAGGGATACTGTTGGAATCAAAAAATACCTGGAGACCCATAGAATATATTTTCACAGGCCTCAATGACCTTAAACCCTCAATGATAGAGGAAGCAACAAAAAACGCTAGAGAAGTGGCTGAAAAATTTGCCCGTGATTCAGATGCCAGTGTAGGTAAGATCAGAACGGCCAGACAAGGCTTATTTACCATCAATGACCGGGATGAGAATACACCTCAAATTAAAACCGTAAGGGTAGTTACCACCATTGATTTCCAATTAGAAGACTAGACTTCGGCTATTTTCTCAAGAATTTTATAGGTGATCAAATAGGCCGGTCTCACACCGTCCATTCCTAATGCCCCTGAAGCCAAGGTGCTACCTGTTTCCAATGGGTTGTCGGAAGCATAATAGGCGTACATCACTTTGACATTCTTTCTAATGCTATTTCTAATTTTACTGGCGGATTGAATGGCTTTTTGGTAATGGGCACCTTCCATTTCCAAGCCTGCAGCATTCCAGGAAGACTCCATAAAATACCCCAATACCTCCTTGTTTTGAAGGGATGTTCCCAATACGGTGATCATTGGCCCATCATAAACACCAAGCCCGTAGCCTTCGAAATCGCTGGGACTCAATTCATTTTTGAACGGATAATTATCAGCTGTTCCTTCAAACACATGGGCATTTGGGATCATAATGTCGCCCTTCTTCCCTTCAAGAATCCCGGCTTTACCGATAATAGAAGTACTGATAATATTCAATGGAATCTTCTTCTCACCCAGTTCATAGGGCTTCAACAATTCATCAAAACATTCATAGGCTTGCTCTCCAAAGGCATAATCCATCACTATCAACACCGGCTTCTTCTTTTTATCCTGAGGAAGTTTTACTCCAGGAATTAGCGCTTCAGACACCATTTTATCGGTATCAATAATTTGGACACCAATGTTGGTACCGGAGGAATCAGGCAATTGAGTTAAACCGTGTTTTAGGGCATAGGCCAAGACCTCTTTGCCCTTATTTCCCTTACCATTGACACTTATTTTTAAAGCCATTTCCTCAATGGTTTCATAATTTTCCAATTCAAAGGCTTGGTAACCATAAATGGTATTGAGCACACTGTGTAAATTGGCGCTGATCACATGTATGGGTCTTTCCAATAAATCCTGTTCTTCTAAAACGGCCTTGATACTGTCAGCCCAGGATTCACCATAAACATGGTGCCCTACTCTTTCTCTCAAGGTGGCAGAAAAGGAAATTTCTCTATCACGGTCTTCTATCATTTCTTCCATGGATAACCTTCCCATATGGTATATGATAGAAAAAAGACTATTGCTATTTTGTGAGTTACCAAACTTCTGAACGGCGCCCTTGGTCTCTTCAAATGTCCTGCCGGTGATATGGCTAAGGTAAGAACAGGCAGCTTCCTTATTGTACTCCTCACCCTTTATCTCTTTCTCTACGACCTCCTTAAGTTTTCTCCAATTAAGGTTTATTCTTCCTTTAGGGTCAGTACTGTTTTTTCGGATTTTTTCTGACTCGATGTACAAAAATGTTAGGTGAGTAAGGATGTCATAAATATCACTTTTACCTCGTGTCATCTCCACGTACATCTGCTCTTCATCCACTCTGTAACAATTCCGCTTCCTCTTGGATGGCACCAATGGTAAGAATCCTGAATCTTCGTAACCCTCCCTACTAATTAACCGAATATATCGGCATTCCTCAATTCCTTGAGGAAGACGTTCCATAACATATAACAAACCTTCTAATTCAAGCTTCTCAGGGTCATTGACCAAACCATAGATTTCCGGGCTGAGGGTGAGCAAAGCATCCACTAAAGACTCCCCTGAAACTCCTGTTGGTTTGTAATTGCCACGCATAAAAAGATGTCGCATGGTGATGTACAAACGTTCAATGGCTGCTCTGGATTCCTGCGCTTTGGTCCTTTTCATATTGTCATGATTTAAAAATTAGGTAAAACTACAAAATTATACGCTGCTTCAATAATAGCAGTGTACGATTTGATCAAATATAACCTTTTCCTAATCTGAGTAAAACAATGTGGACCCTACAATCTACCGAAAGAAATAGGCTTAATTTATAGCCTAAAGGTATTGCTACCCAGCTTGATTTTATTGTCTTCTTCCAATACGCTTTTGCTAAGGCTTTTACCTTCATCTGCTAAGGCAATACAACCCTTTTCATGCAACCAATTGACTGCTTTGTATTCTTCATCCAGGAAACTTTGCCAGTCGGTAGGATAAATCCATTTCAATACTTCGGTGGGACAAAAAGCATTGCCCTTTTTTCTTTTGGCCATTTCCATGGTGGCCTGTACCAATATTCCTTTATCAAGATAGTCCATACTAAAAAAGTTTTGTTTGTCCATTACCTATAAATTGACTGAAATCAAAAGCAGGCATTTTTGAGCCTTTGGGGAGATACTTTCTAATGGAAAGTTGCATTAGGTCTGAAATTGTTTTGGCCAGAACCCCATCTCCTTTAAGCCTCCTTCCCCAAGCAGTATCATTGGGATTCCCACCATGCAAGGCTTCTATTTGATGCATTACTTTTTCTGCTCGATCAGGAAAATGTTCCAATAACCAGTTGTGAAACAAATCTTTTACTTGACCATTCAACCTCACAACGGTATACCCCACTTTCATGGCACCTGCCTCGGCTGCAGATTTAATTATTTCCGGAATAGCCTCCGTATTGATTCCGGGAATGATTGGAGCAACCATTATGCCAATAGGGATCCCTGCTTTAGAAAATTTTCGAGTGATTTCAATTTTTTTTGCGGCTATAGCGGTTCTGGGTTCTAAAAGCAGTTTTAAACCCTTATCTAGATGATTAATAGAGAAGTAGACATGCACAAGGTTTTTGCTTGCTAACTTTTTCAGCAGTTCAAAATCTCTTTCTATAAGGCTATTTTTTGTTATTATGCTTACCGGGTGATTATAGGACAAGCATGTTTCTAGGATTTTTTTGGTAAGCTGGAATTTATTTTCAGCAGGCTGGTAACAATCTGTATTTCCGGAAAGCATGATCGCTTGTGCCTGGTAATTTGGCTTTTCAAATTGTTTTTTCAGTTGCGCAATGATATCGGTCTTTACCAATATTTTTGTTTCAAAACCTAAACCGGCGTCGTATCCCCAATATTGATGCGAATTTCTTGCATAGCAGTAGATACAACCATGTTCACACCCTTGATAAGGATTGATAGAGTAATTTAATGGCAAATCAGGACTGTCATTGACACTTAAGGCTGATTTACTATTGATAGATATAAACTTTGTTCTTGGGTTTTCCTCATATTTAGGGATGTCAATCCCTTCTATATGTTCCTGAACAAGTTCGTTTTTTTCATAAGTATTACCCGGCTGTTGGCCCGTACCTCTTCCCTTAAAATTCGCTCCTTTCATCAGAAGCAATTTATAAAATTAAGTGGAAAAAACCTTATCAGCTGTTACAGACCATTATAAAAGCCGGAGGAAAATTCTTTAGGGTAAAGGCTGTTTTTATGGTGCTAAAATGACTAGCAAATTGGAACCGCAAAAGGTAGGAATAGCAAATTTGGATAAAATAACCGCTTGGCTTAAGCATCAGGCTACTTTTCTCGTAAATGGCCGTTCTGGCTTCTTTGGAAATAAGGCTAAAAGGCAAGGAAGATAAGATCAAATCAACAGGCTCTCCTTTCAGGTGTTTGTCCATATTTTCTGCAGAATCACAGATAATTACCACGTTGTCTGAAGCAAATTCTTTTTTAAGGTTTTCACAAAAATGCTCACTAATCTCAAATACATACAGGGTGGCATCCTTGTCCATCCTTTCAATGATTCCTTTAGTTATACTACCATCTCCTCCGCCAAGTTCTACAATGACCTTTGCACCTTTAAACTCGGCAAAAGACAACATTTTATTCACAAGGGACTTTGAACTAAATGTTACTGCGCCAGTAGTTTTAATATTGACAAACAACTCTTTAAAAAGCGAACTTTTACTCATTAGTTAATTGAATTAAACCAGGGTTTAGCTTTAAAACCTTCTGCAACTGAATTTTATAAATATTTAATTACCATCACAAATTTCAAAGTTACTAAAATCAACTTCATATAATTCATTTTTAATCAAAAAAAGAAAAATTCATTTTGATTAACTGTCACTTCTGAAAGAAATGCTATTCTCTACCTGAAGCCAATTTTTAACTAATATCTATTCTTAAATTGAGTTTAAAAGCTTATTTTTAGCTTTTAGTTCAGTACAAATTCTTAAAAATGAAGTCAAAAAAACAACTCATTTTGCCCTATTTTACTGCCATTCTTATATGTATGCTTGTGAATTTAAGGCAATCACAGGCTCAGAGTGACAATAATGGTGACAGGAGGGTAACGACAAGTTATTTTCTATCAGGGGCAACAGTAATCCCCTCACCGGGTAAAATACTTAGCGATTATGACATTCTTTTTAAGAATGGTATTATTGTAAAAGTTGGAAAAAACCTCCAGGCCCCCTCTGATGCAAAAGAGATCAATGGTAAGTCCTTGTTTGTATATCCCGGATTTATAGATTTTGGCAATAAATCAGGAGTCAAAGCACCTGAGCTTCCCGAGAAGCCCGGTAATTTTGACTCTTCCAATCCAAATCCTGAAATCGCCGGTATTCACCCTCATTTTTCTGCAGCTAAACATTATAAGTTTGATGAAAATCTTGAAGAAGAATGGAGAAAGCTTGGGTTTACAATAGGACAAAAGCTTCCTATGGGACAGGGAATGTTACCCGGGTCAACGGCAGTTGTTGTTTATGGAGATGCAGGCAATAACAATTTGCTTACAACCATGCAATCCCAATTTTTTCAATTTAGCACCATTAGGGGGCTTTATCCCCATACCAAACTTGCCGTAATGGCAAAGTGGCGTGACTTGTACCAAAATACATTGCTATATGAGGAAAGCCTAAAATTATATGAGGAAAACAAACAAATTGGAAGAGTGAAAATTGACCCTGTTCTCAACGCCCTCCTTCCTGTCCCCCAAGGCAAGCAGCCTTTATTGGTCTCCGTAAAAAGTGAATTGGATTTAAGAAGAGCCGTAAAAATGCAGGATGAAAACAATTTCGAGCTTATTTTACTTGGAATAAATGAAGGGGATTCAGCGATCCCTTTACTAAAATCCAAAGAAATAGGAGTTGTTTTAAGCTTGGATCTTCCTAAAGATAATTTTACAGATTCACTGCCTAAAGCAAAACAAGGAAAAGATTACGAGGCCCTTATCAAACGAGGAAAAGAAGCCTACAAAGATGCATTAAGCTTAGCATCAAAGTATGAAAAAGCCGATATCCCCTTTGCATTCAGCAGTCTTGGCGTAGATAAGAAAGACTTATTTAAAAACCTTAGATTAATGATTGAAAACGGGCTATCAAAAGAGGCTGCACTGGCTGCATTGACCAGCAATCCCGCCAAACTTTTAGGAATAGAAGAAATCAGTGGGAGCATTTCTCCCGGCAAAATGGCCAATATGGTAGTGATGACCGACAGTCTTTTTTCCAAGGAAGCCATGGTAAAAATGATCATTAGTGATGGTTACCTATTTGATTACAGTGAAGGTGCAAAATTGACTGATGGAAAAAACCAAATCTGGAACTACACTGCTGAAACACCGGTGGGGCAATCTAAAGGAACATGGGAATTTGTTCAAAATGATGACAAATGGGTAGGAACAGTTTCTTATGACAGTCCTAAAGGAACCGGAATAAAAACCTCAGAAATGAAGGACTTGGTGAAGACCGAAGATACTTTGTCATTTTCATTTTCAATAGAAACCAACGAGGAAGTCTTGGAGGTAACGGTATCCGGAGATATGGATCAAAATAATTTTGAAGGCAAGATGAATATCAAAGGCTATAATCAGTTTACTGTTAAAGCTTCAAAAAAAGATAAACCGAATAAAATCCATGAATAAGACATTACTACTACTGGCTGGTTTGTTAATTTGGTTGGGTACCCAAGGCTTCGCTCAGGAAAATTCTGCTGCAGACGTATTGATAAAAAACACCCATGTCATTACCATTACCAATGGCACACTGGAAAATACAGATGTACTCATTCAAGATGGGATAATTAAAGAAATCGGAGCCAATCTAAAAGCCAAAAAAAATATTCCGATTGTGGATGCTGCAGGACAATATTTGATGCCGGGGATAATAGACGCACATTCCCACCTGGCACTTGAGATAGTCAATGAAGCCAGTAGCCCCATCACATCAGAAGTTCAAATGAGGGATGTGATCGACCCATTCGATATCTCTATATACAGGGCTTTGGCAGGCGGAACCACCATTTCCCATGCCATGCATGGATCTGCCAACGTAATCGGAGGACAAAATGTAACGCTAAAGCACCGCTATGGTACAGCTGATCCCGGGAAACTGATTATGGAAGAAGCTCCGCGAACCATTAAATTTGCACTTGGTGAAAACCCCACTAGGGTTCATGGAATAGGCAAGAACCTACAACCCAGGTCCAGAATGGGCGTAGAGGCTGTCATCCGCAACGGCTTTGAAGAAGCCCTGCAATACAAGAGAGTTTGGGCAAACTGGGAAAAAGACAAGCAAGACAAAAAGACAATATCCACTCCACCAAAGTATAATTCCAGACTGCAAACGCTTGTGGACATTTTGGAAGGTGAAATTATTATTCATTGCCACTCCTATAGGGCAGATGAAATTTATATGCTAATCCAGGTTTGCCAGGAATATGGCATAGACAATATTGTCTTTTCACATGTTAATGAGGGATTTAAGGTGGCTCCGGAACTAGCAAAACACACCATGGGAGCTTCTGTATTTTCGGATTGGTGGGCATATAAGTTTGAGGTGTATTATTCCACTGCTTACAATGCAGCCATACTTACCAAAAACGGTGTGGTTACCTCCATTAACTCAGACTCAGATGAGCTTATTCGTCACCTCTATCATGAGGCAGCAAAAACCCAGCGATATGGAGGACTCTCTGATGAAGAGGCCTTGGCCTTAATTACCATTAACCCTGCCAAACAATTAGGCATCGACCAATTTGTAGGGTCCATTGAAGTAGGAAAGCAAGCTGATTTGGTATTGTTTGACAAGCATCCACTTTCCATATATGCCATACCACAGATGACTTGGGTAGATGGTGTCAAATTTTTCGATAGGGCAACTGATGAAGCCGACCAAAGGCTAAAGATCAACGTAAAAAGATCCCCGGATCCATTTCGTTTAAGTACAGGCACACACAACTGCATGCAGGATGTTGACATGTTGTTCACTGAAAATCAAGACTTTTAATTGCTTACAATGAAGAGACTGCTCAATTTCCTTTGCAAAAATAGAATTTCTATGAAAGAGTTTAAGTTGTTTTTAGGACTCTGTTTTTTGTTACTAAACTATAGTCTGATGGCCCAGATTGAAGGCGAAGTTATCAAACCTTTCAAGGCTAATTTCTTGCTAACTAACGCAACAATCTATACCGTTACAAACGGGGTATTGGAAGATCATGACTTATTGATAGAAAATGGACTAATTAAAGCCATTGGAAGAGATCTTCCAGAACAAAATTATACCATTATTGACTGTACAGGCAAATTCATTTATCCCGGTTTTATTGATGGAGGCACCAGCTTGGGAATAGTGGAAATTAACTCTTTACGGGAAACCCAAGATTATATGGAATTGGGAAAAGTGACACCACAAATGCAAGCCCTTACTGCGGTAAACCCTAATGGGGTAGCCATACCTGTTACCCGTGTGAGTGGAGTCACTACAGTACTAACCCAACCCAGAGGGGGCTATTTCCCCGGCACAGCAGCACTTATCAATCTAAATGGTTATACCCCTGAACAAATGTACGGAGGTTTTAAGGGGGTAAATATGAATTTCCCCTCAGCCGCAAGATCAGGAAGCTATGACAACCGTTCCTTATCAGATTTGGACAAGGCTGCAAAAGAATCCCTAGAGGAAATTGACGCGCTTTGGGAAAAAGCAGCCACTTACCTTTCTATCAAAAAGAAAGGTGGAGAATTGGAATATTACCCCGAAATGGAGCAACTTTCTAAGGTATTGGCTAAAGAGTTGCCCTTACTTATTGAGGTCAATGCTGCCCAAGATATCCTTTCTTCTCTTGCTTGGGCTAAGGAGAAACAGATAACACCTATCCTAACAGGAGTTGCTGAAGGGTGGAAAGTAGCAGATAAAATTGCTGCTGCCGGAATCCCGGTCATTACAGGCCCGGTCTTGGCCTTGCCAACCCGAAATTCAGACAATTATGATGCACCTTATAATAACCCTGCACTACTCCAAAAAGCAGGAGTTAAAGTAGCCCTACGGACAATGGATGCCGAAAATGTTAGAAACTTGCCTTTCCACGCCGGTTTTGCAGCTGCCTATGGAATGGGTTCTGAAGAGGCATTGAAGGCCATTACTATAAATCCCGCAGAAATGTTTGGTTTAAGTGAGCAAATGGGTTCACTTGAGGAAGGAAAAAATGCCACGCTTTTTATTGCGGATGGAGACCCCTTTGAACCCAAAACTCAAATTCAACAAGTATTTATTAAGGGCTATAGAATACCTATGACCAATAGACATATTCGGCTTTATCAAGAATTCTTGAATAGGGAAATGCAACCTTAAATTAGGGACTCTTCCTTATTATTTTATTTTATACTTTCTCCAATCAATAGAGAATAATAGCGTATTTAGCCATGAAATACACATTTTACATTTATTTATTCTTGCTGGCTACATTCATTGCTTGCAAAAGTGAAGACAGGAAACCAGAAGTTGACAATACAATTGCCGAAGTAAAAGAAGATTTTGCTCCGGATAAACGCGTAGCCCTATTTGATGTGCAATGGAAAGATGGCAAATTAATAGGAGAGACTAATTTACCCGAAGCCCACGATGCTTTGCTCGCAAAGTTAGCTGCTAATGATATTGAATTTAGTGATTCCATACAGCTACTTCCTGCCGCTGAACTGGGTTCCAAGCATTTGGCTTTGGTAACCAATTCCGTAGCCAATATAAGAAGTGCACCCAAACATTCTGCAGAACTTGCTACCCAAGCCCTGATGGGCACTCCCTTAAATGTGTTTAAATCCAATGGGAGCTGGTATTTGGTACAAACGCCTGATGACTATATATCGTGGGTAGATGCTGCAGCCATTGTATTGGTGGATCAACCAACCCTGAATAAATGGTTTGAAAAAGAAAAAGTGGTAGTCACAGAAATGATTAGCAGTATCTATAGCGATGATAATTTTGAGGACATAGTAAGTGATGTCACTGCAGGAAATGTGCTGGAAGTAAATGGTTATCAAAATGGAAATTATTTGGTGACTCTTCCCGACCAAAGGACGGGAGTTATTCAAGGAGACCATGCCATCAGCTACGAGGTTTGGAAAAATAGCAGAAACACCAGTGACTCAAACCTTATACAAACTGCACAAAAAATGATGGGATCACCCTACCTATGGGGTGGAACTTCCCCAAAAGGAATTGATTGCAGTGGTTTCACTAAGACCATCTACTTTCTTAATGGCATGGTCATTCCTAGAGATGCTTCACAACAGATTAACGAAGGTGAGTTGATAGATGAGGACAAAAATTGGGAAAATTTACAAGTGGGTGACCTATTGTTTTTTGGTGTTCCCGCTACAGATACTACCAAGGAGCGTGTGGTCCATGTAGGTATGTGGATAGGTGATGGGAAATTCATTCATTCAAGAGGAAGAGTTAGAATCAGTAGTTTTGACCCTGAAGATGAGCTCTTCGATGCTGCTGAACTTAAGAGATATTTACGAACCAAACGTATCAGAAACCAACCAAGTGAGAATATTCTGACTGTTGAACAGGTGTTACAATAATTTAAACATGAAGAAATTACTTTTAATTTATTTATTTCTAGGATTGACTTTTAACCTGCAGGCTCAAAGTCGCCTTGACGGTTTTTCAGAAAGTGAAAGCAAAACTCAGACTGACTTAGAGGATTTGTTTTTAAAAAAGGTGGATTTCCCAAGCTTTAAAAACCACCTCAAAACCATTACCGCCAACCCACACACCGCTGGTTCTAAAGCCAATGAAGAGGTAAGGGATTACCTTATCAATGTAATGGCAAAAGCCAACTTAGAAACCAAGTTATATCCTTATGATGTATATATTCCTAAAAACCCGGGTACTTCAACCGTAGAAATTGTAACCCCTAAGAGGCAGCCATTGAATCAGATGGAGGACATTATTCCTGATAACCCCTACTCCTCCCACCCTGATCTTGATAAAGGCTGGAATGCTTATTCAGGTTCAGGAGATGTCACCTCAGAGGTTGTTTACGCTAACTATGGAACCAAAGAAGATTTTGATAAACTGGAAGAGCTTGGGGTTAATATTCAAGGTAAAATTGTTTTAGCCAGATACGGGAGAAACTTCCGTGGATTTAAAGCAAAATATGCAGAACAATATGGTGCTGCCGGTGTCCTGATATACACAGACCCCAAAGACTATGGCTTCAGTAAAGGATTGGTTTACCCGGAAGGGAATAATTACAGTGAGAGTGCCATTCAAAGGGGTTCTGTTTTGACTGAAACCTTTATAGGCGACCCTCTGACACCCTTTGAACCTGCTTTGCCATTGGAGGGCAAGACTAAAGTAAAACGTCTTGATCCCAAAGAAACAAATTTACATACAATTCCTGTGACACCTATCGGCTATGGAGCTGCCAAAGAAATCATCGCTTTGATGAAAGGTAAGCCGGTGCCGAGCGGTTGGCAGGGAGGCCTCCCATTTACCTACAGATTAGATGGAGGACCGGCTTTAAAAGTTAGGTTAGCAGTATCTCAACCCAAGGAGATTGTCCGAATCAATAATGTAATAGGTACAGTAAAAGGTAGCATGTATCCTGAAGATTGGATCATATTAGGTTGCCATTACGATGCTTGGGCTTTTGGCACTACGGATCCTGGAAGCGGCACAGCCATGCTGTTAACCTTGTCTGAAGCATTGGGTAAGCTGGTAGAAGAAGGATTTAGCCCTAAAAGGTCAATAATGATTGCTCATTGGGATGGTGAAGAATATGGAGTCATTGGATCTACCGAATGGGTAGAGCAGATGAAAGAAGAACTGGGAAGCCAGGCCGTGGCCTATCTTAATTTTGATGGAGGGGTATCCGGAAGAAATTTTGGGGGAGCGGCTGCTCCAAGTTTGAAGAAAATAATGATGGATGCTGCCAAAAAAGTCACCTATCCCGACTCCTCCAAATCAGTGTTTGATAGCTGGTCCAAAGACGGTAAAAATCTTCCCATAGGTAATCTCGGCGGTGGATCAGACCATATAGGTTTTTATATGCATACAGGTGTACCTTCATTGAGTGGCGGTACAGGAGGGAAAACGCTTTATCATACCAATTACGATGATTTTAATTTCTATGAAAAGTTTATTGATCCAAGTTTGAAAATGGGAGGTGCAGTTGCTCAATGGGCAGGTATAATGTCTTTGAAACTGGCAAATGCCACTTTTATACCTTATGATACGCCCAGGTATGCAGAAGACTTGCGTAAACATTTCGCTACTGCTACCGGTAAAATCAAAACCTATTTCCCTGAATTTACCGGCTTTCGGCAATCTGAAGCTGCCATCCAATCCTTAGCTGAATCTACAAATTCACTCAGTCAATTTATGCCTCAAATACTAGACCAAGGCAAATTCAAGAAAAAAGAGTTAAAACAAATCAATTCGGCCCTAATTCAACTAGAAAAAAGTTTTATCTATAAGGAAGGAATGCCATTTGGACCTTGGTTTCTTTCATTATACGCTTCTTCTGATCCTTATAGTGGTTATGCATCTTGGATTCTTCCGGCTATTGAATATCAGATTGCAAACAGCAAAACCGAAAAATTGGAGCATTGGGATGAAGTATATGCCAAAGCCATTTTAGACTTGAATCAAAAGATTAAAGCCATCCATCAAAAATTAATCAGTCAATAAGCGAGCCTTTATTTCCTACCACCGTGTGGAAGGTCTATTCATAACATTAAAAAGCCGGAGTTGCAGCTATGGGCTAACAACTCCGGCTTTATTTCCGGTAAATGCCAAACACTAGCATTATTTTCTAAGACCTCCCTTTCAAAGCTTACTAAAGTACCAATATTAAAGGTCAAGCCATTGGACTTTGTGATAAGGTGATCTATCAAATTAGCATTAATGAAGCCAGATGGACTTATCGCCTAACTATTATTTTCAGGCTTTTTATAGGAAACCGTTTTTGATCCTTTATACAATTCAAACACAAGTAGTCTGCAGTCGATGGTTCCATTGTAAAATGGAATTCTCCTTTTAGGTTTCAATCCAATCCGCTTACCCAAATCAAGATTTCCTGTAAAAACCAAGCCTGTATAACCTGAACAGCGTTTTTTCATAAAATCACCAATTTCCCTGTAGGTCAATTCAAGTTCTTCTTCCTCTCCTAGCCTTTCGCCATACTCCGGGTTAAAAAAGACGGCTCCTTTGTCTGCTTCAGGTATGGTTGCTTCTCTAAAATCACAAACTTCAAACTGGATATATTCGGCAACTCCAGCTTCTCTAGCATTGGCCTTACTGGCATTTATGGCCCTTTCACTTATATCTGAAGCAATAATAGGAAAATCAGGAATTGGTTTTATTTTATCTTCCAAATCCTTCTTCAAACCATAATATACGCCGGCATCATATCCATTGATGTACATAAAGGCATAATCATCTCTAAATAAGCCGGGGTACCTATTGGTAGCCATTAAAGTGGCTTCTATGGCAACAGTCCCTGAACCACACATAGGATTGACAAAGGGACTGTTTTGATCCCAACCGGAAGCTACCAGAGAGGCAGCCGCAAGTGACTCCATCATGGGAGCACTTCCCGGTATTTTCCTATAACCATGTTTGATTAGGGTATCCCCTGAAGTGTTGATATAAATACTAGCTTGGTCTCCTTTCCAAAAAAACTGAAAAACAGCCTCATCTAAATTAGATCCTGAATCCGGTCTTTCGCCGAACTTGTTTCTAAACCTATCCGCAATAGCATCCTTTATTTTAACATTGACAAACAAGGGATTGTCAACAGTTTCATGCTTCACATTGCTTATAACTGAGAAATAACCATCTGTTTCTATATATTCTTCCCAGGGCAATTCATTGATAACCTTGTAAAGGTCTTTAATGTGATCTAAAGGAAAACTATGGATTTCGTACAACACATGACTGGCTGTTCTTAAGTGCATATTTAGAAAAATACAATCATTCAAGCTGCCTGTCAATGCAACATGAGTTCGAAAAACTCCATCGATTTTAAAATTCAAAGCCTGTAACTCTGCTTCTAAAAATGGCGCATTCCTGTCGTAACAAGTAATGACTATTCTTCCTTCCTTAGTAAAATCTATCATGGTGCAAATATACCTTTAAAAATTGGCATGGACCGAAATTCAAATGCCGCCTTAACCTTCAAATCTCTTCTTTTTTTAACGTTTTCAAAGCGGATGCATAGGCTTCTGGATCATTTACATTTTGGAATTCCCGTACATCCGGTGCCTGCAAAATTTCCACTTCTGAATTGATCAAAACTTTCCTTGGGCAACTGTATCCCTGACTCAAATACCTTAATAATACCGGGTAAGCCCTAGGCTCCCATATGGTAATTAGGGGTTCAGGGAACTTGCCATCTGAATCCAAAAATACTGTAGCTAATTTTGAAGGGTTTCTGTTTTTCAGCAGGAAGGCAATGGTTTCTTCGGTTAAAAAGGGTAAATCACATGCTACTGAAAGCCATGCCCCATCCGGATTGCCCATAAATGCAGACAAAATCCCTCCCATAGGCCCCAAACCTTCAATTTTGTCTTTGATGGTCAAATATTTTTCCTGAAGCCTTTCATGTTGTACTTCATTACAAGACAAGAATACTTTCTTACAATGTTTTTGCAACAAGTCGCTTACATGGTCTTTTTGGCTTTTGTCATGGTAAGTCAAGCCGGATTTATCTCTGTTCATCCGACTGCTTTTGCCACCTATCAATACCAAACCGTTTACTTCGGCACGATTTGCGTCTGTAAATTCTTTTATAAAAGACACGATTTTATCCACTTCAGCAATGTTAACCACTGGTAATTGTTCCCAATCATGGATATGTTCCTTTATATATTCCGGAATAATTGATTGCCCCTCTTGCAAAACCAGTAAGCGAACACGGGTGATTTTGCTAAGCTTTTTTTCCATTGGTTTTTTAGGATCAATCACCAATACCTGATCTTTGGCTTTAAAATGATTGGCATTGATTAAAACCAATTCTTGGTTATTTAGCCATTCACGTTGTTCAAAAACCGATACCTGTTCTTGTTTTCTATCTAACCTCTTGAATACGATCTTATCCCTAAGCTCTACCGCATCTGGAAACTGCATCAAGCTTTCTTTATCTCCCTTACCGGCAATCAACGCATCCCCTTCTTTGTGGTCAGCATCAACATAGGCTATTTTATAAGTTGAAGCCAATTGTTCGATTGCCATATGAGCTAATTTTTGGATGTTCCCGCAAGAAGTTCCTAAGAAGCCCAATTCAATTCGGCCATAATCCCCCATATCAGGCTTGGCCAAATGTACATGTTTTTGGTGTTTATCTTTTGAAGTCACTTTTACCTCCAGTTTTTTCTTCCAGTTTCAGTTCCTTAATTAAAATATCATGAGAAAAACCTTTGCACATATCATAGATGGTCAAAGCCGCTACAGAAGCGCCTGTCATGGCCTCCATTTCTACCCCGGTTTTCCCTGTGACCCGTGTACTGCAAGTAATTAAAATCTCCTCCTCCCCTATGGCCTCAATGGATACCTTACAATCATCCATGCCTAATGGATGGCAAAGCGGAATAAGTTCAGCTGTTTTTTTTGCTCCCATTGTGCCTGCAATTATCGCCGTTTGAAAAACCGGACCTTTCTTAGTTATCAATTCTGATTCATTATTAAGCGAACGCATGATTTCTTTTCCAAGTACCACCCTGCAGGAAGCTTTGGCAAAGCGCCGGGTAATTTTTTTTTCTCCTACATCCACCATCGCAGGATTTCCGGTAGTTTTGTCCAGGTGGGTAAAGTCTTTCTTTGTCATTTTAATAAATTAAAAATTATATAGAACGCAAATCTTCTATTACTTCACGGATGTATTCAATGGCAAATGCTACATCAGCCGCAGTAGTAAACCGGCCTAGTGAAAGACGTAAGGTGGCCATGGCCGAGCTTTGGTCCAAACCCATGGCGGTCAACACGTGAGAGGGTTTATCAGAGATGCTACTACAAGCAGCCCCGGAACTTACCGCCAATTTTTTATTTACCCTTATCAGCAAGGATTTGCCTGAGACCTGATTGAAAGAAACATTGCATACATGAGGAAGTCGATGGCTTCCTCCGTTTAGTTGGCAACCCTGAATTTGTAGTAAACCATTCTCTAATCCTTTCCTTAAATTAAAAAGCCTGCGGCTTTCCTCCTGCAAATCTTCTAGGCAGCGCTCAGCGGCTTTACCTAATCCTACAATTCCGGGCACATTTAGGGTTCCACTCCTACGGCCTCTTTCATGGCCGCCGCCCGTTATCTGGGCTTTTAATTTAATTTTAGGTAGCCCTTTCCTTATAAATAATGCTCCTACACCTTTTGGTGCATACATTTTATGACCTGAAAGTGCCAATCCATCCACTCCCAAACCCCTAACATCAACAGGGACCTTTCCAACGGTTTGTACTGCATCCGTTAAAAAGAGCGCCCCATGAGCTTTCGTTAGCGCTGCCATTTCTTTGATAGGGTGTAACTTTCCTGTTTCATTATTGGCCATCATGGCAACCACCATCAAGGTATTTTCTCTAAAACTTGACTTTAATTGGTCTAGAGAGATTTCCCCCTCAGCCCCTACAGGTAAACAGGTCAATTCAAATCCCTGGTCTGCCAAACTTTCCATCGTATCAAGTACAGCCTTGTGTTCTGTGGCGATGGTAATCAGGTGATTTTTTCCGGGGTCCGCCATCTGAGCCATGCCCTTTATTCCAAGGTTTAATGCTTCAGTGGCTCCACTCGTAAATATGATTTCATTTGCCTCTGCTCCAATTAATGTTGCCACTTGCTCTCTGGCAGTTTCCACGGCCTCTTCTGCCAACCAGCCATAAGGATGGTGGGTACTTGACGCATTGCCAAAAGTAGAGGTAAAGTAGGGTACTATGGCCTCTACCACCTCCGGAAAGCAAGGTGTGCTTGCATTGTAATCAAAATAAATGGGTAAATCCATCTACGAGGCTTTAATATACAGACTATTGTGCCAATTCTTCTGCCATTTTAATGGCTTGATAAGCATTTACAATCCCACCGGTTTGGCTCAAATCTCCAAAACCCACCAATTCTTCTTTTCCCGGTTGATGTACTTTGTCATCACCAACCTTATAAACAGAGCTTGTAAGAATTTTACGTACTTCTTTTGGTTTGAGGTCCGGATAGTAAGCAAGCAAAAGAGCTGCTACACCGGCCACTGTTGGGGCTGCCATGCTTGTACCACTATTGTTTTCATAACCTGAATCAGGAATGGTAGAATAAATATCTACCCCCGGTGCAAATAAGTCTACTCCTTCTTTACTAAAATTTGAAAAATCCGCTGCAAGATTTTCATCCTCTCTAGGTCCTGAAGCCCCTACTTCTATCCAAGCATCAGACACTCCTCTTTTGGCAAACCACCTGTTAGGGAAGTTATTTCCAGGAGTGACTTCCTTTGAGCTATTTCCTGCTGCGTGAATCAATAATACACCTTTCCTCTCTGCGTACTTGACTGCCTTGTCCACATATTTTTTACCGGGAGAATAAGATTTACCAAAGCTCATATTAATGACGTTTGCACCATTGTCTACCGCATATCTAATAGAGTTGGCAATATCCTTATCCCTTTCATCTCCATTCGGCACCGCCCTTATAGCCATGATCAATACATGGTCTGCTATCCCCTCAATTCCTAAATCATTTCCTCTGTTGGCTGCAATGATACCGGCAACATGAGTTCCATGGGAAGGATCAGGACCTGTTGGGTCATTGTTTCCATAATACTTTTCCTTGTAGTTATCCGGGTCATCCCCAACAATTCCTCTAGGATCAAAGTCTGTATTGTAAGCATACTTAGCCTGCACTTCAAAATGCTTGACGGCTTTACCCAATTCTGCAAGGATGGTATTAATACTTGCGTCTTCAAGCCTTATCATGCCAAACATTTGATTAAGCATGTCAATGGCCGCAGTAATTTTTTCATCATCTGACTCAAAATTTGCCAAGTCCTCAAGACTAAAATCTGTTACTTCAAATTCTTCCTTCACCAAATCTGCCATGTTTGAGAAACCTTCCATCATGTTATTGTACATGTTGTAATTTGATGCTGCTTTATCTTTGGCCTCTTCAAAGTTTTTACTGACTTTTTCCCAATATTCAAACTCATCCCTGTTCTTTCGCTTCACATCTTCCTTATCCAAGTCTCCGTAAATGGCCTTTAACCTTACGTATTCTCTAGTCAATTCATGAGAATCATTGTCTACCTGCGAACCATCGGCTCCTCCAATAAAATTCCAGCCATGTACATCATCTACATAGCCGTTATTATCATCATCAATACCATTTCCGGCAATTTCATCCTCATTGATCCATATTTTACCCTGAAGATCTTCATGATCTATGTCGATTCCGGAATCAATAACCGCTACCACGATTGTAGTTTTTGGAGATTTCCCCTGTAGTAATTTTTCATAGGCTTTTTCTGTACCGGTACCCATAATCCCATCATCTATAGGATCCAGTAAAAACCAGTTATCAGGCGTTTTAAGGCTATCTTTTAAATAGACCTCACCTGAAAATGCATAAATAGACCCATAACCACTGAGAAAAATTCCCAGTAAAAATGCACAAAAACACGTTTTGAAATTTCTTTCCATAGAATTTGAAATGTATATATAAATTTAAAAGGCATGCTTTACGATCACCCGCTCTAAAAACCAAGAATGTAAGGTACCAAAGATTAAGTTTGTTACAAATTTCAAAAACTTTTACGGTAAGATTATCCTTTTGTTGGTTTATTTTGAAGCTGGACATTAAAACCTGCCCATTTACTTGACAATACATGCAACGAAATAAACCTAGAACCGTTTGTTAAAAAACTTTAAAACAAGTCAGATAACAGAGTTAAAATTATTATCAACTTCTTATTATTTATTTGAATAAATGGAAGGAAGCATTTCCAACACATTGAGTCATTTGATAAATTGTTTTTCTTTTAAATAATAGTACGGTAGTAAAAGCACTGCTAATTCACTGATTATTTGACTTGTTTGCATTTAAAAAGAAAAAATCATTGACAACTATTGGAAAATTTGACAATGTGGCTTTATTTTGTACAATCCTTTTACTTTTTCTGAAGTAGTTAGGATTTATATAGAAGAGGCAAGAGACAGGCTCGTTGACCCTCTGGCAACCTGGAAAATCCAAGGTGCCAATTCCTGCCAGATGAAATTGGTTACATCTGGGAATATAAATTCAAAACTTATATATGAGCTCCATACACCATTCAATAAAGGATAGAAACCCCAGAAGCTTTCAACAGACATTTTATTTCTATTTTAATAGAAATACTAATCGGCACAATGGTGTTTGGTGTATACTGGCATTTCTTCATGATAAACTTAATCAGAATTGATAACAAACCTAAAACATAAAAAACATGTCTAAAAATTATCGTTTCGAAACATTGCAAGTCCACGGTGGACAAGAAGCAGACCCATCTACCAATTCTAGAGCTGTTCCTATTTATCAAACCACCTCTTATGTATTCAATTCTGCAGAACATGGTGCCAATTTATTTGCCTTAAAAGAATTTGGAAACATCTATACCAGGATAATGAACCCAACCTCAGATGTATTTGAGAAAAGGGTGGCAGCATTAGAAGGTGGTGTTGCAGCAGTGGCTACAGCTTCTGGCCAAGCCGCACAATTTTTAGCTTTAAACAACTTCCTAAGCGTAGGCGATAACTTTGTTACCTCTCCATTTCTTTATGGCGGATCTTACAATCAATTTAAGGTTTCTTTTAAAAGAATAGGTATTGAAGCCAGATTTGCTAAATCCGACAAGGCAGATGATCTGGCTGCAGAAATCAATGATAAAACCAAAGCCATCTATGTGGAGACAATTGGAAACCCTGAATTCAACGTTCCGGATTTTGAAGCAATTGCTGCATTGGCTAAAAAACATGATATTCCTTTAGTAGTTGACAATACCTTTGGTGCCGGAGGATATCTATGTCAGCCCATCAAGCATGGTGCTAATATTGTAACCTCTTCTGCAACCAAATGGATAGGTGGCCATGGTACTTCTATTGGTGGCATAATCGTAGATGGAGGAAATTACAATTGGGGTAATGGTAAATTTCCACAATTCTCTGAACCTTCTGAAGGATACCATGGACTTAATTTCTGGGAAACTTTTGGCGATAATAATCCCTTAGGCATGCCAAATATTGCCTTCGCTATCCGAGTAAGGGTAGAAGGTCTAAGAGATTTTGGTCCTGCCATCAGTCCATTCAACTCTTTCCAACTGCTTCAGGGATTAGAAACCCTTTCTCTTCGTGTTCAAAGAACTGTAGATAATGCCTTGGAATTGGCGAAATGGTTGGAAGCACACCCTAAAGTGAAATCAGTTAATTACCCGGGCTTAACTAATAGCCCTTATCACGAAACGGCGAAAAAATACCTTACGAATGGATTTGGGGGAGTCTTAAGCTTTGAAATTGTAGGGGAAAAAGAAACAGCTTCCAATTTTATTAATAATCTGGAATTAATCTCACATGTGGCCAATGTAGGTGATGCCAAAACTTTGATCATTCAACCTTCAGCCACTACTCATCAGCAACTTTCTGATGACGCCCAATTAGCCGCCGGGGTAACGCCAACATTGTTAAGACTTTCTTCAGGTATAGAACACATTGAAGATGTGAAAGCCGACCTATCGGCCGCTTTCGACAAAATTTAAAATTATTAAAATGAACCTTCAATCGCCGCATTTGACTATTGAAATGACCCAGGAGATTTTCTATTGCCAGGAAGCATTACTTTTGGAGTCCGGAGAATCAATTCCGGAGTTTCAATTGAGTTTTACGACCCAAGGCCAATTAAACGCAAACAAAGACAATGTTATTTGGGTCCTGCATGCCTTAACCGGTGATGCCAACCCTCATGAATGGTGGTCAGGATTAATTGGAGAGGACAAGTTTTTTGATCCTTCCAAATATTTCATTGTCTGTGCCAATTTTCTTGGTTCCTGTTATGGCTCTACCCAACCTTTAAGCAATAACCCTAAAAGTGGGGATCCTTATTATTATGACTTTCCCAATATTACCACGAGGGATATTGCAGCGGGATTGGATAAATTAAGAATACACCTGGGATTGGAAAAAATCAATACGGTAATTGGAGGTTCTTTAGGTGGTCAAGTAGGTTTAGAATGGGCAGTTTCATTAGGAGACAAGCTTGAGAATGCCATAATCGTGGCTTCCAATGCCAAGGCTTCTCCTTGGATTATTGGTTTTAATGAAACCCAAAGGATGGCCATAGAATCGGATAGCTCTTGGGGAAAACCACATCCTGAAGCTGGCAAGAAAGGCCTGGAAACAGCTAGGGCCATAGGCATGTTGAGTTATAGACATCCCATGACTTTCCTGCAAAACCAAAGCGAAACAGAGGAGAAAAGGGATGATTTTAAAATAAGCAGTTACCTAAGGTACCAAGGGCTAAAATTGGCCAATCGATTTAATGCGCTGTCTTATTGGATTCTATCCAAAGCCATGGACAGCCACGACATCGGAAGAAGGCGAGGTGGAACACCCGTTGCCCTTTCAAAAATTAAATGTAAAGTACTTTCAATTGGAGTTGATACGGATATCTTATTTACAAGTGAAGAATCCAGATATATCAGCAAACATGTACCAAAAGGAACCTACAGGGAAATATCCTCAATATATGGGCATGATGCCTTCCTTATAGAATACGAGCAATTGCAATACATTTTAAAATCATTTTACTTAGAAAATAACGGTTAGTCAAAGATTCACTTGGAATGATCTCATACACCAGGATAAAGGAAACATGTCTCTACGTAGATGATTTAGATCTAGCTGAAAGGTTTTATCATCAAATATTAGAAATGCCATTAATTTCTAAAGAGGATCAGAGACATGTTTTTTTCAGATGTGGAGACAGTGTCTTGCTTTGCTTCTTACCTGAAATAACTAAGCATGACAGCAATTTGCCGCCACATTTTGCCTATGGCAAGCAGCACATTGCTTTTGAAGTGGAACATAAAGATTATTTAGAGATTAAGAAAAAATTAAGTGACAAGGGTATAACCATTACCCATCAACAGGAATGGAAAAAAGACATCAGCAGTTTTTATTTTGAAGATCCTTTCGGACATGTCTTAGAGATTGTCCCTACAGGCATGTGGGACTAATATTTTTTGCTAATTTCAATTAATGCCAACTTTTTAATACAAACTCCATATTATTTTAATGATAAATTTTATTGAAGGGTTGTGGATTGCATTAACTTTTAGAATATTGCAATAAAAACAATAACTACAATTAGATGTCAAAATATTTTCTATTGATTATAGGCATATGTGCATGCCTTTTTTCTTGCACCAACCAAAGTATGGAGTTTAATAACAACCAAGTAATCGCCCACAGAGGGGCTTGGAAAACTAGCCCTCATCCTCAAAATTCTCTGGCTTCACTGCAGGAGGCTTTTGACTTGGGCTGCACCGGATCAGAGTTCGATGTCTGGATGACTTCAGACGGAATCCTGGTAGTAAACCATGATGCAGACCACCATGGAATGGAAATAGAGGAAACCACCTATGCTGAGCTTTTGGAAAAACCTTTGCCTAATGGGGAAAAAATTCCTACCGTAGAAGAGTATTTAACCTATGGTATGAAACAGAATAAAACCAAGCTCATCTTTGAGATAAAGCCTTCGAGAGTATCTAAAGAAAGAGGAATTGAATTGGCAGAAAAATCTGTCGCCATTGTTAAAAAATTAGGCGCTGAAAAATGGGTAGATTATATCACTTTTGGTTATGAAATGGGACTAAAAGTTATCTCTTTGGACCCCGAGGCAAATGTAGCCTACCTTACGGGTGACAAAACGCCCCAAGAGCTAAAAGATGACGGTTTTTTTGGCTTCGATTATAATATCAAAAAAGTGAAAGAAAACCCTCAATGGATCAAAGAAGCCCAGGACCTTGGTTTAACTGTTAATGTCTGGACGGTCAACAAGGAAGATGATATGAAATGGTTAATGGATCAAAATGTGGAATTTATTTCTACTGACGAACCTGAATTATTATTTTCTCTTATCAACCAATAAATGAAACTTATCAGTAGATTACCTGGTATTTTTTTCTTGTTAACAGTTGCTTCGATTATTGGCTTTTCCTGTAGCGAACCCGAACAGTCTACTCAGAAGGTTAAACATATCATTTTAATCGGGCTGGATGCATTCGGATCGAGAGGTTTCCAGAAGGCTTCTACTCCCAATATGAATAAGATGACGGAAAACGGAGCCATGGCTCCGTTTTCTCGTTGTTTACTCCCAACCAACAGTTCTCCAAACTGGACAGCAATGCTTACCGGTGTGGGGCCATTGCAACACGGCGTTTATGACAATGATTGGGAAAGGGACAAGGAGAAATGGCCTCCCGTTTTAACTACTGACGAGGGGGTTTACCCAAGTTTAATTAACTGGGTAAAGGAACAAATTCCATCTTCCAAAGTTCATTTTTTCTATGAGTGGGAAGGCTTGGCCAGACTGTTTGATCTAAATCAAGTAGACCAAGTGTATCGAGGAAAAAAGGGGGATGACGTTTTTGAAAAAGCAGTGAATGCATTTTTTGATGACAAACCTGATTTTCTATTCTTAAACATTGATGAGATTGACCATTTTGGACACCATGATGGACATGATTCTGAAGCTTATTTTAATGCTATCACGCACTACGACAGCCTAATTGGCCGTTTCATTCAGCAACTTGAGCAGGAAGGGCTGATGGAAGAAACTTTATTGATGATTACCGGTGACCACGGTGGCATCAATAAAGGACATGGAGGCACTTCTTTAAATGAATTAGAAATACCTATCATCATGTATGGAGCCGGAGTAAAAAAAGGGTTGATCATAGACAAGCCATGCTATATTTATGACGTTCCGGTAACCTTGGCCTACGCCATAGGCATAACTCCTCCCAGTGCAGGGATTGGCAGACCCATTCTTGAAGCCTTTGAAAAAAATAGTACCTCAGCTCCATATGTGCCTATGCCTTTGGTTGCCCCTATTTCAGGTTTGTATTCACAGCCCCCTATTTCAGTGGAAATAAAGGTAGATGATGCAACGGCGGAAATTTTCTATTCCTTAGACGGATCCATACCTACTAAAGAAACAGGTATAAGATACGACAAGCCTATTCAAATTCTCAACAACACCATTGTTACGGCATTAACCTATAAAAGTGGAACTTATAGCCGCCCTGAAATCAACCAATACAGAATAGGGAATGACGAAGAAGGTAAAATATTTTGGGATTATTATGAAGGAAATTTCACTCAACTCCCCGATTTTACAGGTTTGAAAGCTATAAAATCAGGGAAAAGTAAAGAATTTAGCCTGAAGCATATCTCCCACCGATCCGATCATTTTGCCATTCGGTTTAAAAGCACTTTGTCTCTTCCCGGTTCAGGTAAATATACCTTTTATACCCAATCAGATGATGGAAGTAAAGTTTTAATAGATGGTGAGGTACTTGTAGACCATGATGGCTCTCATTCCAGTAGTTTAAAAAGCAACCATATTGAGTTGGAAGAAGGCCTTCATTCCATTGAGGTTTTGTACTTCGATGACATTTCCGGGGAAGAACTAGAAATATACATTGAAGGTCCAAATATCCCCAAACAAATAATTACGGACAAGTTTATTCAATAGGTTTACTTTTTCGGTAAACCTATTTTTTGATAACTGTTCGGGGGATTGCAGCAGGTAAGCGACTTAGCATTTCATTGTTTAAAAGCTGTGTGGCATTGGTAAAACTTGAAACATTGATAACATTGTTTTTTTGCCTTCCTATCAAAACCACTTCATCCCCAACTTCCACTTTTTCAATATGCGTAATGTCTACCATAAATAAATTCATATTAATCAGGCCTACTATTGGGGCTTTTTTACCATGAATCAGCACCTGACCTCTATTGGAAAGGGCTCTGGGGTAGCCATTTGAATACCCCAAAGGGAGTACAGCAATTCTCATATTCTGCGTGGCCTGAAAAGCCGTACCATAACCGATAAATTCACCTTGATCCACTGTTCTAATATCCATGATATCCGTTTTCCAGTTAAAAACTCTTTTCATCGTTGAGTCGGAGCTTTTATTGGTTTGGTGCAAATGCGCATAATAAACATCCGGACTTGGCCAGAAGCCATACTGTGCCACTCCTATCCTAACCATATCATAGACAGTATCCTTCATCGCCAAAGCTGCAGCCGAACAGGCAATATGTCGAATTTCGGGCATCATTTTTTTATCCTTACAAGTTTTTAGAAAACCTTTGTACCTCTTGTGTTGTCTGTCAATCTTAAATTGATTGGAAACACTTTCTGCACCACCAAAATGTGTGCAGAGGCCTTCAAATTTCAACCACTCCGCATTTTGTTTTAAAAAGGCAAGAGCTTTTGGAAATTCCTGGGCATGCATTCCTGTTCGGTTGGCACCGGTTTCTACTTCTACATGTACCAAAGCTTGCTTCCCCACTTTTTTGGCTTCCTCCAAAACCTTAGCAAGTCGATTGAAATTATAAACGAAAAAAGAAATCCCATTAGAAATGGCCCAACCCAGATCTTCTTCATAAATGATCCCCATGATCAACACCTTGCTTTCTGCTTTGCAGACATTCAATACTTGTTCGGCTTCAAAGGAAGAAGCCACGGAAAAATGATTGATACCGCATCTTTCCGCCATGGGGACAAATGCTTCTATTCCATGTCCATAGGCATTGGCCTTGACCACCGATGATAGTATAGGCTTGTCCCCAATCTTCTTTCTAATGAAGTTTACATTGCCTTTATAAGCAACTTGATTTAATTCAATTCTCGAGGAATGTTTTACCATTGTTTTTTTATTTCCAGCCAGGTATAGGATTTTCCCCAACTATTTTTTGCTAGTTCTTTTACTTTATTTACTTCGTATTGAGGTACCTCATCCATTTTTGCTGTAGCATCAAGATTGTTGTAATGAAAAGCGTAAATTCTTGCGGCAAACTCGTGAATTGGAAGAGAGGACTCCCCGTGATTTTCTCCATTTCCATAGACTGATGGACAAATTCCTTGGCCCCAATTTTGACGTCCTTCATTGTTAGGGTTTAGGAAATAAGCTCTAATTATGCCTTGGGGGTCTTTTTCTACACGAAGTAATGAGATTGCGTGGAAACCCAACATCTCCCCTTTTGCAGAGGTTATAAATATACCTACAGGATTTGGGTATACTAGCCGGTGTCCACCATTGTATTGAGGGTGACACATGGCATAAAACACTTTAACAAAACCATCAAAATCAACGATAGCATTGGATAAATAATCATAGGCAGAGGCAAAACCTATTTGTATCCACTGTCCATACAAACCAGGGTTTACCCATTTGTGAGGATCTTCCCCCCTACCTGAGGCCCTTCGCATCATTTCATTATATATTTTATCCAGCATAGGCACCAAGGTCACCGAAACTGCATCCAGTTGATGATCTAATTTTTGAACCAAACCCAAAGCTGATTCTGAATATTTTATTTCCTTTCCTTCAAACCGGAAACTTAAATCATTATGCACTGCTGCAGCATGTACCATATGAATCAGCTTAGCAGGTGCATGTTGACTCCACATACTGATTCCTCTGGCACTTTGACAAGTCGGGTTGTTGCCCTGCCCTACTCCAAGGGGTTGACCTAATATTCTTAGTAAGGCCCCGATTAGAAATTGCTTGGGACTTACCTCTCCTTTAGCGTTGCCTAGTGACTTGATGATTCTTTCTTTAACTTTTGGATGCAGGGAGATCGTTAGCAGGTTATGTAATCCTGCCCGGACAGCCGATCGAGACAAAACACCGTTTTCTAAACTTTTGGCCAAACCATAGATACATTGAGCATTGTTGGGATGAATTACATCCACAATTAAGGCACAGACAAATTCCTGATATTCACTAAACCAGGCCAAACCGGATTCATTAAGTCCCAGGCATTTGGCTACCACCTCATAATGCTTGTTTTTGACCAAAAACAATAGTAAACTGGCCTGATAACTACTCACCAAGCCATTGGATAGCATGCCCTCACTCATCTGTTCTGCTTCAACCATCAACTGCGCCTCAGACAAAGCATTTAAATATTCTTCATACTCCTTATAGGTTTTACCCTCTGTACCAATGGAAGGACGATAAATCGATCGCTGAAAAGCCAATAAGTCTTTATCTGCAGGGTCATTAGGATCCAATGCTATTTTCTCTTTGACCAAGGCTATGATTCTCCTTTGCTTTTCCGTCACTACAGGCCTTTGCTCGCAAATCAAATCCAGTTCATCTACCAATGAAGCCTTCACCTTTGACAATTGGATTTGTTCAGAAATAAAGCCAAACAAGGTGTGTACCTTGTTTAGCTCATGCTCACTCATCAGAAGGCGGGTTTCTTCCTGCGGCTCGTTAAAAACGAACTCAAGATTCAGCACCAACACCTCCTGCAAATAAGTTTCTGCCTCCCCAATTAAATTGTCTGGAGCTTGAATTTCACCCCTTGCAATAGCAAGCATCCTAAGCTCACTAAGCAGTTCAAAGGTTGAATTGGGATGACCACTCTTAAATGTGCCATTCACCAATTGAGGCACTAACTTGGAGGGGTTTTCCCAAGGGCTACCTTTAAATATCCCAGCTTGATTAAGGGCCGGAATGCGTTTATAAATCTGCAAAATACCCTCTAAGTTTCCACACCAAGCATCAAGTTGTCCAACTATTTTTTTTGCTTTCTCTTCCCTCGTCAGCACGGTGGCTGATTGATAGCTCTCAAACAACTCATCAAAGGATTCAATTTTATTTTTTGAGATTACATTTTCTTGCATACAATTATTTAATGGTAAAAATCTACATTTTCGTAGTGTAATAATAGTTCGGACATACGGTCCGGATCATCTCCTTTAAAGTTTACCGTACCAAAATGATTGCCAAAACCGTCTCTGGAATTGACCTTTTGACTGGTTAAAGGAGGTACCAAATTGTGATCCAAAAAGAAAGGCTCTTCTTTAAGTTCCTCAGGAATCACCAGTTGGGAAATTTCATTTTTATGGGGGTAAATCATTACGTTACCGTAAAAGGTTTTGGGTCTGGCATCCAAGGGAGGTAGCAATTCTTTGAGCTCTTCCTCTGTAAGCTCAGGGTCATGACAACAAACAAAGGCTGCCAAAGCATCAAACCCATAAGCCTGCCCACATAGTTCCAAAATATGACCACCGGGAATTCTACAAGCCACCTCACCAAAGCTTAATTCATCATTTTCAGTCAGAAACCATTCAGGGTGAATCATTCCGTATTGGATACCAAATAAATCCACCAACTTTTGCATTTCTTTCATGATCTTTTCCCTTTTGGTATGAAGGTAATTTCCTTCGGGAATAAAATTAGAATAACCCAGCTTTACGTACTCCGTGATATTTAGAAACCGAATTTTACCTCCGTGAACAAAAGCTTCACAAGAAAACTCTTTGCCCGGTAGGTGACTTTCAGCCAAACAGGGAAAATCGTCATCTTGACATTTCTCTTCAATATCTGCTTTGGATTTTAAAAGGCGATGCCCTACTGTTCCTGCTGAAGCGAAGGGCTTGATATGAACCCAGCTGTCTTCTTCACCATCTACTTGTAGGTTGGCTTGATTAAGCCTATTCATAAAGTTGACCACACCTTCTTTGTTGTAAACCTCTTCAAAAAGACCTACTCTTAGGCCTCCTATTAAGGCTTTTCTCTTCATCATTGCTTTGTTTCTAAAAAGAAATGCCCTATTCAGTACTTTCGGATCATCCCTATACAATGAATTCAATGCACCCGCCCATTCTACTGTTTCTTCAAACAAGGGAACAGCTACGTCTACGTTATAAGGTTCAAGTTTGTCTTTCAAATCCAATGAATTTGAAGAATCACTCCATTCGTCAAATTGATAAGGAACAAATGGTATATTATTTTCTTGAGCGTAATTTTCAAAGTCCGGAAATGAAACTACTACGAAAGGTTTGTTGAGTTTTTGCATACTTTCTATAACAGGTAAACTCCAACCCATTAGTGCAAAACATTTTGCCATTATAATATTATTTTTGGTTCAGTTGTAGTAGACAACAAAAAATAGGCTAAAGTCAATTTATATTAAGATATAAATGAAATATCCTATTATACTGCATTAAAATCTTTAAATAATGAATTCACATCGAAATAAAACAAGTATGGTACCAAAAAGATGGAGTCATTGCTCCTAATGAAAAATTTTTAGCCTTTAAAAAAAAGGGGGGCCATTCAAATCGCTATTGATTTACATTATATCCTTATTTTACTTGTATTTCTGATAAAATAAATAAATATTTGCACGGTTTAGCATGAAGAAAGAAGATAACATATCAAAAAAAAATTATCGGGTCCATAATATCCTTTGTGGGTATCCAATATTGTGTCCTATTAAAACCTACAGGACATTATTTAGGGCTTAGTCCCTACACTCTTTTAATATATCCTATGTGGATATTTCTATTTCCGGAAGCATTTCATTTATTCATTTCAACTAGTTTTCTTAAGGCTGACTCTGTCAATAGAGATTTGATGGAAGATTACGGCAAGCCAAAAAAATGCTACAATGTTTAACCAAAAATTTATAATAAAACCTGCAGGAGAAGAGCATTGCCAATATGCAGAAACCATTACAGATGAAATGGAACGCTCGGCACAGGCTAGGGGTACCGGTATAGCCAAGCGATCCCCCGAATACATAAAAACTAAAATGCGGGAAGGAAAAGCAGTTATAGCACTTACCAAATCCGGAGACTGGGCAGGCTTTTGTTATATTGAGGCCTGGGGACATGGGAAATTTGTGGCAAATTCAGGATTAATAGTATCTCCCAACTACAGAAAATTCGGGCTAGCCCGAGAAATAAAAAAAGAAGTTTTCAAGTTAAGCCGCAAAAAATACCCCGACTCCAAGATATTTGGCTTAACCACAGGGGCTGCTGTGATGAAGATAAATTCAGAGTTAGGCTATTATCCGGTCAGTTATTCCGACCTCACTACCGACGAGGAATTTTGGAAGGGATGCCAAAGTTGCGTAAACTACCCCATACTTATGAGCAAAAACAGGTCTAACTGCTTGTGTACAGCCATGCTTTATGAACCCAAAAATGTAAAAAAGGCTGAACAAAAGAAACGTTCTTCCGAATTTAAAAAGAATCTCAGTCTTTTTGAGCGATTAATCAATATCAAACGGGCCATGTTTCTTAATTTTGCCAAAGGAAAAAAAGCAATTGAAAAAGTAAAAGATAAAGTAAACCAATAATAATAATTGTGTTTCCTCAAGGTAACACTTATCAATAAAGACAATTTATAATATGAAAAAAGTAGTTTTAGCATATAGCGGAGGCCTGGACACCACATTCTGCGCCATTCACCTTAGCAAAGAAAAAGGCTATGAAGTACATGCCGTATTGGTCAACACCGGAGGATTTGAGCAAGAGGAGTTAGACAATATAGGTGAAAGGGCAAAAATATTAGGTGTGGCTTCCTTTAAAGTGCTTGATGTGGTTTCTACTTATTACAATGAAGTCATTAAGTTTTTAATTTATGGCAATGTATTAAAAAACCAAACTTATCCATTGTCTGTCAGTGCAGAAAGAATTTTACAAGCCAAAGCATTGGCTGAGTACACGAAAAGCATTGGGGCAACTTCCATTGCCCATGGCAGTACAGGAGCCGGAAACGATCAGGTAAGATTTGATATGATTTTTCAAACCATCCTTCCTGACGTTGAAATTATCACTCCCATAAGGGATTTAAAATTAAGTAGAGAAGAAGAAATTTCTTTCTTGAAAAAACATGGCGTAAGCATGAATTTTGAAAAAGCTGCTTACTCAATAAATAAAGGAATCTGGGGTACATCTGTGGGCGGTAAGGAAACCCTTACTTCTGATCAAGCATTGCCAGAAAGTGCTTACCCTACTCAAGTAAGTGTAACGGAACCTGCGACCATAGCTCTTACTTTTGAAAAGGGTGAGTTGGTAGCTGTTAATGGAGAGCAATTCGATCATCCGGTCAAAGCAATCTTGAAGGTTCAAGGATTGGCAAGCCCTTATGGGATTGGTAGAGACATTCATGTTGGCGACACAATCATAGGAATAAAAGGACGTGTTGGCTTTGAAGCTGCAGGCCCTCTGGTCATCATCAAAGCGCATCAACTATTAGAAAAACATACCCTAACCAAGTGGCAAAGCTATTGGAAAAATCAAATTTCTGAGTTTTATGGCAACCATTTGCATGAAGGTCATTATCTAGATCCTGTAATGCGAAACTTAGAAGCATTTATGACAGATACCCAAACGTATGTAAGCGGTGAAGTAAAAGTTCAACTTGCTCCTTACCGATTCAATATGATAGGCGTTTCTTCAGACCATGACCTGATGTCATCCAAATTTGGTAGCTATGGTGAAATGAATAAAGGGTATACCGCTGAAGATGTAAAAGGCTTCACAAAAATATTGGGTAACCAGACAGCTATTTTCCATAAAGTAAATGAAAGTTTAGGCCATGAAAATGATTAAAACAGCTGTAGTGGGTGCTGCCGGGTATACGGGAGGAGAACTGTTACGTTTATTGGTACATCACCCAAATGTAGACCTGCTTTGGATTCATAGCAATAGCCAAAAAGGCAAAAAGTTAGAAGAGGTTCATCCGGATTTAATCGGTGATGCTTCCCTAAGCTTTACTGATGAGATTGATCCGAACAACCTTGACCTTGTTTTTTTATGTTTGCCTCATGGACAGGCCAAACCGTTTTTAGAAAAACATGCTTTTGATGCGAACATAAAAATAATTGACCTTAGCACGGATTTCAGGGATGAAAGCAATGGTTTTGTGTATGGTTTACCTGAAGTCAATCGGGAAAAAATCAAAGCTGCACAAAAAATAGCCAACCCCGGCTGTTTTGCTACCGGAGTTCAACTGTCCCTTGTACCTGCCATCCAGCAAAACTGGATCAAAAGTTCTTTACATGTGACGGGAATTACCGGAAGCACCGGTGCCGGTAAAAAACTTTCAGAAACCACTCATTTTAGTCAAAGGAACCAAAATGTATCGGTTTACAAATTGTTTACTCACCAGCACCTGAAAGAAATTAACCAAACTTTCAGGCAATTGACACCTGAATTCGATCAGCAGGTATTGTTTGTACCCTACAGGGGTAATTTTTCTCGTGGAATCTGGGTTACAGCTTATTTCCCCTATGAAGGAAGTTTGGAAGAAGCTTATGAGGTGTATGCTAAATTTTACCAAGATGCAGCCTATACCTATGTAAGCAAAAATGACATTGACCTAAAGCAAGTGGTAAACACCAACAAGTGCTTGGTACACTTGAAAAAAGAAGCAGGTCAACTTGTTATTTATTCAGCCATAGACAACCTTCTAAAAGGAGCATCCGGACAAGCAGTACAAAACATGAACCTGGCTTTTGGGTTGGATGAAAAAACAGGATTACAACTGAAAAGTACTGCTTTTTAAATAAAATGACTATCTGGCAGCCTTTACAAGCTGTCTACAAATATATACAATATGCAATTGTTTGACGTTTATCCCTTAATGAATGTCACTCCTGAAAAGGCCAGTGGTGTTTACTTATGGGACAATACAGGCCAGAAGTACCTGGATTTATATGGTGGGCATGCAGTTATTTCAATCGGGCATTCACATCCACACTATGTCAAAAAAATAAGCGAGCAACTGAACAAAATAGGCTTCTATTCCAACTCTGTTCAAATCCCCTTACAAAAAGAAATGGCAAGTAAACTGGGAGAACTTTCCGGCTATGAAGCTTACCATTTATTTCTTTGCAATTCAGGTGCTGAAGCAAATGAGAATGCTTTAAAATTGGCTTCTTTTGAAACAGGGAAAGCGGGAGTTATTGCTTTTCATGGTGCCTTTCATGGGAGAACATCCGGAGCTGTGGCCATTACGGATAACCAAAAGATCGTAGCCCCATTTAATAGCGGCCATAGGGTTTTCTTTGAAGCATTAGGTGATTTGGATGCTGTGGAAAAAAGGTTGAAAGGTGGAGAAATTGCGGCAGTGATCATTGAAGGCATTCAAGGTGTCAATGGCATTCAAGTTGCTGAGTCTAATTTTCTCAAAGGCCTTTCCACCCTCACCAAAAAATACGGAGCCAAATTAATTCTAGATGAAGTGCAATCCGGCTATGGACGAACAGGTAAGTTTTTTGCTCACCAATGGACTGAAGATTTGTCACCTGACCTGATTACCATAGCCAAAGGAATGGGGAATGGTTTTCCCATTGGTGGAGTATTGATCCACCCGGATATTGAGGCCAAATACGGTTTATTGGGAACCACCTTTGGCGGAAACCACTTGGCTTGTGCCGCAGGACTTGCAGTCTTAGAGGTTTTAGAAGAGGAGCATTTAATGACCAATGCTGAGCAATTGGGAGATTTACTTATCAAAGAATTAAAGGAAGGCTTTCCTGAAATTCTATCAGTAAGGGGCAAAGGCTTAATGATAGGTTTTGACCTGAAGGATGAAGCTGCCCCCTACCGGTCAGAACTGATCAAAAGTCACCATATTTTTACCGGAAGTGCTGCTTCAAAACACACCATTCGCATACTTCCCCCACTTTCTGTGAAGAAGGAAGAGTTGCAACTTTTCCTTAAGAGTTTAAGAGAGGTAATTAATCGCATGAATCCTTAAAAACAGTCATGAAAAATTTCACTAATTTTGAAGATATAAACCTTGCCAATCAATTGATTGATAAAGCATTGGTTTTTAAAAAAGACCCACTGGTAAACGCAATCAAAGGCAGTGGAAAGCGTATTGGATTGATTTTCTTAAACCCAAGTTTAAGAACAAGGATGAGTACACAACTCGCTGCATCCAATCTTGGTGTAGAGAGTTTTGTCCTGAATATGGACAAAGAAAGTTGGGCTTTGGAAATGCAGGATGGCGCCGTCATGAACCAAAACAAAGTGGAGCATATAAAAGATGCAGCAGCTGTTTTGGGTGGCTATTTTGATATTTTAGCCATCAGGGCTTTCCCTACCCTTACCAATAAGGAGGAGGATACCAACGATTTTGTCATCAATCAATTTATCAAATATTCAGGTGTACCGGTGGTTAGTCTGGAAAGTGCCATCAGGCACCCCTTGCAGAGTTTGGCAGATATGGTAACCATTAAGGAGAACTTTAAAGAAAAAAGAAAACCTAAAGTAGTACTTACTTGGGCACCACATATCAAAGCAATTCCTCATGCTGTGGCAAATTCTTTTTCTGAATGGGCCATTGGTTGTGGACATGACCTGACCATTACCCATCCTCATGGGTATGAATTGGATACCAAATTTACCAATGGAGCTACAATAGAATATGACCAAAGCAAAGCCCTTGCTGAGGCAGATTTTGTATACGTCAAAAACTGGAGTGCCTTTACTCCCTATGGAAAAATCCTGAGTGTGACAGGAGACTGGCTACTAAATGAAGCCAAATTTGGTGAAAACAAACATGCAAAAGTCATGCATTGCTTGCCTGTAAGAAGAAACTTGGAACTTAGTGATGAAATCTTGGACAGCGAACGAAGCCTTGTCCAAGCCCAAGCAAAAAACAGGATTTTTGCTGCCCAGGCAGTAATCGACAGCGTGCTTTAAAAATATTTCTTAATGGATATCAGTGTAATAAAAATCGGTGGAAACGTAATTGACCACCAAGAAAACTGTACAGCCTTTCTTAAGTTATTTGCTCATTTCCCCGGCGTAAAAATACTTGTTCACGGAGGTGGTGTACTGGCAAGTAGAATGGGAAGTTCCTTGGGCATCAAGCCCAATATGCACAATGGCAGAAGGATTACAGACAAGGAAACCCTGGATTTGGTGACCATGGTTTATGCAGGTTTGATTAATAAAAACCTGGTGGCTGAACTTCAATCCTATGGTCAAAATGCCATTGGCCTTACCGGGGCAGATGGAAATGCCATCACTTCCATAAAACGGCCGGTTAAAGAAGTGGATTTTGGCTTTGTAGGCGATGTAACCAAAGTCAACACCTCATTGGTAGAAACCTTATTGGAGCAAAATATCGCTCCGGTATTTTCAGCCATTACACATGATAGTAAAGGGCAGTTGTTAAACACGAATGCAGATACCATTGCTTCGGAATTGGCCACTGCCTTGGCAGGCAAACATAAAGTAGGCCTCTATTTCTGCTTTGATAAAAAAGGTGTATTGATGGATGCTGACAAACCTGAATCTTTGGTCCCATTGATTAATGAAGATATATTTAAAAAATTACTTGAAGACAAGGTGATCCATTCCGGAATGATCCCAAAATTGGAAAATGCCTTTAATGCGTTAAATAAAGGAGTCTCCAATGTATGGATGGGTTTACCTGAAAACTTATTGTTGGCTGCAAAAGGAGAAGAGGCCGGAACAATTATCAAACCTTTGTAAATAGCATTGAAATAGCCCTTACTTCTATATAAACGAAAAAAATTGGAAGATTTAGCAAAATTAAAAATTGAGGCAATTGAACTACTTAAAGCCCTAATCAGTACCCCATCTCTAAGTAAAACAGAAGACAAAACTGCTGAACTTATCGCAGCTTTTTTCAGCAGAAGGGGAATTGATACACAGAGAAAAGGAAACAATATATGGGCATTTAATAGGCAATTCGATGCTTCTTTGCCAACAATTTTGCTGAATTCCCACCATGACACTGTAAAACCCAACCGCGGTTATACCTTAGACCCCCACTCACCTGTGGTGAAAGAGGGGAAGCTGTTTGGTTTGGGATCGAATGATGCAGGAGGCTGCTTGGTTAGCCTAATGGCCTCTTTCGTATTTTATTATGAACAATCTTTGCCAGTAAATCTTGTGCTTGTGGCTTCTGCTGAAGAAGAAATAAGTGGACTTGGCGGGATAGAATCTGTTCTCAGCGAACTGCCCGCTATAGAGGTTGCCATTGTTGGGGAACCAACATTATTAAAGATGGCCGTAGCAGAAAAGGGGTTAATGGTGATAGATGCTGTGGTCAATGGTGTAGCTGGTCATGCAGCTCGGGAAGAAGGTACCAATGCGATTTATGAGAGTCTTGAAGATTTATTAACCATTAGAGATTTTAAATTCAAAAAAGAGTCTCCTTTCTTAGGGCCTAATAAGGTTTCTGCCACCATCATCACTGCAGGCAGCCAACACAATGTGGTGCCGGATAAGTGCACCTATACGCTCGATGTACGGGTAACGGATGCATACACTTTAGAGGAAGCTTTTGATGAATTAAAAAGCAATTTAAAAGCTGAACTAAACCCCAGGTCACTTCGATTAAATTCCTCCTCCATAAAAGAAGACCATCCTATGGTAATCACTGCAAAAAAGATGGGGTTAGAATTGTATGGTAGCCCAACATTATCTGATCAGGCTTTGATTCCTTTTCCTTCCGTAAAAATTGGTCCCGGTGATTCTGCAAGATCACATACAGCAGATGAATTTATTTTCATCGAAGAAATCAAGGATGGAATATCATTATATGTATCACTTTTGAAAAACTATTTTTCAAATACCAAAAGAAACAACCAATGAAGCTTTGGCAAAAAGACAAAACCAGTAAAAAAGAAGTAGAAACTTTTACCATAGGTAGAGATCCTGAATTTGACATTTTGCTTGCACCATTCGATGTGACAGGATCCATGGCCCATGCCACGATGTTAGCATCCATTGGCTTGCTTACTCAAGATGAGTTGGAAATATTGAAAAAGGGTTTGAAGGAAATTCGAGAGGAAATTGTAGAAGGTAAGTTTAGCATTGCTCCCGGCGTAGAAGATGTACATAGTCAAGTGGAGTTTATGCTTACAGAAAGGTATGGGGACGTTGGAAAAAAATTACACAGTGGAAGATCAAGGAACGATCAGGTTTTGGTGGACTTAAAACTGTATTATAGAAAGGCAATTAAAGAGACAGTAACTGAAATAGAAAATCTATTCAACTTACTTACCCAGCTAGCCGAAAAACACAAAGATGACTTAATGCCGGGTTATACCCATACCCAATTGGCTATGCCTTCATCTTTTGGATTATGGTTTGGATCTCTTGCTGAAGGTTTGGCAGAAGACATGGATCTATGGCAAACAGCCTATCGCCTGTCCAACAGAAACCCTCTGGGTTCCGCAGCAGGGTATGGAAGTTCTTTCCCTCTCAACAGAACAATGACCACATCACTTCTAGGTTTTGGCGACATGCATTACAATGTCATCAATGCCCAAAATAGTAGAGGGAAAACAGAAAAAACACTTTCATTTGCAATGGCAGGTACTGCAGGCACGCTCAACCGCTTGGCTACAGATGCGATTATGTTTATGAACCAGCATTTTGGGTTTATCAGTTTTCCTGATGAACTAACCACGGGTTCGAGTATTATGCCACATAAAAAGAACCCTGACGTATTTGAGTTGATCCGTGCAAAGACCAACCAAATTCAAAGTTACCCACAACAAATCATGATGTTGCTTACAAATTTGAGTACCGGGTACCATCGGGACTTACAACTGCTCAAGGAAACCACTTTCCCTGCTTTTGAACAACTGAATGACTGCTTGAAAATCGCTCAATTGATGCTTGAAAACATCAGCATTAAAAAAGATCTTTTGGATGATAAATTCTATGCCTATCTATTCAGTGTAGAGGAAGTCAATAGGCTGGTTTTGGAAGGTATGCCATTTAGAGATGCTTACAAAAAAGTGGGGATGGACATAGAAAAAGGAGATTTTATTCCAGGTAAAAAACTCAAACACAGCCATGAAGGCAGCATTGGCCAACTCTGTTTACCTGCCATCAAAAATAAAATGGATCAGTCAAAGGTAAACTTTGAGGAAGCAGAAAAAGCCGAAGAAAAATTATGGGAAAATTAAGGATTAAATAGAGTCTTGAATGATATAAACCATCATTGAGGCAAGCAGATATCCTCCAAGAAAAGAGAAAAAATAAGGCCATGTCAAATCATATTGTTTGTACATGGCATTTTTCGTTTTATGGGTAAAATCACTAATTCTTTTAAGAGGCTTTACAGGGAAAAAGGAAAGAAATAACAAGCCATAACAAATGGTGAAAATAAATAAGGTGACAAGTGTCTGCATAACTCATTGGATTTGATGCAAATATAATGGCTTAAATATAGCCTACAAACATTCATGTAGATTAAATTTAAGTAAGTTGCTAGGTGATAATGGGTAACTAATTTTTAAAAAAAAGGGATTAACGTTTCAGCGTAAAAATATTAAAAAAATCGAATCTACGATCACGTTTTTTAAATTTATACTTCATTTTCGCATAAGTATAATTCGGGATAATTCTAAAGGATAACAAAATGGCCACTGTCATCAATATTCCTGAACTTATAAAAACATACTGAAAATCGTATCCAGCATCTACAATTATACCATAAACGGCTGGTCCTACCGCAGAACTTAGCACCATTATAGAGGCAAAAATGCTACGCACCTTACCGATATAAGTAGTGCCAAACAATTCCACCTGCAAAGCAGACATGATAGAATTCCCCACCCCTGCAGAAGCGCCCATCAAAATCATATAGGGGAAAATCACTAAAGGATTGTCCACCTGCCAAATAAATACGATGGCAATTAGAAAAGGGATAAGGTAATAAGGGAAAAATGTTCTTGCAGAATACTTGTCGATCAATGGCCCTGAAAATAAAATGGCAATAGATCCCGCAATGGCATAAAATGTAAGGCCAACAGCCATCCATTCCAGACTCCAACCCTTGTAGTCTGCAATTGCAAACTGATAGAAAAACAAGCCGGTAACGATAAAAGCCAAGACAAATAAATTGGGAGCCAACATCCAAAAACTTTTAGATTTCATGATTTCCCATTGGGAGATTTCTTTTTTTGGCCCGGAATCTTTGGTTCCAACTGATTCTTCATACACTACCAGCTTTTTCTCATCAATAAAAAAGTACAAGTAAAGAGGGACCATGATAAGCACAATCAGCCCATTGACCAATAGGGATTGTCTCCATCCGAAAACATTAATTAACGCCACTACCATGATAGGGAGAGCCGCCTGACCAAAGGGATGTCCCAATGATGCCATACTAATGGCCTTTCCTCTACCTTTAACAAAGTATTTGGACATGGAAGTAATGGCGATATGACTAAACAAGCCTTGTCCTGCAATCCTCAATCCAAAAAAAGCTACCGGTAATAGATACCAATGCTGGTTAAAGCTCATCAAGACCATGGAAAGAATAAAGACTATTGTGGTAAGCAAGGTATATTTCACCAAACTTACCTTATCAATGTATTTGCCCACCAGTGGTAAAAGAAATGCACTAGCGATTGTGGCAATCATATAGTAAACACTTATTTGGGCATTCTGAAGGGAAAACTCTTCTATCAAATAAGGCACATAGAGGGCCAAAAGGTAGGTTTGTCCATACCCTGAAAGACAAGTCATCATCAAGCCGAAAATCAACATCTTTTTGTTCTCAAATACAAAACTCCAATAACTCATTTTAGGAAATAGTTTAATTAGAAAAATAATCGAGGTCCTTGGGCGGGCAAATTTAAGATTCGCAAAATTAAGTAATTAATTAGGTAATAGAACCAATTAACCGAATGAAAATTAGATATCTGCAAAATATAAATTTATAATAATACTTATTTTAGATAAAAAGGCATTATTCTCCATTATTTTATACCAGGTAAACACCACCATGCTTTGGATATTAATTGGAACAAAGCCACAAGAAACTAATGGAATAATCGCTTTTTTTTACTTATTTAGCCTTTTTAAATAAAGAAAAACAAAAGTATCATGACTACCGGATTTCAGCATCTTCATTCGTTTCTGGCCTACATTGTTTTGGCAGGTATAATATTCAGTTTTATTTCTGCACTTATCGGTGCATTGAGTGGCAAAGAGTTTACGGAGAAAGACCGGAAATTTGGTTTAATAGGAATGATTTTGGCCCACATTCAATTGTTGGTAGGAATAGGAGTTTATTTTTTAAGCCCACTGGGGTTGTCAAATCTAAGTGGTGAAACCATGGGGGATTCAATGAGCAGGTTGTATGCACTCGAACATCCATTAATCAACATAATCGCCATAGCACTCATCACAATTGGCTATAGCAGGGCTAAAAAATTAACAGAAAGCAAGAGCAGATTTAGGAGCATTTATATGTTTTATGGAATAGCTTTCGTATTGATATTGAGTAGAATACCTTGGGATGCCTGGTTAAATTAATAGACAAGCACCAATGGATAAAAATATACTTTTAGATCTCGTATCTAAAAAGATGCCCTTTGGAAAGTACAAAGACAGATTAATTTGTGATGTGCCTGAACATTATTTAATCTGGTTTAAGCGAAACGGCTTTCCAAAGGGCAAATTAGGAATGTGGTTAGAAACAATGTATGAAATCCGTGTCAATGGACTTGAATACCTTTTAGACCCCCTAAAGAAATCCTAATTTAGAATAAGTCAATCTTTGCCATTATGTTGCAATTATTGTTTGATAAGGATACCTTTGTGGTGAAAAAGTATTCCAATCATTCAATTTATAATAGTGAGATTTATTCTTCTCCCGATTTTCGTACTGCTAACCTTTGGCAATTCCCTCATCTTTGCACAAGCTAGCCAAAAATATGCTATCAGTGGTTACATTACAGATCCCTCCGGAGAAGCTTTGATGGCCACCATCCTCATTCATGAACTTGGGTCAGGGGACTATGCCGATGAAAATGGGCATTTCGTGTTAAACAACTTAAATCCGGGAAATTACCACCTTCACATTTCCCATTTGGGATACAAATCCATCACCCAAACCGTACATTTGTCAAACAAGGATTTGGAATTCAATTGGACAATGGAACCTTCAGCCATCTCCCTCCAATCCCTGACCATTGAGGCCAACCCCTTCAAAAACGGGCCAGTTGAACAGTCCCAAACCATAGATGTAATTGATAGGAATTTTATTGAGAAAAACAACTCCGGTACCTTCTCTAATGCCTTGGAAAAATTGCCGGGTATCAGTACCATAAATACAGGAGTTGGAATTAGTAAGCCTGTGATCAGGGGTATGAGCTCCAATAGAATTCAAGTAAATGACAGAGGCATTAAGCAAGAGGGTCAACAATGGGGTTCAGATCATGGTTTAGAAATAGATCCTTTTGATGTGGATCGCGTTGAAATAGTGAAAGGACCAGCCTCATTAATATATGGATCAGATGGAATGTCAGGAGTAATAAACATTTCTCCGGCCCCCTTACCAATGGAAGGAGAAATCAGGGGACATTTGATCAACAGCTACCAATCCAATAACTCCATGCGTAGCCATTCTGCCATGGTTGAAGGAAATGAAGATGGATTTATTTTTAAAGGAAGGCTAACCTTTCAGGATTATCAAGACTATAGGGTCCCTACTGATGAATTTACCTATGCAGGTTTTGTATTGCCAGTTTATGAAAATCGATTAAAAAATACGGCGGGAAAAGAGCGGCACTTTTCTTTCATGACAGGGCTAAGGAAAAACTGGGGAAAATCTACCCTCACCCTCAGCAGGTTTGGTCAGCAGGCAGGTTTATTTACCGGTGCTGTTGGCATCCCCAGCAGCTATAATTTAAGACACAATGGAGATTATAGCAATATTGAATTACCTAATCAAGACAACTCCCACCTCAAAGTAATATCTAATACCACTATTCAATTGAATAGAAATTGGTTAGAAATTGACCTGGCTTATCAACGAAATGTCCGACAAGAAAATTCTTTACCTCATGCACATGGTATTAACTCCACTGAGTATGGAAACCTAGCTTTAGCTCTTTACCTGGATACTTACACCGCAAACTTTCGGTATAATCGCCATGTTAATGAAAAACAACAGGTGATTATTGGCCTTCAATCCAGTCTGATGAACAATGATTTTGGTGGGTTTGAATTTCTTTTGCCAAAATTTCTATCAAAATCTGCAGGAATATTTTACTTTCACGAATACCGCTTAAGAGAAAATTTTATTCTAAATGCAGGACTAAGACTTGATATTGCCCAACATCAAATTGATGCGCATTCCCAACCTATCTATAACAATTCGGGAGAAGCAACAGGAGAAGAAACCCTTAGAAATCCGGAAATTGATCGCAACTATTCTAATTTAAGTGGTTCCACAGGTTTTTCTTGGATCTTCAGCAAAAACAGTAATCTTAAATTTAATCTAGGCAGTAGTTACCGGGTTCCAACCCCCATAGAATTGGCTACCAATGGCATTCACCATGGAAATTTTAGACATGAATTGGGAAATAGCTTGCTGGAAAGTGAACGGAGCTTCCAGGGTGACTTAAACTACACCTTTTCTAAAGAAAATTTATTGATAGGGATCAGCCCTTATTTGGCCTATTATAACAACTATATTTACCTTTCACCTACTGCCGAATTTTCCACCCTACCGGGAGCCGGTACTCTTTGGGAATACAGGCAAAACAATGCAATTTTTGCAGGTGGAGAAATTAAATTCCACTGGTCATTATTCCCAGCTTTGCAAGCTACCATTGCAGCAGAATACGTCTATAATCAAAACTTGGACTCCAGTTTACCTCTTCCCTTAACTCCACCGGCTAGTATTTTAACCGGGCTTGAATGGAATCTACCCTTAGAAAACTTCTGGTTATTAAACAATAATTTTTATGTTGAGTACCGACAAGTAGCCTCTCAAAACAGGGTAGACAGAAATGAAAGAGAAACCAAGGGATATGGACTCTTGGAAGCAGGCTTAGGCATAGAAATCAAACTTGCCAAGCAACTGCTTAAGCTCCGAATAAGTGGACAAAATTTATTGAACAAATATTACTTCAACCATCTAAGTCGGTATAGGCTCTTAAACTTACCGGAACAAGGAAGAAATATTAATATTAACCTTAAAATCCCCATCCAAATAAAAAATCAGTAGCATTGAACCCCTGTCCTTGCTTATCTGTTATTTAATGCATACAATTGCAACATGTATGCAATTACAATAATATTGTATTTAAAAAATTAAAAGATGAAATCAACCAACATTCTAATAGCAAGCTTTATCGCTATTGGCATTATCTCGTGTGAGAATACTGCTGAGAACCCACAAGACTTAGAAGCCCCAACCATAGACCATGCTGCCTCGGCAGATGAAATCAGTCCGGATCATGGGGAAGTTTTTACAGAGACAATGGACCATATACCTGTTAGTTTTTCTGTTGAGGATCCCTCTGGAGTTGGACAGATCAAGGTCAATGTGCATGCGAACTTTGATGGGCATAGCCATGCACGAATACTAACCGATTTTGAAACCTTAGTAATTGATGATATATATGCAGTAGATGCAAGTGATCCTGATTTTCAATTTCCTGAAAACTCAACCAAGGTAGATGTAAATAGCACTGCAACAGATATTTATTGGGAGGGAGCCAATTCAAGATTAAGCGGACCTGTTTTGGCTGGTATGTACGACTTTTCCATTACAGCAACGGATATTCATGGAAACCAAACTACTTTTGCAGATGGATCAAGTTATTTGACTACTATCCATATTAGGACTGATTACGCCCCTACAATTGCAGTAAATAATCTCAATGATGGGGAATTAATAGGCACTTCAGGTGAAACCCTTACAGTAACCGGGGAAATTAGCAAACCTGTTCATGAATTTAGTGGTGATTTGGCTTTTATCTGGATCAAACTAGGAGAAGAAGAGGACGAGGACCATGATCACGATGAAGATAATCATAGGGTAAGTAATGATGAATACGTTTACGATAAAATGTGGGGAAATTCACAGTGGATATCAGAAGGTACCGGAGCCGATTTGCCTGATAACCAATATATAGACCTATCAACCCTTCTAGCCGGCGAAAATAAGATTATTCTTCCTGAAAGTGGAGATCATTTGGACCTGACGATTAGAGCGGAAGATGTCAACGGAAATACAATTGAAAAGACATATGAGGTACATATGGATTAATTGAAATATCAAGACCTTATCAGGAAAGCATATTGGTAACAATATGCTTTTTTGTTTATAAAAATAAATATAAGAATAAACGAAATTTATTTAGATTAAAAAAACTTGGAATTATTTTAAGCAATACCAAAAAATTATTTTAGATCAAATTTTACTTGATCAACAAGTAGTGTCTGGGCTTGTACGAATAGGTTTTCTATCTTTTCTATTTTTTCATCACTTCTTGACCCGGTATTAAAAAGGGATTCATTAAAGCTCAAAATACAGAAAAATAAAATAATTGCGATATACTTAAAGGAGAGTTTCATTTTATTTGTGTTTAATATATACTCAACAATAGTTAAACATAATTGTTTCGAATACCCAAACAAAAACAATGCAAAAATCCCTTCACAGCATAAATAAATAATAAAAACACCTATTGAGTTAACATTTGAATGCAATAGCGCACATAATTAAACCGAAGTATCCCGCGTAAAAACGAAATAGTTTGTAAACAATCTACTGCGAATCCTATTGCTACCTAATGGATTTTCTACCTATACCTTTATTTCTTTCTTTGATTTTCCATTCATTATTGTACTTTTATTTTTTGGATCTATCCTATCTGATTACAAATGAAAGCACTGACTCTAGAGAAATACGGTTTACCTAAAAACGTCTTAGGACTAACTGAACAAAAAAAACCAACCTATCAAAAAAATGAGCTATTGGTAAAAGTCCATTCTACAGCCATAAATGATTATGACTGGAGTTTGGTTAGGGGAAAGCCATTAATATACAGGTTGATGTTTGGATTGAGTAAGCCGAAATCTAAAAGCTTAGGAATGGAATTATCCGGAACTGTGGAGGAAGTAGGATCTGATATAACTGAATTCAATATTGGAGATGAGGTTTACGGAGATACTTCTGCTTATGGGTTTGGAACATTTGCAGAATACATTTCCTTACCTGCCAAAGCGCTGGTTCCTAAGCCAAGAGCCATGTCTTTTGAAGACGCTGCAGCTTTACCTCATGCTGCGTTATTAGCATTACAAGGACTGAAACGTGTCGGAGGCATAAAGAATGGAATGAAGGTCCTTATTAATGGGGCAGGTGGAGGTGTAGGTACCATAGCTTTGCAATTGGCAAAAGTTTACCATTGCGAAGTGACAGGAGTTGATCGTCAAGATAAATTCAAGGCTTTATTCAATTTAGGATATGATTATCTTATCAACTACAAGCAAGAAAATTTTACGAAAAATGGTATTCAATACGATTTAATTCTAGATTGTAAGACAGATAAATCACCTTTTTCTTACTCAAGATCCCTCAAAGCCAATGGGGTTTACGTTAGCATCGGTGGAAAAATCAATTATTTGATTTCCACCCTTGTGATTGGAAAGACTTTGTCTCTTTTCTCTAATAAAAGGTTCGAAATTTTAACCTTAAAACCCAATCAGGAACTAAAAGAAATTGCCAATATGTATGAAAAGAAACAGGTAAAACCTGTGATCGATGGTCCCTACCCACTGTCATTTGGTCCTGAAAAACTCCAAGAATTTGGAAATGGCAACCATTTAGGAAAAATAATCTTATCTGTAGGAAACTAAAACCAACTCCTATTACAATTTAAACAATAAGTATTTCTTTTTCTCTTTTCTAAGCCCTATGGAAATTAGGCATGAAAAAAATTTCATTCATTAGAACACATTGAAATAGATAAATGGTGGAGTCAACAAGTCTATTGAACTTTAAATACTATTATATTTTTATTTATAAATAATCATTATATTTGGATTAAAATACAACTTTTAAATATTTTAAATACAATTAAACCCTAAAATAATGGCTATTACACTCACACAAGCTGAAGAAATCATAGCAGCTGCCAAAAGTAAAGCTCATGCACTAGATACCAAGATGAATATTGCAGTTGTAGATGCCGGAGCCAACCTACTTGCCTTTGCCCGAATGGATGGTGCATGGTTAGGATCTTTGGACATTTCAATAAAAAAAGCAAAAACGGCTCGATATTTTGATATGAATACCGGGGCTATAGGAGAGCTATCGCAGCCCGGAGGATCCTTATACAATATAGAACATTCTAACAATGGCTTAATAACTTTCCCTGGAGGTATTCCCCTAAAAAATAGTTCCGGAGAAATTATCGGAGCCATAGGGGTTAGTGGCAGTACCGTAGAAAACGATCATTCAGTTGCCGAAGCTGGAGCAATTTCACTAAAATAAAACTATTGTTGGCTGGCAAACTTAAAGAATTTGACCAGCCAACTTTTTACAATTGATACATTCAATAGTAAACCCTCCCCTTTTTTATTATCCACAACATTTGGAATTGGTTTTTATTCAAACCTTGGTTGAAAGTCTCTTTTATAAATTTTCGGTGTTACCCCCATCTTTTCTTTAAATTGTCGATTAAAGTTTGACAGAGTATTGAACCCACTTTCATAACTTATTTCACTAATATTTAGATTTTCTGTGTGCAACAATTTACAAGCATGACTTATCCTGACTTCTGAAAGGAAATCTGAAAAAGACTTGTTCATTCTGGATTTAAAATACCTAGAAAAAGAGCTACTGGTCATATTGATTAACGCTGCCAATTCTTCTTGCTTGATGTCCTGTTGAAAATGATCCATAACAAACTCATGCACCTTGCTCATTCTATCCTTTTCCGATTCTTTATTGGCATTAAAATAACCTGCTTGAACAATTGTTTTAACTTCCTTAGATTTGGCAATAATAAGTAAAATTTCGAGGAGACCAATGATCCTGTCCATTCCTTTTTTATGCACCAACCGAATAAGTTTGTCTTTGATTTTCTGATTGGTCTTTCCAATAATTTGAAGCCCTAATGAAGCCCTTTTCATTAAAGCTTTAAACTCATCAAACTCTTCCTTTTCCATCATCTTTTCACCTAAAAAATCTTCGGGGAAATAAACAACAATTCCACGTGTCATCAAATCACTATCCTTTTCAAAGTATACTTGATCATTTCTCCATAAATGAGGCAAATTAGGGCCGGTAAGTACAAGATCATTGGCTTGAAAAGGTCGCATGTCGTCCCCAACAAACCTGGTACCATGCCCTTCCAACACTAAAAACAATTGGTACTCCGGATGAAAATGCCAGTTTTTATCAAAATTCGGTGCCACCAACTCCTTTATTATATAGGCGTTGTGCTCAGGAATACGGGATTTTTGAAAAGCTTTTTTCAATACTAATTAAATAATGCTGAATAATTCCTTAAAAATAGATAAAAATGATATAAAACAGTCATAATTAGACAAAAAACAGTAAGAATGATGATTTTAAATCATTCAAATTAGTATTTTCAAATGATTAAAAAACAATACCCAAAAAAGCTACAATGAAAAACCTGGGGATAATTGCCTTTGTCATGCTATTATGCATGTCATGTGGCACACGAAACAATGAGATTGAATTGTCTGACGGTCCAAGAAGAGCGGAAATATTATTCCTTGGCCATGACAACACTCATCATGACGCTGAAAAATTAATGCCAATTTTAGCTAGGCATTTATTTCAGGAAGGAATCAACCTTACTTACACCTCTGATCTTAAAGACCTTAATGAAGAAAAATTAAGACTTTATGACGGACTAATCATTTATAGCAATCACGAGGTCATTTCACCGGAGCAAGAAGAGGCCCTAAGAAACTTTGTAGAGGAAGGAAAAGGGCTAATTCCTATTCACAGTGGCTCATTTTGCTTCCAAAATTCTGATTGGTATATAAAAACTGTGGGAGGACAATTTTCTTCTCACGGATCAGGTGAATTCAGCAGCAAAATCACCGTTCCTACACATCCGGTAATGGAAGGAATTTCCTCTTTCACCACTTGGGATGAAACCTATGTCCACAGCCAATTAAATGAAGACATGACCATTTTGATGGAAAGGGTTGAGGATGGTAAAAAGGAACCGTATACCTGGGTTAGGGAGCAAGGAAAAGGCCGCGTTTTCTACACTGCTTACGGTCATGATGAAAGAACATGGAATCAACCTGAATTTCAGGAATTGGTTGCCAATGGGATTTTATGGGCCGTCGGAGATCAAGTTGCCCAACAAGTAGCTGAATTTGATATACCGCAACCAGAATTTGAAGATGCAAAGATTCCAAACTATGAAAAAAGAGATCCTGCACCTCGGTTTCAATTGCCTCTTTCTCCAGAAGAATCGATGAAATTGGTTCAGGTGCCTGTAGGCTTTGAATTACAACTTTTCGCTTCAGAACCTGATATAATTAACCCAATGGCCATTGCTTGGGACGATAAGGGACGACTATATGCCATTGAAACAGCGGACTACCCCAATGAAGTAAGGAAAGAAGGAGGCAATGATAAAATCAAAATTTTAGAAGATACAAATGGTGATGGAAAGGCAGATAAAATTACGGTTTTCGCCGAAGGCCTCAACATCCCAACAAGCATGGTTTTTATCAATGGAGGGCTCCTTGTAGCCATGGCTCCGGATTTTGTATTTCTTAAGGATACTGACGGTGATGACAAGGCAGATATCAGAGAAACAATCATTACCGGCTGGGGAAAAAGTGACACCCATGCTGGTCCTTCAAATTTAAAATATGGTTTTGACAATAAAATCTGGGGGGTTTTAGGCTATTCCGGATTTAAGGGAGAATCAGAAGGCAAAACCCTATCCTTTAGCCAAGGAATTTATCGGTTTTCTCCAGATGGATCCCAATTGACTTTTCTTGGCAATACCAGTAATAATACATGGGGCTTGGGTTTCACGGAAGAATTTAACACTTTTATTTCTACGGCAAATGGGCAGCACAGCGCTTACCTTTCTATGCCAAATAATTATTTAAAACGTCCGATTACCGGAGGTTCGGATAAAGCGGTACAAGGAATAGACAGTCACTTTGAGATGCCTCACCTTACACCCTATTTGCGCCAGGTAGATTGGCATGGAGGTTATACGGCTGCTGCCGGACATAACTTTTACACCGCAAGAAGTTTTCCAAAAAGTTATTGGAACAAAGTGGCCTTTGTAGCCGAACCTACAGGTAGGGTTTTACATAAAGCCGTTATTGAACCAGAAGGCTCAGGTTATAAAGAGACCAATGGATTTAATATTTTGGCTAGTTCTGATGAGTGGTTTTCACCCGTACATGCAGAAGTTGGGCCTGATGGTGCTCTTTGGGTAGCTGATTGGTACAATTTCATAATCCAACACAACCCCACTCCCAAAGGCTTTGATAACGGAGAAGGAAATGCTTATATCAATCCTCTAAGGGATTCCAAGCATGGGAGAATTTACCGCTTGGTTTATAAAGGAGGAGATTACAATACCATGGAGATTGATCCTACCAAAAATTCAGATCTTATTAGAGGTTTGAAAAGCGACAATATGTTTTGGCGAATGACGGCTCAAAAGCTAATTGTAGAAAACAAAAAAACTTCATTAATTGAAGACCTACTCTTACTCATAGCTAATAATAGTGTAGATGAAATTGGTCTTAACTCTCCGGCTGTGCATGCCTTATGGGCGCTGCATGGAATTGGTGCATTGGATGGAAAAGATGAAAAAGTGATGAATGCAGTAAGGCAAGCCTTAAAGCATCCTGCTGCGGGTGTTAGAAAAAATGCCCTACAAGTTTTACCAAAAAATGAAGAAACAATAAATGCCATTCTGGATGCCAATTTGGTTCAGGACAAAGACCTCAACACTAGAAAAGAGGCATTGCTTGCACTTGCAGATTTGCCAAGCACACCTGATGTTTCTGCGTTACTTCTAACAGCAAGTCTTGAAGAAGAAAATGATTCAGACAAGTATCTTCCACAAGCCCTATTCGCTGCAGCAATTTCTCATCCCTCCGCTTTTCAAGGCACTGGCTCCAAGCCAATGCAAGGAAATAAACCTGATTCACTTTGGACTTTGAAGGAGAGGATTACCAAAAGTCTGATAGAAGAACAATACAATTTGGATAGAAGAACAGGAATTTCCTACCCTCCCCAAATAGCAGGCAAAGAAATCAACATTCAGGCTACTATCAGCCAATCTGATAAACCTTTGGAAGGAATTATAGTAACACAAGGAAACAATAAGAATGGTTATAGTTTGTATATCGTTGATAATAAAATCAATTGGTTGATCAATCAAGCCGGTGAAAGCTATCGAGTTGTTTCCAGAGGCAAACTACCAGACCAACAGTTTGTAATCAATGCATCACTTGAGAGAGGTGGTAACATGGCAATAAGCATTGATAATAAGTTAATTGCTGAGGGCAAAGCACCCGGCTTATATTCGGCCAACTTTGAAGAAGAATCTGTTAGAATTGGGCATGACAATCTAGCCAACGCTCAGGTAGAAAATTACAAGGATAAAAGCTTTTTTACTGGAAGAATTAACAGGGGCTCTTCTTTTCTCAAGCTAAAGACACCTCAGCAGGACAATCAACGGAACCCTGATGAAATCAATGAGAGTAAATCTCAAATCAATAATGCAGGTGCAATTACCATCAAAATGGGGGTCATTGCTCATGAGATGAAATTTGATAAAGCCAGTTTTAATGTTAAGGCCGGACAGCAAGTAACCATAGATTTTGTGAACAATGATTTTATGCAACACAACCTATTGATAGGTAAAGCTGGAAGTTTGGAGGTCATAGGTAAGGCAGCAGATGAATTGGCAAGAGATCCGAATGGCGTCAACATGAATTTTGTACCAAAAATTCCAGAAGTAATAGCGTCAACTCCACTAGTAAATCCTGAAGGCAATGAAACCTTAATATTTACTGCACCCAGCGAACCTGGAGAATATCCTTTTCTATGCACTGTCCCTGGGCACTGGAGAATTATGAATGGAATTATGATCGTAGAATAAGCATAAAAATAAAAATAAGTAATGCCTTTAAACGTAAAACTAGGAGTAAGTACATGGCTATGGACCTCCCCTTTTAGTACCGATACGGTTTCGTTATTCCCTAAAATTAAGAAAATGGGCTTTGACGCAGTAGAAATACCAGTAGAAGACCCTTCTTTAATTGATACAAAAATAGTAGATAAAGCATTAAAGGACAATGCCTTATCTCCGGTAATATGTGCTGCTTTCGGTACAAGTCGGGACCTAACCCATGATGATCCATCATTTCACCAGACAAGTTTTGATTATATTCAAGCTTGTTTTGATATCAGTGCTGCTCTAGGAGCTCAATTTGTAGCAGGCCCAATGTATTCAGCAGTAGGTAAAGCTCGCTTGGTATCTCCTGATCAAAAGAAAATAGAATGGCAAAGAGCCGTAACTAATTTGCAGAAGGTTTGCCGGATGGCTGAGAAATCTGGTCAAAAAATAGCATTGGAACCATTGAATAGGTTTGAAACGGATCTGATCAATACTACTGGTGATTTGATGCAATTGATAGCTGACATCAATCATCCCGCTGCCGGAGTGTTATTGGATGGATTTCATATGAACATTGAAGAACCGAGCATTGAGGCCGCTATCTTACAAGCTGGGGATAAACTTATCCATGTTCAAGTTTCAGAAAGTCATCGAGGAACTCCAGGTACCGGACAAACCAGGTGGGAAGACTTTAGGTCAGGACTCGAAAAAATTAATTATAATGGAACAATATCTATAGAAAGTTTTACACCGGAAATAAAAGAATTGGCAGGAGCGGTTTGCATATGGCGTGCCTTGGCAGAAAGTCAGGACAAATTTGCTTCTGAAGGCTATAAATTTTTAAAGGATTGGGCTAATTAAAAAACTAAAAACAATCATAAGTATAAACCCAAAAATTTGTGGAAATGAGTAAAAAACTAAATATTGCGATCATAGGACTGGGGTTTGGAGCTGAATTTATTCCTATTTATCAAAAACACCCTGAGGCCAATATATACGCCATTTGCCAAAGAAATAAAAAGAAATTGGATGAGATTGGTGATGCCTTTGGCATAGAAAAGAGATATACCGAATATGATGAATTGCTAAAAGATCCTGATATTGATGCGGTGCATATCAACACACCCATTCAGGCACATGCTGAACAATCACTAAAAGCATTGCGGGCCGGAAAACATGTAGCCTGTACGGTCCCAATGGCCACGACAGTGGAGGAATGCCGCCAAATCGTGGAAGAAACCGAGCGTACAGGGCTTACCTATATGATGATGGAGACTGTCATTTACAGCAGGGAATTTCTTTTTGTGAAGGAGATGTATGAAAGTGGCGCCATGGGAAAATTGCAATTTTTACGTGCTAGCCATCAACAAGAAATGGCCGGTTGGCCCGGCTATTGGGAAGGCCTTCCTCCCATGCATTATGCCACGCATTGTGTGGGGCCGGTATTGGCCTTACCAAAGGCCGAAGCAGAATATGTTTCTTGTTTTGGCTCCGGAAGAATTGATGAAAACCTGATTGAAAAGTATGGCTCTCCATTTGCAATTGAGAGTTGCCATATCAAATTAAAAGATAGTGACCTATCTGCAGAAGTTACCCGTTCTCTTTTTAATACGGCCCGACAATACAGAGAGAGCTTTGATGCTTATGGATCTGAAAAGTCATTTGAATGGACTTTAATTGAACATGAAGACAGTGTAGTTCATACAGGAGAAATCCCTGAAAAAGTTAAAATTCCTGATTTTGCGCATTTACTTCCTGAAGAAATAGCCCCGTTTACAACTTCTGGGGTCTACGATGAAGAGGACAATCAACACCTCTCTTTCATTCAAGGAGCAGGACATGGTGGATCTCATCCCCACCTGGTGCATGAATTTATCGCTGCCTTGCAAGAAAAGAGGGCTCCATATCCAAATGCCAAACAATCTGCCAACATCACTTGCGTGGGCATATTGGCACATGAGTCGGCCATGAAAGGTGGCGAAAAAATCAAATTGCCTTCATTTACGTTAAGTAAATAAATTGATCAAACATTAAATAAAAGCTCGAATTTGGAAAGATTCGAGCTCTTTTTTTAACCCCTATTTTGCAATTGGAGCGTAGCGAGTGGTGTATCAAAAGAATTACATCCTTTTAGTAAATTGAGTAATATCCTCGCTATGGCAATGCCAATAATAGCAAGTATTATACTGATTTTCAATTGGTTTCATCACTAAATAAAATAAAATCATTGCAATTTTCGTGTTTCAACAAACCTTTCTATTATACTACTCAGAAACTTATTCTTTTGCTTTTAATCCCAATTAAATACCTTCAGTTAGATAGAAAATAATTGCATTTAAGGATGAACTATTTTTTAAAGTATTAAAATAACCATTATAATTTCTATAGTTTTGTTTAACAGATCGTATCAATAGCTTTCTTTGTCAGGTTAAGGAGTTTTTTCACCTATGTAAAGATTAAACAAAACTGAATGAACATAACGATTGAGAATATTATATTGATAGGTTCTGTGCTATTAATTATTAGCATTATCTTAGGTAAGCCAAGTTACCGTTTTGGGATTCCAACCTTATTGCTTTTCTTAACCATAGGAATGTTGGCCGGTTCCGATGGAATTGGCGGCATCTATTTTGATAATCCGCAAGTTGCCCAATTCATAGGGATTGTGTCGCTCAATTTCATCCTTTTTTCAGGTGGGTTAGATACCAAATGGCCTTCGGTCAAACCTGTTTTGAAGGAAGGCATTGTCCTATCTACCCTAGGGGTCTTTTTAACGGCTTTGGGCTTGGGGTATTTCGTTTTTTGGATCACTGATTTCACTTTAATCGAAAGCTTGCTTTTAGGTGCAATTGTTTCTTCCACTGATGCTGCAGCAGTATTTTCCATATTAAGGGGTAAAAACCTAGCCTTAAAAAAGAATTTAAGACCAACCTTGGAATTGGAAAGTGGAAGTAATGACCCCATGGCCTATGTATTGACCATCGCATTTTTGTCTTTGGTTCAAGAACCAGATAAGGATATTACTTCTATCCTGCCACTTTTTGTTTTACAAATGCTCATAGGAGGTGTTTCCGGGTTTCTTTTTGGTAAGCTTAGCAAGTGGATTATTAATAAAATAAAACTGGATTTTGAAGGGCTTTATCCAGTATTGACCATTGCCTTAATGTTCATTACTTTTTCAGCTACCAACAGCCTATACGGCAATGGATTTTTAGCCATTTACATTTGTTCGGTTTATCTGGGTAATCAAAACATTATACATAAAAACACCATACTGAGTATGTTTGATGGTTTGGCTTGGTTAATGCAAATTGTTTTGTTTTTAACATTGGGCTTGCTGGTTTTCCCGACACAAATAATACCATTCATTGGCATTGGGCTAGTAATTTCATTATTCTTAATTTTTATAGCTCGTCCCCTAGCGGTTTTTATTTCATTAATTCCATTTAAAATGAAACTTCGCCGGAGATTTTATATTTCCTGGGTGGGCTTACGGGGAGCTGTACCCATAGTATTCGCTACTTATCCGCTACTTGCAGGAATTGAAAAAGCTAATATTATTTTTAACATCGTCTTTTTTGTAGCACTTAGCTCAGTTTTAATTCAGGGAACCACTATTTCTCTAGTAGCAAAATGGCTTAAAGTGGGTCTCCCGGAAAGTACAAAAAAACCTAAACTTACAGATAAGTTTATGGAAGAACATCCAAAGACCATTTTGAGAGAGATAAAAATCAAAAAAAACACAGAAGCTATAGGGAAGCAAATTGTAGATTTAAATTTCCCAAAAAACGCCATCATTGCCATGATAGAAAGGGGTGACAACTATTTGATGCCTAATGGTTCTACCATTTTGGAAGTTAACGACAAATTAGTTGTTCTTACAGATAAAATTGAAAACATTAAAGAAGTATACGCTTGCCTGACGATTAAGGTAGAATAAAAGGCTAAAATACGATTGACCATTGACCAGCTAATCTTCAGGAACAACATCGGTAACCTTAATGAAAATAAAAAACTCTGATTGATTTTTATTGAAAATCAATCATTTAACAACTTTAGTTGATAAAAACCGAAATCGATAATTTATTTATAACATATTTACTTATATTTAATATTAGATAAAAGGTATAGCAAGAAATAACCCATAGTTAACAGCGCTATGGGCTCTTGTTATCAGAAAATTCATTTAATTTGAGTTTTTTTATCCTCTAATAATTTATTACTACTAAAATCACCCTTTAAGGTCTATTGACCTTTACCCATTGGTAGTCTTAAGTTATTTTGTAGGTCTTAACCTATACTAAAAATAGTTTTATTATTAACTTATTTCAGCTATTGTCTAGAATGAATGACCAGCGGGAAATCAGGTAAAAAATGCTATTCATTGAATTCTCTTTAGCAAGAGTAAAAAATCTCATGGAAACAAAGGTTTTTAGTTTTAGTATCACTCAATAATAGCAGTAAAGGACCCATTTCATCTGTCGACAGTTAATAAATGGGATCATTTTTAAATCAACATTATAATTAATCAATTATTCTGTTTTTATGGCTTCATATAATTATTTTAATACTCATTTATTTAGAAAAGTGGTCATTACTCTGAGTATGATGATCAGCCTATTGGTAATCTTAGGTTGGGTTTTAGAATTGGTCGGAATATTAAGTATTATACCTCAGGCTGCAACAATGAAATTCCATACAGCCTTAATCTTTCTTTTTTCTAGTATCATTTTGCTTATATCGAAAAAAAATAATTCCGGATTTAAATCCCTTTATATTGGGCTGTCCTATACGATTATTTTTATTGGGGCATTTATTTTGGCGGAGCATCTGGGTTTGTCATTTGTTTCCATTGACAATATTATTATACCCGATGAATTGACAGCAAATAATTCCGGAAGGATGTCTCCTGCCACCGCCATTTGCTCCATTCTAATTGGTGTCGGTTTTCTAGGAAGGTTGTCACCAATCAAGGCCAATAACAAAATAGGATTATATTCTTTCAAGTTTGCGGCTATACTTTCACTTGTAGCCATTATTTCTTACTTACTTTTAATTCCACTTACAAGCAAAACTTCATTCTTCAAACCGATGGCCATTCACACTTCGGGGCTATTTCTATTGATTTCTACCTTGCAATTATTCAACAATCCAAATTCCTCCTTACACCAAATATTAAACGGAGGTTACGAGGGAAGTAAATTGACCAGAAAAATTTTACCTGAAATTATTCTTTTCCCGATACTATCTAGTTTCATATTAATGTTAGTCATCAATTTAGGATTCATATCAGTAGAATTTGGGATGGTAGAATATGCTGCTATATTTATTCCCATTAGTATTCTTTATGTATCCTATATGGCTGTAGGACTCAACAAATTTGAGAAAGAAAGACGAAAACTTACGAACGAACTGGAGGACAGCAATCAGTATTACCTCAAAAGGTTTAAGCAGGGTGTAGATCAGGTATCACTGATTGGTACATTGGATACTAACCTGAACTTTACTTACATAAATGATCTATTCTGCGAGGTCTTAAAATATAATAAAGATGATATATTAAATAAAAACATATCCATACTGCGGTCGGGATATCATGACGATCAATTTTATACTGATTTATGGAAAAAGGTCAAATTAGGTGAGATATGGGTTGATGAAATTAAAAATAAAGCCAAGGATGGTTCCTTTCACTGGACGTTGACTGCAATTATTCCTTTCAAAAATGATAGCGGAGAGATTTTTGAATACATGTCTTTGAGTCAGAATATTACAGAAAGGAAAAATGCTGAAGAGTCAAAAAGCGATTATTTAAAAAAGCTGGAATACAAAAACAAAGAGCTTGAACAATTCGCCTATGTGGCAAGCCACGATCTCCAAGAACCATTACGAACAGTAAATAATTTCACAGAGTTACTTGCCAAGAGACGGACGGAATATTTTGATGAATTGGGTTTAAAAAGCTTACAATTTATTCAAGATGCGACAATTAGAATGAGTGAACTTATAAAAAATTTATTGGATTATAACCGATTGGACAAAGACAATATCTTAACTAAAATAGACTGCAATCAATTGGTTAAAGACGTAGAAAAAGACCTTAACATGAATATTAAAGATGCTGAGGCCACTCTCCTATATGATAACTTGCCTATTCTATTGGGTTATGAAACTCCACTGCGTTTGCTTTTCCAAAATCTTATTAATAACGCAATAAAATTCAGAAAAAAAGACACAAAACCACTTATTGAAATTTATGCTACACTAAAAGCCGGTGAGTGGCTTTTTTCCATAAGGGACAATGGCATTGGCATAGCTTCCCAATATAAGGATAAGATCTTTGTAATTTTTCAAAGGCTACACAACAAAAAAAAATACGAAGGTTCCGGTATAGGACTTGCTCATTGCAAAAAAATTGTAGATCTGCATCATGGACATATATGGGTGGATTCCGTGCCGGATAAAGGGAGTACTTTCTATTTTACGATAAAAAATAAAAAAACATGATAAAGAAAGTTAATTGCATTTTGCTGATTGATGATGATGAACCAACAAACTTCTTACATAATATAATCATTAGTGATTCAGGTCGAGCCGAAAAAGTAGTGGCTGTTCAAAGTGGTTTTGAGGCGCTAGAATATTTAGAAAAAATGGAAAATGGGAAATACCCACAACCGGATATAATCTTCCTTGATATCAATATGCCTGCCATGAATGGATGGGAATTCCTGGAAGAATACGATAATCTGGACGAAGATAAAAAAGGTAAAATTGTGGTGGTGATGCTGACTACTTCTATTAACCCTGATGACAAAGAAAAGGCATTAAGTAAAGGTTTTATAAACGGTTTTTATAATAAACCACTTTCTGTGGAAATGATAGAAAAGGTAATTGATGAAAACTTTTAGCTTCTTCTAAGACACTAAATAAAAAATCATTTGAAAACCTGCTAATTAGTTCATTAGCAGGTTTTATTTTTGTAAACGATCAAACAATTATTTATCAAATTGTCTTTTTTTATTGTCTCTCTCTTTTTACAATTATTTTTCTAATTATTTACTTATTTAATATCATAATAATACAATTCTTATTAATTTATACTTCAGATAAAATAGGGCTTAGTTTTTAATCTATAGATGTAGAATTTCGTGATATGACCAAAATTTGAGAAATAAAATAGGACATTTCTTAACAACTTATAATCTGGATTATTTTTAAAAATGTTTAATGAATTTTCGAACAAACAATTAAAAATATCGTAACTATATTAAAATTTTAAATGGTGTATTTTTTTTTATTTATTAGCAGTAATACCATATTTTAACAAGATAAAGTTTAACTTAACATTATTTTTTATCGGAATAAACTAATCATATATGCGAAATTTAATTTTTAATAATTACTTCAAAATCAAGTTTTCTGATTCAATAGTTAGACAGATTCAAGGTTTTGTTATAGTTATAAGTTTACTTATAAGCATCACTGTCATTTTGGGTTGGTATTTAGAGATGGAGGGCATTTTAAGTATTATACCCGGTAGCGCGACGATGAAGTTTAACACTGCTGTGGTTTTCCTTTTCAGCGGAGTATTACTGACCATTCAACACACCAAAAAAATAACCATCCTTTTTTTTTATTACTTATTGGCTTTAATAATTGTCATCATTGGTGTTTTCACACTTTTAGAATATATAGGCTTGCCCATCTATTCCATAGATAACTTATTTATCTTTGATCAATTCTCATCGAATTATCCCGGAAGAATGTCTCCGGCTACTGCCCTTTGTTCCTTATTTTTAGGTTTAGGATTCATATTAGATCTTTCGCCAAACGATTTTTTAAAAAAGACAGGAGGATTTATACATATGTCAATCGTGTTTATCTCCATCCTGGCCATTACCGCTTATATCCTCTTTATTCCATTGGAAAATAAAGGAATACTTTTTCAATCTATGGCTATTCATACTTCTTCATTATTCCTACTATTCTCTATTTCTAAACTACTAAAAAACACAAAATATGAACTTCATTCTTTAATTTGGGGAAATTACGCTGGTAGCAAATTGATTCGAAAGGTTTTACCATTGATGATATTTTTTCCAATACTATTCAATTACCTTTTGGTTATCGCTATAGATGAAAATTTATTTTCATCTGATTTTGGTATGATTGCCTATGCAACAATATTTATTCCCTTCAGTATTTTTTACCTTTCCTACATAGCTATAGGATTAAATAAAACGGATCTCGAAAAGCAATTGGTTGAAAACAACTTCAGAAATAGCAATAAATATTACAAGCAAATTAAAAATGGGATAGATAAAGCTTTTATTTTAGCCATTACTGACAAATACGGAGTTATCACAGAAGTCAACGAAACTTTTTGTAAAATTTCAAAATACGAAAAAAACGAATTGATTGGAAAAACGCATAGTATACTAAATTCTGGATACCATGACAAAAAGTTTTTTTCTAAAATGTGGAGAACCATAAGGGCTGGAGAAATCTGGATTGATGAAATTAAAAATAGGGCGAAAGATGGTTCATATTATTGGGTATTGACAGCCATTGTTCCTTTTGAGAATGAAAATAACCAAATAACAGAATTTATGGCTTTAAGACAAGACATCACTGATAGGAAAATTGCTGAAGAAAATCGCCTAAAATACTTGCAGAAACTAGAGTATAAAAACAAAGAATTAGAACAGTTTGCCTTTGTAGCCAGTCACGATCTTCAGGAGCCCCTTCGCACTGTTATTAATTTCACAGACCTTCTGGCTAAAAAACAAAAACAACATTTTGATGAAATTGGCCTTAAAAGTCTTGATTTCATTCAAGAGGCAACGGTGAGAATGAGTCTGCTAATCAATAACCTACTGGATTATAACAGAATAGATAAAAACAGCACACTTTCGCAAATTAATTGTAATGAACTCATTGACAGCGTCAAAAGAAATCTTGGGAAAATAATCACAGCCTCCGATGCTACTGTGACTGTCCACAATTTACCTATAATAGAGGGCTACAAAATTCCATTAAGGTTGCTATTTCAAAATTTAATAAGCAATGGAATCAAATTTAGAAACAAAGAGGTTAAACCCTGTATTGAAATAACAGCCAGACCTATAACTGATGGGTTTTTATTTAAGGTGAAAGACAATGGAATTGGAATATCTGTAAATCATCAAGAGAAAATTTTTGAGATATTTAAAAGACTCCACAGCAAAGACAAATATGATGGCTCTGGAATTGGCCTTGCCCATTGTAGAAAAATAGTGGATTTGCATGGTGGGAAAATTTGGGTTGATTCAAAATTAGGTAGCGGAAGTACTTTTAACTTTACGATAAAAACAGTATAAAATGAGAAAAAAAATTAATTGCATCTTGTTGATTGACGACGATAAAGCAACTAACTTCCTCCACAAAGAGGTCATAAGAGAGACCGGATTGGTGAATAAGGTAGTAGATATGGAAAGTGGGCACGAGGCATTGGAATATCTAGAAAAGATGGAAGACGGAAAATACCCTCAGCCTGATATTATTTTTCTAGACATTAATATGCCAGCCATGAGTGGTTGGGAATTTCTTGAAGAATATGATAAATTGGATGAAGAAAAAAAAGCTAAAATTGTGGTTGTAATGTTAACCACTTCCATTAATCCAGATGATAAAGAAACCGCAACAAGCAAAGAGTTAATCAATGGTTTTTTTAATAAACCATTGACATTTGAAATAATTGAACGGGTGATTGATGAAAACTTTTAATTAAAAGGCACTTTTAATACGATTTTAAAGTCAAAAAATGGTTGGAGATTACCTCCCAACCATTATTTGAAAAAAGCATGAATAAAACTATGTCGCTTAATAAATTGCTCAATTAGCCATTTTTAATAATCCATTCCATTGCTACTGCTTTGCACTGAGCGATGCCATTCTTTGAGTTCTGCTTCTAAGGTTTTGGCTACCTCAGGGAATTCTTTAATTACATTGCTTTTTTCGGACGGGTCACTTAACAAATCATACAGCTCAAAGTTTTGTAGATTTTCATTGCCGATTAACTTATACTGATGGCTAACCCATGAAGTTTTGGGTCTACATATAAACCCCATGGCTTTGTCCCTTACCGTCTCCTCACCTTGAATGGCCTTTAAGATACTGGTTCCATCAAGGGGTCTACTGTCCGGGTATTGAAGCCCCAAAAGATCAATAATTGTAGGAAGGTAATCGCTTGTAAATGCAGGAAAATCAATCCTTCGACCACCTTCTATATTACCTTTCCAAGTCACAAAAGCTGGAACCCTCACTCCTCCTTCATATAAACTTCTTTTTCGACCTCGGAAAGCCCCTGCACTTCCGGGGGTTCCTTCTTCCGGACCATTGTCACTGCAAAAGAAAATGATGGTTTCATCCGCTATACCGGCACTTTCCAAAGCCTTCCAAAGCCTTCCAACCTGTTGATCCATGGCGGTAATGGAGCCATAATACAATTGCTCAGGCAAATCTAAATCAGCGTATTCATTTCTAAACGAACTATCTGTAACGACCGGTAAATGTGGGGTATGAAACCAAATTGTTGAAAAGAAAGGTTGATCCTTTTCATGTGCTCCTTCTATAAATGGAATAACCCTATCCATAATAACTCTTGAATCATCACCGCTCACATTGTTTGTTTCCCTTTGATTTTCTCCTTTCCAATAAAAGGTACCATAATCATTTGTACTATCCTTTTCCACTGCCCTCCATCCATAACGCAAACTTTCTCCTTCAATAAATTCCTTGGGATAAACCATAGGGTCATAAGTAGGTACTTTTGATTCCGTACAAAAAAAGGTGTCATAACCATGTTCTGAGGGAATTGAATAATCTTTTAAAAACGCTGCCTTTCCTCCCCGATTGGCGTCGGGAATATCTTTTGAAAGAATACCCAGATGCCATTTCCCAAAATGCCCTGTAGCGTAGCCCTCCTCCACAAGTAGCTCTGAGATGGTTATTTCTTCAGTTTTCATATGCCCCGAATTGGCATAGGGAATATCCATCCTTAGGGGATTTCTTCCTGTGATCAAACTTGCTCTGGTGGGTGAGCACACTGCTGAGGCTGAGTAAAATCGATTGAAAATAACCCCATTGGATGCCAATAGGTCAAGGTTGGGGGTTTTGATCTGTGTATTGCCATTGAAACCCGCATCATACCAACCCTGATCATCTGTCATAATTAGAATAATATTGGGATTTTTTTGAGGGCTTTTACATGAAGAAAAAAGCACCACAAAACAAAATAGAAAACTGGTCAACTTATTCATAGAGTTAAATTTTGCTTTTCAAGGGATGGTAATTCAAGGATCGAATATACTTACTTTTGTTTATATTTAAATTATATCAAAATTTCTTACGGATGGCAGAATTCTTTGCTGCCCCCCAAGACTCCTTACCAAGAAAGCCCTGACCAAAAGAAATTTAATCAGGGCCATCAATTATTGAAGTTTAGCGAACCAATTTATAATCCCACCTCAATCTAAATTGATTTAAAAACGGCTATGTCGTCCCTTTTCGCCCCTTCTGGAGCATGCTGAGATAGGAAAGGGTGGAACTGTCTCATCTTTTAAGGAATTCCCAAGCCTTTTTTTACTCAAATTCCTCCTTAAGCCTACCTATGAGAATTTTTTCACAGTTTTAAGTCGAGCCTAGGTTTTTAACCTTCCACTAAATTTCCTCTCATTGAATAGAGAACTACTTTATCGCTATTGCTGTTTCAAACTTGGGTAACCAATCCCTATTTATGATTGTCCGGATCCATTCAAAGGCTAGGCAGGAAAATGATTAAATTTAAGACCGAGAGATGAAGCTTAACATTCAAAATACATTTACAAGTGAATTACCTGCTGACCCTATTACGGGAAACCAAAGGCGACAGGTTGCAGAGGCTTGTTTTTCCTATGTGGAACCCAGTCCCAGTGCAGCACCCAAGCTAATTCATGTGTCCAAGGAAATGTTGGATAATTTGGGTTTATCAGTAGCTGACAGTAGATCTGCTGAATTCTTAAAGATTTTTACAGGCAATGCGGTATTGGATAATACCCAACCATATGCCATGTGCTATGGTGGACATCAGTTCGGAAACTGGGCAGGCCAGTTGGGAGATGGCAGAGCCATTAATTTATTTGAAGTAGCACATCAGGAAAAACAGTGGGTGGTGCAACTTAAAGGTGCGGGAGCCACACCCTATTCAAGAACAGCAGATGGACTTGCGGTTTTGCGCTCTTCCATTCGGGAATACCTTTGCAGTGAAGCAATGCATCACTTAGGAGTGCCAACCACCAGGGCTTTGTCTCTGGCCTTAACCGGTGACAAAGTAATGCGAGACGTATTGTACAACGGGAATCCTGCTTATGAAAAAGGAGCCATCGTCAGTCGGGTTTCACCAAGTTTTTTACGCTTTGGAAATTATGAACTTTTTACTTCCAGACAAGATGCCCAAACACTTAAAACCTTGGTAGACTTTACCATAAAACATCATTTCACCCATTTAGGCTCCCCTTCAAAGGAGGCTTATATAGCCTTTTTCAATGAAGTCGTGCAAAGTACTTTAGCCCTAATTGTTCATTGGCAAAGGGTGGGTTTTGTTCACGGGGTGATGAATACAGACAATATGTCTATTTTAGGCTTGACCATAGATTATGGTCCTTACGGTTGGCTGGAGGGTTTCGAAGAAGGCTGGACTCCCAATACCACAGATCTTCAGCAAAAGAGATACCGATATGGAAATCAACCAAATATTGGCCTATGGAATTTATATCAATTGGCCAATGCCTTGTACCCTTTGATAGAAGAAGTAGCACCTTTAGAAGATGCTTTGAACCAATATAGAACAGGTTTTCCTAAAGCAATGATTCAAATGATGCGACAAAAAATAGGCCTATCAACAGAAAAAGAGAAAGACATCGCTTTAATTCAAGAATTAGAACGGCTTTTGCAGGAGGCAGAAACTGATATGACTATATTTTTCAGGTTGTTAAGTAAAGTAGAGAAAGCTGACACTTCAAATGGTTTAGACCTAATAAAAGAAGCCTTCTACACGCCTTCTGAATTATCAGCTAGCCTACGAGAAGATTGGGAAGCCTGGTTCCAATTTTATGGAAATCGCCTGCAAGAGGAAGCTGTTTCTGACCAGGAGCGAAAGAAAAGCATGAACCAAGTTAATCCAAAATATGTACTTCGAAATTACATGGCCCAATTGGCCATTGATGATGCTGAAAATGGAGATTATGGCCTTTTGGAGGAATTGTTTGAACTGTTGAAAAAACCTTATTCAGAACAAACACATCAAGAAAAATGGTTTGCCAAACGTCCTGAATGGGCGAGACATAAGGTTGGTTGTTCCATGCTCTCCTGTAGTTCTTAATCATGTTGGTGAATTGGATATACAAATTACCCATTGGTTATTCGGAAGTGATTTATAAAAACAAGAAATATGGACTAACAAGAACCGATTTAAATAAGGGAAAAAGTATTAAAATTTATGCCAAGGAATTGGGGGGAAAGAATTTTATTAGCCTAAACTATTATATAACCAACAAGCAAGATTTATTAAAGCCCTGCGAAATGTCTGATCATAAGGTCATCCATTTCTTGAAAAACCTCGAAATTTTAGGTTAAAATTTAAGCTAGCCTATATTCTCAGGCACAATATTATTGTTTTATTCCTGTTTTCTCAAAAATCTCCTGTATGCCTTTCTTGATTGGAAATGGTTTTAAAGGTGGCACATCAGCTCCACCGGGATTACCCAAAGGAACCTTACCCACAAAAGATTTAACTCCTCCCAATACCAATCGAGGAATTTGACCAATTATTTCTCTATAACTTTTGACTTTTATCCCAAACAACAGCATTTCCCAATGAACGTAGGTGTGGGTATAAGGATACCTTTGCCCTATAATGTGGGCATTTTCCAAATGGTTCCATGCTTTAACAAGGTTACCGGCTTCAAACTCAATCCTGTAACTTTCAAGGGATTCTTGAAAATAAGGCACTAAACCTGAGGGCATAGAAGTGTAAATTTTCATATCAAATACAATAGTGCGTACAGCTGTCAAACGTTAAATAAAACCTTTAAGTTTTTCTCTTTCCTTATGACAATGGGGAATAGATTGAAATTAATTCTACTTTAAGGTTCATTTTTTCCAGCAATTTTAAGGGTATCCCTGATAAAAAAATAGGAAAGGGAGAAATTCCCTTTCCTATCAACCACTATTTATTCCACCATTTATTCAGTGAGGCTGTAAGTTTTTGTACTACCTCAGGGTGTTTCTCTGCCAGGTTATTTTCTTCCAGAGGATCCTTTAAGATATTGTACAACAATACTTCTTGCGTATCCTCATTGGCTACTCCCGGTACAATGATTTTCCAGGGGCTGGTAATAAGCATTCTACTTTCCAAAGTCTTTTCCGGCACATCTACCCCCTTCATATCATGCGCAAAATCCATGCTGTAGATTTCTTTTCTGTTTTTTAAAGCTTTCTTATCCATTATATTGATTCCTTGCATATTAGAAAGCGGGCCCATCCCCACCGCAGCCAAGGTGGTTACCGCCATATCAATGCTGCTTGTCAAATTGGAATGATCCATTTTAGGCTTGATTTTCCCTGGCCATTTATAAATAATTGGTGTTCTTATCCCCATATCCAAAGGAGCCTGCTTGGATCCCTTAACATATTTATTCGGTACATCCGGATCTTGAATCCATCCATTATCTGTGACAAATACAACGAGGGTATTCTCTGTAAGTCCTTTTTCTTCTACCCTATCCAAAAGCTGACCCACAGTTATGTCAAACCATTCACACATGGCCCAATAGGATGCAACTGACTTGCTTGGGGCCAAGGGCAGGTATTTCTGAAATAATGAGTCCGGTGGGTTATGAGGAGAATGAGGCAAAAATGGAGCATACCATACAAAGAAGGGCTTGTCTTCATCGATGGCATGATCCATAAAATCGAATATAGGATCCATTCCTTCACGTCCAATTTTAAGACCTACATCTCCATGTCTTCCACCTCTACTTGGATCACCATGGGTCATTCCATGAGTAAACCCTCCTTCTTTGTAGTTTCCACCCCACCATTTCCCTGCTTGGAATGACAAATACCCTAATTTTTTCAGAATCATTGGGATGGTGGGGTGTTTTTGAAATTCATCCAAGTAGTCTTTATAAAGCCGAGACCTGGCGATTTGCCAATCATTATTGTAACGCTTCCCTGCAAATTTAAACTCCGGATCATTCCCTGTAATCCCATGTTGATAAGGGTAAAGACCAGTAATTATACTTGCCAGTGAAGGACTACAGAGTGGGGCTGTCACATAACCCCTAGTGAAGGTATGACCTTCATCAGCCAATTTATCAATATTTGGAGTCTCAATATGTGGGTGTCCGGTAAAACCATAATCATTCCATGCTTGATCATCGGATAGTATATAAATAATATTGGGCTTTTCTTCCTGCCCGTAAGATGTCATCTTCGTAATTGACATCAAAATGAGCACCGCAAATGCCCACCTCAAAGGACGAATCCTATTTGTTTTTTTCATTGTAAATTATTTTGGTTTTCTAAGTTTAATAGCCTGAATTCTGTTCCAGTCGGTTGATCAATATTTGTTCTGCCGGTATAGGTGCCAATAATTTATATTCAGCCACATCAAAGGAAGCATCAAAAAGGAAGGATTTCATCTGTTTTTCCCTTTGTCCATGAGCGGCCATTACTTCCAAGGCTTTTCCGGTTCTCTTCAGGTCATACCACCTTTGGTTTTCAAAACAAAATTCCACTTGGCGTTCTTTCAGAATCAAGTCCTGTAAGCTCTCTTGGTTATACCCTTGTAGTGGTTCTGTTAAACCTGCCCTGTTCCTTACCATTTCTACATAAGGAATGGCTTCTCCTGTTCTACCTTGTCCATTTAGGGCCTCCGCATACATCAACAATACATCTGAATAACGCAAGACCGGCATATTGTCCCCACATCGATCATCGGGGGCGGAAACTGGTGGTTTAAACTTTCCAATATAAGACAATTCTCTTATTTCACCATCCCAATCCGGCCCTGTCCAGGTATTAATGGACACCTCTTTTCGTTGGTCTCCTTCCTCAAATGCCTCAATAAGATCGCGCGTGGGGATATTCCAACCGGCAGAAACCATACTAATATTAGGCCTATTGGTTATTTCGCCTTCAGAACTCCAAGGGGCAAACATGAATATAAACCTATTGGATAGTTCGCGGTTGTTTTCTGAATACTGAATTGCAAATAATGTTTCAGTGAAATCGGGATTGGATGGATCATATAGATCCGCATAATTCGGAAGCAAGCTATACTGATTGGCATCTATTACCTCCTTTAAACTACTTTCTGCTGCGGAATAATTTTTTAAAGTAAGTTGCACTTTTCCTAATAAAGCTTGTGCGGCATATTTATTCGCTCTACCATCCTCATCTACCGATGTAGCATTAGAGAAATGGGTCACAGCACTTTCAAGGTCTTTTATTATTTGTTGGTAAACCTGCTCCTCGGTGGACCGATCAATATTTACAGCTTCCTGTGCAGTAATAGGTGCTGTCACCAATGGCACGCCACCAAACTGTCTTACCAGGTTGAAATAATAAAGTCCACGCAAAAACAAGGCCTCTGCTTTGGACCTGTCTTTATAAGCTTGGTCGGTCCAGGAAACCCCTTCCCTATCTATTTCAGCCAATAATTTATTACATCTGGTGATTCCATTATATGATCTATCCCAAAATTGAGCATAGCCCCTATTGTCAGAGGTAATAATGAATTGATCAATAACTCCCCTTACGGCCTCCCCGGTCCTGATATTGTACTGAAAACTCGTATTGTCAGATATCAATTCTGCCAATACCCAATGAAGATCCTTTTCATAATCCCTCATTGGTACATAGCAACCATTGGCCAGAAGAATAAATTCTTCCTGTGTCTGATAGAAGTTACCTTCATTTAAAGTCGTCTCCGGGAAAATCTCCAGAAAATCCTCTGAACAGGCACTCATTCCCAAAAAGACAAGTATATATAATAGCTTTTTCATGTCTGATTATTTTTTGTGACGCTGAATTTTTAATTACAATTGCGTTTAAAAAGATAAATTGATACCTATGGAGGTGGTCCTTGACAATGGATAAGAAGTCATGTCAAACCCGGGAACCAGGGTATTGTTTCGATTGGCTGCTTGCCCTTCCGGATTGGCCCCTTTATAATGAGTAAACATGGCCAAATTTTGTACGGTCATGTATATTCTTGACCCCTTGATTACTTTTAATCGCTCCATTAATTTACTTGGAAGCGTATAGCCTAAAGTAAGATTCGAAATCCTAAGGTATGATGCATCTTCCACCCAAAGGGTAGACACCCGGTGTCCCCAGCTAGGCCTCACTTGAGGGATTCCGGAATGAATTCCATCTCCCGGATTTTCGGTACTTCTCCACCGGTTTACCCAATCTTCGTCCACATTAAAAAACCCTTGAAGATTGTCCGTCGTCTGGCGCAAACCATTCATCACCTGACCACCACTTTGCCCATTGATTATCAATCCCAGGTCAATGTTTTTATAAGCAAAATTGTTTGTAAAACCGAAGATAAAGTCGGGATGTGGGTTACCGATAATGGTATAATCCAGTACATCATTGATCAAGCCATCTCCATTAACATCCCTATACTTGACATTCCCTTCATATACTTGAGGGGTTTTAACGATATCCGGATTCTCCATGTCTTCCGGGGTATATACACCCTCCAATACAAATCCGTAAAATTGACCAATTGGCTTACCTACTACGGAAACATGCGTTGGGTTACCGTCATTGTTACCGGCCAATATCCGTACGGTATTGTCATTCAAGGAAATTACTTTATTTCTATTAAAGGCAATATTTGCATTGATGTCCCAGGTGAATGCCCCAACAAAAGGTGATCCACCCAAGGCAATTTCCAGCCCCATATTTCTTACATTTCCTTGATTAATTGTCTGAGAATTAAAGCCGGTAATGGTAGGGATAACATCATTGAGTAGCATATTATTGCTTTCTCTTCTATACAGATCAACCAATAGACTTAACCTACTGTCCAAAAACTGGAAGTCCAGCCCAAGGTCAAACTGATTGGACTCTTCCCAAGTCAGGAATGGGTTCGACAAACCTACGGAGGAAGCTGTCACTTGATTGTTGCCAAAAACATAAGAGCCGGCACTTATGGATGCTAGATGGGCATAATTACCTATGTTATTGTTTCCACTTTTACCATAACTTGCTCGAATCTTAAATTCGTCCATCCAGCTTATATTCTGAAAAAAGTCTTCTTCAGAAACCCTCCAGGCTGCTGCAAGCGAAGGGAACATGGCAAAACGATTTTTATCCCCAAAACGAGAAGATCCATCTGACCTAAAGGTAGCTGTCAATAAATACTTGTCTTTGAAGGCGTAATTGACCCTACCCAAATAGGATATCATGCTCCATTCATTAATGGCCTCCCCCCAATTCGTAATACTTTGTGCAGCATTAATGGTGGTGATCAAGTCGTTCGGAAATGGGCTTGCCCCCAAAGAAATATTATTTGAGGTAAACTTTTGGGTGGTATAACCTAAAAGGGCATTGATTCTGTGATCCCCTCTGTTTAAGTCATAGTTCAGTGTATTCTCTATTAGCCAATCAAAACTATTCCTCCGGCTATTGCTCGATGATCCGGTACCTGCCGTAGGAGGCCTATTGGAAGCACCAATGGTACTTGGAGTATATTGTTCATATTTCGATACTTCAAAAATGGTATTAAGAGATGACTTGAACCTTAAATTCGGTAAAATTTCAAGTTCTGCAAATGCCAAGCCTAAATTTTGGAAAGTGTTCTGCTGCATTTTTATTTCCTGTAGCGCAAACAATGGGTTCACAAAGCTCCAGGCGGAATGAAAGCGACTTTGAGGGGCAACAATATAGGGTTTAATGTTTCCGTTCTCATCATAAGGGGTAGAAATCGGATTGGCCCATATACTCACTCCCAAAATATCATTCCTGTTTAGATTGGTGCTGGCCCGGTCCTGCTTTATAAAAGTTGGTTGGATGGTTGCTCCAATTTTAAGCTTATTGGTCACATTACTTTCTATCCCCAAATTACTGCTAAACCTTTCAATACCGGTATGCTTAAGCACCCCTTCTTGCTTGAAGTATCCTATACTAAAGTTTATTTTAGAATCTTTGGTACCTTTCTGCATGCTGAAATTATGATCCTGTATTTTAGCAGTTTGCAAAACCAAATCATACCAATCTGTTCCCTGACCGGATAGGGCTTCCAAATCTCTATATTCTTCCGGATAGTCAGCCAGAGTAGGCTCCCTTCCTTCGGTTTGCCTCACACCAATAGCTATTCTATCCCGCTGAAATTCAGCAAACTCTCGCTGATCCAGTAATTGTGGGCGGCCTTTTTGAGGCACTTGCTGAACACCTACCATGGATGAGAAATTGATATTGGTCTGTTCTAACTCACCTTTTTTGGTGGTGATCATGATTACCCCATTGGCTCCCCTAGAACCATAGATTGCAGTAGAGGAAGCATCTTTTAAGATTGTAATGGACTCAATATTATTTGGGTCAATAAACACCAAAGGGTTCAAGGTTTGATTCATCCCTGATGAGTAAGGCATCCCATCTATCACATAAAGTGGCTCATTGCCCGCTCCAAGGGACCCACTCCCACGGATCTTGACTGAGGTTCCTGCACCGGGAGCACCTGATACTTGCTGGATTTGTACACCTGCTACTTGGCCAACCATCTTTTGATCCAATGATGAAACGGGTAAATTTTTGATAGCTTCCTGATTAACTGAAGATACTGCGCCGGTTACATCTTCTTTCTTTTGGGTACCATAACCTACCACTACCACTTCTTCCAAGGCTGCCTGGTCACCCAATAAGGTGATTTCGTACACCGTTTGGTTACCGACAGTGATGGATTGACTTTTGTATCCGATAAAAGAAACCTTAATGATACTTCCGGGCCCTACATCAAGAGTAAATTTGCCATCGATATCTGTAACAGTACCCTTGGTTGTCCCTTCAATGATTATCGTAGCACCGGGAATTGGATCTCCCTCTTCATCTTTCACAGTTCCTTCTATAGGTATAAAGGCCTCTTCTGCACCGTTTGAAACCGGAGCTTGATCTGAAAGCACTACGACATTTTCTTCCGATGAAAGCCCAGGCTTTACATAGATCGTGTTGTTTACTCTTTTAAATTCAAAAGCGGTAAGCTGTGCAAGGTGTTGCAGTACTTCCTTTAGGTTACTTTCCTGAAAGGAAAAGGTAAATTGGTTGTCCAAACTTCCTACCTTTTGATTATAGGTAAAATTGAATAGGGTTTTTTCTTGGATAATATCCAATACCTCTTCAAAAGTTTTGGACTGAACGCTTATGCTTAAGCCCACATCCTCCAAATTTTGACTTTTCGAAGGGGTGGCCATAATAAATTGCATTGCAATCACCTGAACAAGGAAGGCATACAGAAGCCTCTTTGATGCCATGATCAATAGTTTTAGTAAATTAATTTCCATAATTTTAAATGCTTAAAATTCTTTTCGGGTTAGTTAATTGATGAGTGTTTTAAGTATGATCCAGGACTGTTCCAGCAGTTGCTGGATCATTTTTTTTTAGTTTTTACTTCATAGTTATTATTTACATTTATTCACTTTTATAAAAATTGTTTGGGTTTCTATATCTGTTTGGTAACTGAAATCTAAAATATGCCGCAATCCCAATAGGATGGTCTCAATGCGCTCTCCGGAATAAGCCCCCGTAATGGCACAATCAATTTCCTTATTAAGCATTGTTAATTCAATATTTACTCCGTAAGCCCTTTCTAAAATTGAAAAGACTGATGCAATGGATTCTTCTTGAAACTCTAATTTTCGGGTATGCCAGCCTATGTAATAATCAGGATTAACTTTCTTTACCTGAATCTCTGAGGCTTTTAACAAAGCCTGCTGGCCTTGAGCCAATACCACGTTATTATTTGAGATTTTATCCGCCACCTTGACTCTTCCGCTTGCCACAGTCACTTCCGTATTTTGGTGGGTATTAATATTGAATGATGTGCCTAGTACTGTAATCTCTGAGGAATCCATTACAACTTTAAAAGGTTTATTGGCATTGGCTGTTACATTAAAAAATGCCTCTCCTGTTAAGTACACCACCCTACTTTCTGAATCAAAAATTTCAGGGTATTCGAGTTTACTGTTTTCATTGATCCTTACAGTACTTCCATCAGCCAAAGTCACCATGGACCGCATTCCCTCCCCGGTCATTTTCACGAAAAAAACCGGTTCTTTATCTTTTTCCATCGTGTGATAAACGAGCAAACCTAGCATAGAAAAAATAAAAATTACCGCTGCTGCTTTCCTAATGACTGGAAACAAATGCCTACCCGGCTTTTTGTTCCGACTTTTCTGTTTTAAATTTTCCCATACCCTGGCTTTTGATTTCTCTAAATCAAAAGGTTTAGGTTCCTTACCCAGTTTAGCCAGATCATCTAGGAATGAATCAAATTCTTTCTTTTCCTTGGCGGAAGAATTGGCTTTTCTATACCTTCTAGCCCAGTTAATTAATTGCTTAATTTGCATAAAATACCAAAGGGTTATACAGTAGAGTACCACAAACCCAAAAGATCAGCTAGTGTGTTGGTAAAAAAATTATTATTTATTTCTCACAATGCTAGAATTCTATTGGCTAAATCGTTTTCACAGGAGAAAATGAAAATTACAACCAACCAAAAAATAGTAAAACGATAAGCTCCAAGGACTGTCTTAAATGATACAAAGCTTTTTTTATGTGATTTTCAACAGTAAAAACTGAAATACCCAACTTCTTTGCTATTTGTTTGTTACTCAAATAACTAAACCTGCTTAACTCGAATACATTCCTACACTTTCTAGGTAATTTCTCCACAGCATTCTCCAAAAGTGAACGGGTATCTTTTTCTTCTAAATATTCATCTGTGGAACATATTCCCAGACTATTTTCTATATAATCCAGTTGCTCCCTGTTCCATTTATTCTTTCGAATCTCTTTAGAAATTTGATTTCTTGCTGCCCCGAAAAGGTAGGGCAATAAACTGGTATAAGTTAAGGTTGGTGGTTTATTCCAAAGTGAAATAAAAATATTTTGAGCGACATCTTCAGCTGCCTCCCGGTCTTGCATTACTTTAAATACATACCGATAAATTGGATCAAAATGCCGTTGATACAGAACTTCAAAAGCACCATGGTTTCGATGTTCCATAATCAACCGCAGAAGTTCTTGGTCATTATAAGAGGTAATTTTAGTCAATTTTGGGTTATGCTAACTTGTAATACGCTAATAAAAAGAATTTAATGCATAATTCAAATAAAGATTTTATCTCACTGTAAATCAAACACTTGAATAAATTAACTACAAACCAAATCAGTTAAAAAGATCAAATACTTCTTTTAAATCTCAAAAGTTGGTTTAGAAAAACACATCTTGGACTCTTGATCATAATTGAGTAATAGGAAATCAGTTATTTATCCTTGATTTAAACGGTAGGAAGTTTCCATCCACCGTGATATTCTGGTTGGATTAGGGCATTGCCCTTACTATTGCCTTTAAAATTACCTGATCCTGCATTCCAATCCAAAACATTCTCACCTGACCTTACTGCGATGTTTCCCATATGGGCATAAAGGGCAACATTTCTGCCTATTTCAACAGGGCAGTTGGTAGCAGTTCTTTCTTTTACACTTTTTAAAAAATCCAACACATGTATTTCCATGGCACTTTTGCCGGTAAAATTAAAATTTGCCTTGGCCAATTTGCTGGCTTCTTCACTTTCTTCCTTATTGCCCTGTAGGATTTTCCAGTCCCCTCTATCAGCAATTATTGCCCCTTTGTCGCCGATGAATTCTACACCATACGGCTTTTCATAGGGACCTACAGCTATACCGGCAGTATGTGTCCAATGAATGAAATAATTCTCCATAGGAAAACTGACGTCCATAAGCTCGTATGTTTCACGACTATAAGCGGTCTGGTTGTAATTGGCCCCTGAGGCAATGACCAGTTTTGGTTCATTCTGAATATTTTTGGCCCATAGCGCCATGTCCAAAAGGTGTACCCCCCAATCCGTCATCAAACCTCCTCCGTAATCCCAAAAATGCCTCCAATTGCCATGAACCCGATTGGGATTGTAGGCTCTTTTGGAAGCAGGACCTTGCCAAAAATCATAATCCAAACCTTTTGGAATGGCTTTATCAGGTACTTTGGGGGCACCCATTCCGTAAGGAAAATTGGCCCAGACATTGACTCGTTTTATTTCTCCGATTCCCCCGGCATGAATATGAGCCATAGCGCTGTTCCAAACTTCACCACTCCTCTGCTGTTGCCCTACCTGGACCACTCTATTGTATTTTCTAGCCGCTGCAAGCATTAAATTACACTCCTCAATGCTATTAGCCAATGGTTTTTCTACATATACATCTTTTCCTGCTTGGCAGGAAAGTACCATCATCAAGCAATGCCAGTGATCAGGCGTACCAATGATCACAGCATCAATTTCCTTATTGTCAAGCATTTCCCTAAAGTCATTATAGCGTTTCACCACTTGTCCGTAGTTTTTTTCCACCTCTTCTACACGCTGCTCCATTATATTTTTATCCACATCACAGATACCAAGGCAATTTACCTGGCCTGTTTTCAGCATATGACTTAAAATACTAAACCCCTTATTCCTAGCTCCAATTAAACCAACATTGACCTTTTCATTGGCAGAAATTTCAGGATAGAGAGAAAAATCAGGTTTTAGTAAACCCATCCCTACTGCCGAAGCACTGCTCTTTTTTAAAAAATCTCTTCTTGAATGTTTCATAACCATATGTCAAACCTTATTTACACTGGAAAAAGCCGAATTCATTTTATTTATCACTGAAAGTTAACATTTACACTCATATTTATATTGCTTTTCATGAATTTTATAAAATGTTTAAACCATAAAAACCTAGAATATAACTTAATTCTACGGTTTGATATGTATTACCCCTAAATTTTCTATCAGGTTTAAGATTTACTCAAAAAAGAAGTTTAGTATAGAAATAAATTTTTACATTCAATTTCTTATCGATAAAAATGAATGTAAACGCTTAACTATAACTCAAAATGAAAACAATCATAAACTCAGTATTATTTCTTTTTATAACCACCGGCATTTTTGCAAATAACTTACCAATGGACCAAAAGGCCAACCCGTTTTTAGGAATGTGGGGATTGGAGGTAGAAGGTGGAGGTGTGGGATGGCTCCATGTAAATGAAGACCAGGGTTTTTTAGATGCTGAATTGTTGTGGATAGGCGGAAGTGTATTGCCGGTATCTCATGTGTATTTAGCCAACGAAAACACTTTGGTGGTTACAAGAACAAACCAATCTAAGAAAAATGATGACAGAACACACACAATTACCCATACATTAAGGATTGAAAAAAATGGAGATGTATTAAAAGGAACCATGTCCGGACCCAGGAGAAACGGTGAATATACCGCTAATTTCACTGGAAAAAGAATGCCTGAAATGCCTCCAAAACCGGATCTTTCTAAGGTGAAATACGGCAAGCCCATAGCCTTGTTTAATGGGGAAGACTTGAGTGGTTGGAAATTAATGAATCCCAATCAAAAAAACGGATTCAAGGTGATGGATGGCATCTTGGTCAATGACCCCATTCAACCCGAAAATGGCAAACATATTTCCTATGGTAATATTAGGACGAATGAAGAATTTAGTGATTTCAACTTAACACTTGAAGTAAATGTCCCCAAAGGAAATAACAGCGGAGTTTACCTGAGAGGAATTTATGAAATTCAGGTAGTTGACTCTTATGGAAAACCTTTGGATTCCCACAATATGGGAGCTCTTTACAGCCGTATACAACCAAGTCAAGCTGCTGAAAAACCAGCCGGGGAATGGCAATCCATGGACATCACACTTGTGGATCGCCATGTAACGGTTGTTTTAAACGGAAAAACAATCATAGACAATCAGCCTGCCTGGGGACCTACAGGTGGAGCCATGAGTGCCGATGTACTTGCTCCCGGCCCAATATATTTACAGGGTGACCATGGCAATGTAAGCTATAGAAACATTGTATTAACCCCGGTCAAAAAATAGGGCTTGGTATTCTTTTGATAAATATTCTCTTAGTATATTTCTAAATTAAAGATTCGGATTGTTCATTCTTTGGGCAATCCGATTTTTTTTCCAAAAAACACATCAAATCAGAACAACCTAACAAATATTATCTACATTTAATGCTTGAAATGTAGTCACCCCAACTTATTAAAATTTCTCATCAATGCCCATTAGAAAATTTCTCGGCAAAATACACCTATTTATTGGTTTAGGGACAGGATTTCTTTTCTTAGTGATAGCCCTTTCTGGGGCACTTTACACCTGGGAACCCGAAATCAGCAGGATCATTTACAAACACGATGTAGAAGTACAGGACAAGCCATTTATTAACATCTCTGACATTAAAAAAAGTTTACAAAATTCATTTCCAGAAGGAGATTTTCGTACGGCTTTATACCGAGATAGTGGTAGCAGTATTGAAGTTTTGCTTTATGTTCCCGGCACTTATTATTTGGCCCAATTTAACCCTTATAATGCAGAGTTAATTCATCTGCAAGACATGAAAAAGGGCTGGTTGAACTATTTGAAAAACTTACATAGAAATCTGCTTTTAGGAGATTTTGGAAGGAAAGTAGTACATTGGGTTACACTTTTGGCTCTGCCTATGTTAATCTCGGGTGTGGTCATGTGGTGGCCAATAAAGGGTTGGCCCAGCCAAGATAAGTTTAAAATTAAATGGGCTGTCTCTCCAAAAAAACTCAACTATGACCTGCACAATATCCTAGGGTTTTATGCCACCTGGATCTTAATTTTCAGTATATTAACCGGTATATTTTGGGGCTTTGAGTCAGTAAAAGCGTTAACAAAAGCTGTTAGTGGAGAAAATAACATCACCTACGACAGCCCAAAATCTATGCTCAGCGACAAATCCGAAGAGGTAAATCAAGATGATGTCTTAAACACTTTAATTGCCCAATATCATTCCCGCTTTACTGAGTCTTATGTAAGAATTAGCATTCCTCATAAAAAAGACGATCCAATCAACCTTACCGTAATTCAGCCTAATAAAGGATTAAATGCTATTGATCACTATGTTCATGACCAATACAGCAGCCTTCTATTAGAAGGTAATTTCGCCAATGGCTTATCCGAAGACCGCAGTACTTTCCAAACTGTGAATGGAATGGTCTATGACATCCATTTTGGAAGTATTTTAGGTCTGCCGGGAAGAATTTTGGTTTTCCTTGCCTCTCTAATCGGAGCCTCGCTACCCGTGACCGGGTTTATTTTCTGGCTAGGGAAAAATAAAAAAAGGAAGAAAAATTCAACTCAGGCTCTGAACAATTAAAATAAACAATAGATTTTCGGGATGAACCGAGGATCCTATACTACTAATACCCATTACTTTCAGCTGTTTTCTTAAACAAGTCTTATTAGTAAAGTCCTTTAATAGGATAGGTTTGCTGACCTGAAATATGCCATCTACAATCTATTAGCTGCTGAAATCAAATAAAATCAGCCACTTGGTTGCTGTTTTCTATTTCGCCTTAGCGGTGCTATGCTAATAAACCAAACAACGTGATTTTCTTGGAATTACTCCACTCTCAGCGAAAGAACTCAGGAAATCTACTTTCATAATCCGGGTCTAAATGCTCAGGGTGTCACGACCCAATTGTCAATACATAGATTAGATTTTATTTAAATTGGCGTTTATAAACCCTATTTCTATGCCTTTCAGCTAATCAGTTCAAAAAATATACTTTATTTGCGCCGAAATTATAATTTATAAAAGATGTCACAATTTCCACCATGCCCTAAATGCCAATCAGAATTTGCTTATTCCACCGGAGGTCCACTCCTATCATGCCCGGAATGTGGACACGAATGGGACCCTGAAGATACAGTCGTTGAAGATTCAGGCATTGAAGTAAAAGATGCCAATGGAAATGTTCTCGTGGACGGGGATACGGTAATTGTACTTAAAAACTTACCTGTGAAAGGCTATCCTCAACCAATAAAAGCCGGCACCAAAGTAAAAAACATTCGATTAACAGACGGTGATCATAATATTGATTGTAAGATTACCGGTTTTGGAGCCATGGCTTTAAAATCTGAATTTGTAAAAAAAGGATAAGCCACACTTCAGTATTTTACTTGTACTTTAAAATGATTGAAGCTTATTAGCAGCTGTCAATTCTCCCTCAGATTAAGTTTACTTTTTCTCACTTCAGCATTTTTTCTATCAAAATCAGTATTTGAGATATATTAGCCATGATAATCATTGCTAATATATCCTTTTAGCTACTTGTTTAATAAAATTGATCTCTCCTGCGCCTATACCAGGGTATGTCAACCATCTATATAGGCCAAAACCGAAACGCTTGCTTTTTCCTATAGCCAGAATATTGTACCAAGAAACAAATACTTTTAGAATGAGTTACAATTAAAAGGTAATTTATCTAAGACCTAATACAGATAATTTTCGTTAAGCTATTAGAAATAATTTAGGCAATTATCAACCATATATTTTTCTGAAATTATAATTTTCAGGCTTTCAACTTATGAAAAATGATTGGGTAAAGAATTGGTATACTCTTAAAAATAGAAAACCCTACGACTTTCAAAAAGATTGTTTAAAAAATTATTTGGAAGGAAAAAGTGGACTATTAAATGCTCCTACCGGAAGTGGTAAGACCATGGCCTTATGGATACCCATATTGAAAGAGTATGTCAATCAGTATCCGGACAGCTGGAAAAAAAAGAGAAAAAATGGTTTGCAGGTGATATGGATTACTCCTTTGCGTGCCCTTGCTCAAGATTTATGTCAAGCCATGCAAGAGGTATGCCTTGAAACCGGATTACCTTGGCGGATTGCAGTTAGAAATGGTGATACCACAGCATCTCAGAGGCAGCAACAAAAAAGATCCATGCCTGAATGCTTGATTACCACACCGGAAAGTCTTCATTTATTAATCGCTCAAAAAGGAAACCAAGAGTTATTTCGCAATCTAAAAGCAGTAGTGGTAGACGAATGGCATGAACTGTTGGCCAACAAGCGGGGCGTTCAAGTTCAACTAGCCATTCAATATTTGAAAACCATTGCAAGCTCTCAATTCAAAGTTTGGGGAATATCGGCAACCATAGGTAACCTTTCCCAAGCGCATGGGGTTTTATTAGGTCCTAAAACCCTTCAATTAATTATTAGAAGCAAGGTAAAAAAGAAAATAAAAGTTGCCTCAGTTATACCTGATGAAGTGGAGAAATATCCTTGGGCTGGTCATCTAGGTATTAAATTATTGCCCAAAATTATCCCCATTATTGAAAAAAGCCAAAGTTTACTGCTCTTCACCAATACAAGGTCACAGACAGAAATTTGGTACCAAAAAATATTAGAAACCAAGCCTGAATGGGCGGGGACCATGGCCATGCACCATGGATCATTGGATCCTCAAGTACGCGAGTGGGTAGAGACGGCATTGCATGAAAAAAAGTTGAAACTTGTTGTATGTACAAGCAGCTTAGATCTTGGTGTAGATTTTAGACCTGTTGACACCGTAATACAGGTGGGAAGTCCCAAGGGGGTTACTAGGTTTGTACAGCGAGCAGGTCGGTCGGGACATTCTCCGGGGGCTATAAGCAAGGTGTATTTTGTTCCTACCCATTCCTTGGAGTTGATAGAGGCAAGCGCATTGAGAAAAGCTATCAATAATGGGGCTTATGAGGACAAAATCCCAATGGAGGCTTGTTATGATGTGGGACTTCAGTTTTTAGTCACACTCGCATTGGGAGATGGGTTCAAGCCTGAGAATGCCTACCTTATATTAAGAAGTTGCTACGCTTTCCGAAACCTTTCAAGGGATGAATTTCAGTGGATGTTAGCTTTCGTCACAGTGGGTGGAAAGGCCCTTGGCAGTTATGAGGAGTTTTCGAAAATTAACTTAGCCTCGGACGGACGCTATCATGTCACCGATAAAAAAATAGCCATGCGTCACAGATTGTCCATGGGTACCATTGTAAGCGATCCAATGATTCAGGTTAAATTTATAACTGGAGGATACATCGGTTCGGTAGAAGAAAGCTTTATTTCTAAGTTAAAACCTGGGGATGCTTTTTGGTTTGCCGGTCGAAATCTTGAGTTTGTCAAAATCAAGGAAATGAAGGCATTGGTAAGAAGATCAAAAAAGAAGACCGGAACCATTCCCCGCTGGATGGGAGGGAGAATGCCCTTGTCCTCCAGGCTATCGGAAATGATCAGGGATGAATTGCAAAATGCTTCTAAAAACAATTTGGATGCTATTGAATTAAAAACCATTCAGCCTATTTTAAAGCTTCAAAATGCTTTATCGAAAATCCCTGACCAGGAGTCCTTGCTCATAGAACAGTGTAAAAGTAGAGAAGGATACCATGTTTTTATTTTCCCTTTTGAAGGTCGATTTGTTCATGAAGTATTGGCAGCTTTAATCGCTTACAGAATCAGTATAAGTCACCCTATTAGTCTAAGTATAGCCATGAACGATTATGGCTTTGAGTTGCTATCTGATAGCCCTATACCCATTGAAGACAGTTTAGAGGAAGATTTGTTTCGTACGGACAACCTAATGGATGATTTGTTTGCAAGTATCAATGAGACAGAAATGGGTAAAAGGCGATTTAGGGAGATTGCAGCCATCGCAGGATTAGTTTTTCAAGGGTACCCTGGAAAAAATGTACCAACAAGGCATCTTCAAGCCAGTGCGGGAATTATGTATGGCGTTTTTGAGACTTATGAGCCTGAAAATCTATTGCTGGCTCAGGCTAGAGAAGAAGTGATACAAATTCAGATGGAAAAAAACAGGCTTTTTAAAGTAATTGATCGGATCAACAAAAATGAGATTCATTTAATAAAAACCGAAAAAATAACCCCATTTGCCTTTCCAATTATGGTTGATCGGCTCAGTAGAAACACCATAAGTTCAGAAAGCCTCACTGATAGAATACTAAAACTGCAAATTGAACTGCTTGATTAAAACTTGTTTTGGAGCATATTTAAATTTAAATTCGCTTCAATATTCCAATTAAATTAATTATATCCCATTATTTATTCAGCCTTTATGAAATCATTATTAGTTACCTTTTTGGTGATCAGTTCGATTATGACCTGTATGGGTCAAACACCACCCAATGGCCCCGAAGTAACGGATCCGGAATGGAAAGCCTATGACGTTGAAACAGTTGTTGAAGGTTTTAATATTCCTTGGGGACTGGCAGTATTATCGGATGGTAGTATGCTTATTACAGAGAAATCCGGTGAATTGGTACATTTTAAAAACGGCCAAAAGACAAAAATTGAAGGTTTGCCTGAAATTACGGCTAAGGGTCAAGGAGGATTATTGGATGTGGTTTTGCACCCAAATTTCAATAATAACAAATTGGTTTACATTGCCTATGCTTCATCAAGAGGGACAGGAAAAGGCTCCAATACCGCCATTGGTCGAGGTAAATTACTAGGAAACCAATTGGTGAATTTTGAGAGGCTATACAAAGCCAGCCCCAATTCTGAAGCTGGTCAGCATTTTGGAGCGAGAATAGCATTTGATAAGGATGGTTTCTTGTATTTTTCTATCGGTGAAAGAGGTGCTAAATTTGAAAACCCTCAGGATATCACTCGTGATGGTGGAAAAGTTTATCGCCTGTATGATGATGGAAGAGTACCTGAAGACAACCCTTTTTACAATGAATCGGGAGCCAAGAAAGCCATTTACTCTTATGGACATAGGAATCCTCAAGGAATGTTATTACATCCCAAAACAGGAGAAATTTGGGTAAATGAACATGGACCTAAAGGTGGAGATGAAATCAATATCGTAAAGAAAGGTGCCAATTTCGGCTGGGCTGAAATCACATATGGTATCAATTATGACGATACAATCTTGTCAGAAGACACAGCTAAACCCGGAATGGAACAACCTTTTTATTATTGGGTTCCATCTATTGCACCCAGTGGTTTTGCCTATATTAACAGTAACCAATACCCGGCCTGGGAGGGAGATCTATTGGTTGGCTCTCTGAAATTTGGTCGATTAGAAAAACTAACCATCAATAACAATAAGGTCACCAAAAGAGAAAAAGTATTTGAAGGGTTGGGACGCGTGAGAAATGTTGTAATAGGCCCTGATGGTATGATATATGCCGGTATTGACGGCAAAGGGATTGTTAAGATCGTCCCTAAAGGAAAATAAAATTAAATTGTTAGAAACTAAGCAATTGCTGCTAAATATACTTTTAGCAGCAATTGCTTTTTTAGACAAGTCAACTGTCCTAATTTAAAGAATGTCAAAAGAGAAATATGATTACATAATTGTTGGTGGTGGTTCTGCTGGCAGTGTCTTGGCCAATAGATTAAGTGAAGACCCCTCAAATAAGGTGCTGGTAATAGAGGCAGGAAGACCCGACCATGGTTGGGATTTTAGGATTCAGATGCCCGCAGCCCTCACCTATCCACTTACCAATAATTTTTACAATTGGGGCTATGAATCTGAACCGGAACCTTATATGCAAAACCGGAAAATTTTTCAACCCCGGGGTAAAGTATTGGGAGGTTCAAGTGTAATTAATGGAATGATCTTTATTCGTGGCAATGCCCTGGATTATGAAAAATGGGCCAATGAAAAAGGTCTGGAAAACTGGAGCTATGCACATTGCCTTCCTTATTTCAAGCGTTTGGAAAATCGCCTAATTGGAGGAGACACATACCGTGGTGACAAAGGTCCACTGTACCTGACTACACCCAAGTGTGACAATCCACTTTTTAAAGCTTTCTTTGATTCAGTTCAAGAAGCCGGTTATCCCCTGACAGAGGATGTCAATGGCTATCAACAAGAAGGTTTTGGTAAATTTGATGCCACTATTTATAAAGGTAAAAGGTGGAATGCGGCAAGAGCCTATGTCCATCCCATAAAACACCGTAAAAACCTTACGATTCACCTAAAATCTACCGCTAGCAAAATCCTATTTGAAGGCAACACAGCTACGGGAGTGGCTTATTCCAAAAACGGAAAAAATGAGCTTGCTTATGGAGGACAAGTAATATGCTGTGGAGGTGCAATCAATACACCTCAATTATTGCAACTTTCCGGGATAGGCAATGCTAATGAGTTGAAAAAACTTGGTATACCAGTAGTAGCTGACCTAAAAGGAGTTGGAGAAAACCTACAGGATCATCTTGAGGTCTATGTACAATGGGCCGCAAAAAAACCGGTGAGCCTTTACCCTTCCCTAAAATTTTATAATCAACCAAAAATAGGATTAGAATGGCTCATTAAGGGAACAGGTGTAGGAGCAAGCAATCATTTTGAGGCCGGCGGATTTATCCGGGGAAATGATGAAGTGACTTATCCTAATTTACAATATCACTTTCTACCAATCGCCATTCGATACGATGGATCAGCTCCAAATGAAGGGCATGGGTTCCAATTGCATGTGGGGCCAATGAATACGGATGTGAGAGGACATGTAAAAATTAAATCTGCTGATCCCGAAAAATATCCAAGTATTAAATTTAATTATTTGTCTACACCGCAAGAAAGAAAAGAATGGGTGGAAGCCATCAGGTGTACCCGAAACCTTATCAATCAGCCGGCTTTTAATGAACTAAGGGGAAAAGAACTTTCACCAGGATCCGGTGTAGAAACCGATGAAGAAATATTGGATTTCGTAGCCAGAGAAGGCGAAAGTGCTTACCATCCAAGCTGTACAGCAAAAATGGGCTATGACGACATGTCTGTGGTAGATGCAAATCTAAAAGTTCACGGTGTCAACAATCTTTCGGTGGTAGATGCATCCATTATGCCTTACATCACCAATGGCAATATCTACGCACCTGTGCTTATGATTGCCGAAAAAGCGGCTGACCTATTACTAGGTAACAGTCCTGAGGCCCCACAAGAAGTGCCTTATTACAAACACAATCCAAAAAAGGAACAAAACCAACTTTCCAATTGATCGAAAATAAAAACCTATATATCAATGGCTGTTGGCAGGAAGCCCTGTCCAATGCAGTAAGAACCATATATAACCCTTATAACAAGCAAGCCCTTGTGACTGTAGCCGAAGGTAATCGAGAGGACGCCAGAAAAGCCATCCAAAGCGCCAAACTTGCTTTTGACGCTGAGGAATGGCGGAATTATACGGCCGTTGAACGTGGGAAATTGGTTTATAAATTAGGTGACCTGATCGAAGAAAATAAGGAAGAATTGGCCAGATTAGAAACCTTAAATACCGGTAAAACCTATGCTGAAAGTATTTGGGACATGGATGATATTGCCGGAATTTTCAGGTATTATGGCGGACTTGCCGACAAAAACGAAGGTGAAGGCAATGCTAGCCCTAACCCGAATACTCAAAGCCGATTGGTAAAAGAACCGGTCGGAGTTGTAGGCATGATTTGTCCTTGGAACTACCCCCTTCTTCAAGCTGCCTGGAAAATTGCTCCTGCCCTAGTGGCCGGTTGTACCATGGTCATTAAGCCAAGTGAATTCACCCCGCTTACGACCTTATATTGGACCCAGCTTGCAGAACAGGCTGGATTCCCCAAAGGTGTAATCAATACCGTCTTGGGCCCTGGGCACAGCATAGGTGCTGAGCTGGCTGAAAACCCCGAGGTAGACATGGTATCTTTTACGGGAGGTGTAGTCACCGGAAAGAAAATCATGAAGGCTGCCGCCGGAAATGTTAAAAAAGTAGCACTTGAACTGGGAGGAAAAAATCCCCATATAATATTTGAAGATGGAGATTGGGAAACAGCCATTGACTTTATATTAAACGGAGTTTTCTTCCATGCCGGCCAGATTTGCTCTGCCGGGACAAGAGTGATGGTAGCTGCCGCTATCCACGATCAAGTGGTAAAGCAGCTTGAGCAAAGGATCAAAAAAATTCGACTGGGAGATGGAATGGATGAGCAAACTCAAATGGGTCCTCTTATTTCCGAAGCTCAACTCGAAAAGGTGTCCAACCATGTTCAAAAAGCCATCGAAGAAGGAGCTGAATTGATCACAGGAGGGAAGAAACCCTCGGATCCTGAACTGGCCAATGGCTATTTTTATGAACCAACCCTCTTGGTCGGTTGCACAAAAGAGATGGCAATTGTAAAAGAAGAGATCTTTGGTCCGGTCATACACATAGAAAAATTTGATACGGAAGCTGAAGCCATAAAAAATGGCAACGATACCATTTATGGTTTATCTGCAGGTTTTTGGACCAAGGATGTGCAAAGAATAGATAGGGTATCCAAGGCACTTCGCTTCGGGACGGTATGGATCAATGACTTCAATGTTTATTTTGTACAAGCTCCTTGGGGAGGATATAAACAGTCCGGCTTAGGAAGAGAACTTGGCCATACCGGATTAGAAGAATTCCAAGAAATCAAACACATTTATCAAAATTTCCACCCTTCGCCATTAAATTGGTTTGGGAACTAACCCAGCAAAGCTATCGACACCAAGACTCTAGGAATTCTCATCACTGTTATTTTTTACTTGGTTATTCTATATATTGGTTATTACGCCAGTAAAAAGGAATCAGGTGATCAAACTTCACAAGGCCTTTTATTGGCCGGCAGAAGAATGCCGGCATGGATCGGCATTTTCACCATGACAGCCACCTGGGTGGGTGGAGGTTATATTATCGGTACCAGCGAGGCTGTTTACGACAGTACCAGAGGGCTGGTGTGGGCACAGGCTCCTTGGGGTTATGCCATCAGCCTTATATTAGGTGGTTTGTTTTTTGCAAAAAAAATCAGAAGCTTTGGCTTTACCACTTTTATTGATGTTTTTGAACACAAGTATGGAAAAAAAACTGCCGCTGTACTATTTATTCCTGCCTTGATTGGGGAAATATTTTGGAGTGCAGCCATCCTCGCTGCATTGGGGATAACCTTCGCCACTATTTTTGAATTGGACCTGGAAACATCCATTATGGTCTCGGCTAGTATAGCCATTGGTTATACCATGATGGGAGGCTTATGGTCTGTGGCATATACAGATGTGGTTCAGCTGATTTTTATCATCCTTGGTCTCGGTATATCCATACCTTTTGCTTTGGATAGAATTGGAGGAATAGTGACTGCTTTAAATATTTATGATCAACAAATCAGCAATGGATTTAATTTATTCCCCAGCCTGAGTGCATTTAGTGGAACCGATCCGGCATGGGGAAATAGTATTTGGGTTTGGCTGGATTTTGCCTTGTTGTTAATAATGGGAGGAATACCATGGCAAGTATATTTCCAAAGAGTGTTGTCCTCAAATTCGGATAAGTCTGCCATTAGGTTGTCTATTTTTGGCGGAATATGTTGTGCATTGATGGCCGTTCCTGCCATTTTCATTGGGGTAGCCGGTGTTGGTTTTGATTGGAGCCAATCCTCCTTGGGAGTTGCTCCGGAAGCCACCATGGTCCTACCCTATGTATTGATAGAAATGACTCCCCCAATCATTGCAGCATTGGGATTAGGGGCAGTTGCAGCTGCAGTAATGTCATCAGTGGATTCATCCATTTTATCTGCAGCCTCTATGTTTACCTGGAATTTCTATCGACCGCTTCTCAACCCCTCTTGCTCCGACAAGCAAATAAAAAATTCCATACGCTTAGCCATTCTCGGAATTGGAATTGTAGCTACCTGGCTTGCCTTAACGCTTCAAAGTGTCTATGAGCTTTGGTACCTTTGTGCGGACCTCGTTTACGTAATTTTGTTTCCACAATTGGTAATGGCTTTGTATTTTAAAAAGTCCAATAAAAGAGGAGCAATTGCCGGAATAATCGTTGGAGTTTTTCTAAGATTTGGCGGTGGTGAACCAATATTTGGCATCCCTCCGTTTTTACCTTATCCGATGGAAGATCCAATTGCAGGAATACAGTTTCCATTCAGAACTTTCTCTATGATTTGTAGTTTAATAAGTATACTTACTGTTTCCCTGCTAATACCGGATAAAGAATCAAACTGAAAAATTATCTTCTAGAAATGAACAAAACGATACAGTTATTTTTGATTTTATTTTTTGCTTTTTCATTTCATTCTCAAGGCCAGGTTCCGGTCATTTTAGATGCAGATCTGGATTCTGATGTAGATGATGTAGGTGCTTTGGCGATGTTGCACACCTTGGAAGACCACCAAACAATCAAAATTCTTGGAGTGGTCATTACCAGTGATGACAAAGATGCCGCCGGATGTGCTGCTGCCATTAACACTTATTACAAAAGACCTGACATTCCTATCGGAGTTGAAAAAGGCATAACGTTAAGAAGTTTCTCTAAATACACAAAACAGCTGGCAACAAACTATCCACATTCTTTAAAAAATGGCAAACAGCCTGAAGATGCCACTAGGCTGTACAGAAGACTATTAGTCAATTCACCGGACAATAGCGTGGTTATTATTAGCATTGGACATCTTACAAATATTCGAAAATTACTCAATTCCAAGGCAGATCATATTAGTCCTCTAAGTGGTCACGAACTGATCAAACAGAAGGTTAAACTCTGGTCTTGTATGGGTGGGCAATACCCTAATGGGAAAGAGGCTAACTTCTATAGACCTGACCCCGAGTCTACCAAAATTGCAGTGAAGAACTGGCCCGGCCAAGTGATCTTTTCCGGTTGGGAAATAGGCAATAATATCATTACCGGAGCGGATTATTTAAAGCATGCGCTTGATAGCGAGCATCCGGTAAGTTTGGCTTATAAATTATTCAATGGATATCAAGGAAGGCAAAGCTGGGATCAAACTTCTATTTTGGTGGCCCTAACTGATAAGCACTATTGGAAACTGAGTCCCAAAGGAAACGTAATAGTTAATGAAGATGGAAGCAATTCTTGGGAAGATGACCCTCAGGGTTTACACCAGTACTTGATTGAATCTTTACCCCCTACTGAAATCGCTAAAATTATTGATGCATTAATGGTGGGGATTTATAGGCCTGGTTTTTGATTGGATATTGGATGGGTTGTAAAACCTGTTCACATTTACTCTTCTTTATTCTACATATTAGACCCCAAACCTTAAATTTTTAACATATGAAAGCATCAGATTTATTTGTAAAAGCACTGGAGAAGGAAGGTGTAGAATATATTTTTGGTCTTCCAGGAGAGGAAAACCTAGACATTTTAGAGTCTCTTACCCGTTCTAAAATTAAATTAATTTTGACAAGGCATGAACAAGGCGCTGGTTTTATGGCAGCCACTTATGGAAGGCTCACCGGCAAGCCGGGAGTTTGTATGTCTACACTGGGACCCGGAGCCACAAACTTATTCACACCGGGAGCCTATGCCCAACTAGGTGCCATGCCCATGTTAATGATTACCGGCCAAAAACCTATTAAAAAAAGCAAGCAGGCTCGTTTCCAAATAATTGATGTCGTAGACATGATGCGACCTATCACCAAGTACACCAAACAAATTGTGGATGGCAATGTGATTGCCTCGAACGTAAGAGAAGCTTTTCGAATAGCTACAGAAGAAAGACCCGGGGCAGTACACTTGGAGCTTCCCGAAGACATTGCACAAGAGGAGGTAGAAGACCATGTGTTTGAGGTTGTAGACTATTTGTTGCCAAAGTCAGATGATGAGGCAATCCAATCAGCAGCCAAAATGATTGAAAATGCCAAAATGCCACTCTTGCTAATAGGGGCAGGAGCCAATAGAAAGGTAACTTGCCAGGCCTTGGCCTCATTTGTAGATACTACAGGAATCTATTTTTTCACCACGCAAATGGGAAAAGGGGTAATTGATGAAAGACATCCTAAGTACCTAGGCACCGCAGCACTCTCCTCACATGATTTTGTCCATGCTGCCATTGATGAATCAGATTTGATCATCAATGTAGGGCATGATGTAATTGAAAAGCCTCCATTTTTCATGAAACAGGGAGGGAAAAAGGTAATACATGTAAATTTTTCCCCTGCAGAAGTCGACCCCGTATATTTCCCGCAACTAAACGTTGTAGGGGACATAACCGGTTCTGTCGAAAAACTTGCCAAAGCAGTAAGGCCTTCAGAAAGCTGGAATTTCGATTTTTATAAAAAGGTAAAAACAGAAGTTTCTGAACATCTCGGAAAGTATTTTGAAGATGAACGCTTCCCTACCTTACCCCAGCGATTGGTAAATTTATTAAGAAATAAGCTAGGTGAAAAAGATGTAATAACATTGGACAATGGCGTGTATAAAATTTGGTTTGCCAGAAACTATACATGTTATCAACCCAACACCCTTTTGCTTGACAATGCATTGGCAACTATGGGGGCAGGCTTGCCTTCAGCCATGTGTGTTAATTTATTACACCCTGACAAAAAAGTAGTCGCCATCTGTGGAGATGGTGGATTTATGATGAACTCTCAGGAGTTAGAAACTGCCGTTCGCTTGGGATTAAATATGGTAGTCATTATTTTGAATGATGAATCCTATGGTATGATCAAATGGAAACAAGAAGACATGGGTTTCAAGGATTTTGGTTTAGACTTTAAAAATCCTGACTTTGTTCAATACGCAAATAGCTATGGAGCGCATGGCTACCGCCCTGAAAGTGACAAGGATTTACAAGAAATTCTTGACAAATCACTCAATAGCTCGGGGGTTCATGTAATTGACTTAAAGGTTGATTATTCTTTAAACCACCCAATTTTAAATGTAATGTTGAAAGAAAAAACTTCCAAACTATGAATGACCAATTAAAAGTATATGCACCTTTTGATAGAACACTAATAGGCACTTTGCCCATGGCAGATGCCGATGAATTGGAGCAAAAAATAGCGACAGCCCATGATCTTTTTCAGGACCGAAGTCAATGGATTCCTGCGCACAAAAGAATTGCTATATTGGAAAAAGCGAGAGCTTTGATGGAGGATAAAATAGAAGACTTAACCAATACAGCGGCCAAAGAGGGAGGAAAACCCTTCCAGGATTCTATGGTAGAGGTAAAAAGGGCAATTAATGGGTTAAAGATTGCCACTGAGGAAATCTCTCATATGAAAGGTGGACAAATTCCAATGGGCATTACCGAATCATCCGTTAATAGATTGGCCTTTACCATTCGCGAGCCCATAGGGGTCGTCGCTTCTTTATCCGCCTTCAATCATCCCTTGAACCTAATCGTTCATCAGGTAATTACTGCTTTTGCTGCAGGTTGTCCGGTGATCGTAAAACCGGCGAGCAAGACACCTTATTCTTGCATGGCCCTTGTAGAAATCCTAAAAGAAGCCGGAGTACCGGAAGGCTGGGTTCAGTCTATACATTGCAGCAATGAACTTTCAGAAAAGCTAGTGGGTGACCCTAGAATTAATTTCCTATCCTTTATCGGTTCTGCAAAAGTGGGCTGGTCATTAAAATCTAAAATGGCGCCCGGAACCAGGTGTGCGCTGGAACACGGTGGTGCAGCTCCTGTAATTGTTGAAAAGGATTCCGTATTTGAAGAGATGTTACCTTTACTGGTAAAAGGCGGTTTCTACCATGCCGGTCAAGTATGTGTTTCGGTTCAAAAAGTATTCGCCCACAATTCCATAGCAGAAAAGCTTGCCAATGACATCGCCGATAAAGCGAAAGACCTGAAAGTTGGAGATCCACTTTCTAAAGAAACAGAAGTAGGCCCCCTTATCGAAACCGGAGAAGTTGACCGAGTGGATGAATGGGTAAAAGAAGCCATTTCCGGAGGGGCAAAACTTTTATGCGGAGGTAAGAAAATCAGTGATACCTGCTATGAGCCAACCGTATTGCTTAATCCATCTAATGAAGCGAGGATCTCCCAAGAAGAGGTATTTGGCCCTGTTGTCTGTGTGTATGCTTATGAAGATAGAGAAGAAGCCATTGCCTTGGCCAATAGCCTTGAATTTCACTTTCAAGCAGCCGTATTTACTAAGGATTTGGACATAGCTCTTGATACAGTACAAAAGTTGAATGCCACCGCAGTAATGGTAAATGACCATACAGCTTTTCGAGTTGATTGGATGCCTTTTGGGGGAAGAGATGCCTCAGGCGAAGGTATGGGAGGAATCCCCTACTCTATGCACGAAATGACTCGTGAAAAATTAATGGTATTCAAAAGCAAATACTTGCCATAACAATTCCATAATCCTGAATATTCAAGCTTTCCAATCCTATTGGAAAGCTTTTTTTATTTCCCCCAAAATGGGATCGGCTTATAATAAGGCTTATGTCTATCTTTTTTGCTTACAAGTAAATAATATGATATTTTAGAATATCTACATAACATACCCTTCTTATGAATCCTGAAGTCGATTTTTATTTTAAGAAATCAAAAAAATGGCAAAAAGAATTGATTTTATTAAGGAGCATCATCCTGGATTTCCCTCTTTCTGAAGAATTAAAATGGGGTGTTCCATGCTATACCTGGTCATCGAACCCCACGTCAAAAGCCAGCAACATCCTTTTAATACATGAGTTTAAAGAATATTGTGCCCTATTGTTTTTTAAAGGAGTGCTTTTAAATGATCCGGATAAAATACTGGTGCAGCAAACTGAGAATGTGCAAGCGGCAAGACAAATACGTTTTACGGGTCAAGAAGAGGTTTTGAGAAGGACAGCCAACATTAAATCCCTAATAAGTGAAGCCATAGCTGTGGAAGAGGCCGGCTTAAAAGTGCCGAAAAGAGAAACAAAATCTTACGAAATTGTAGAAGAGTTTCAACTGGCAATGGATAACGAACCTAATTTACTGAAAGGTTTTCAATCCCTTTCTCCCGGAAGACAAAGGGCCTATTTATTGTATTTCTCTTCTGCAAAACAATCCAAAACAAGGCTTTCAAGGATTGATAAATACAAGGCCAAAATAATAAATGGGCAAGGAAAGGATGATTGATTTTTTGAATATTATTTTTCAAAGTGCAAATAATTAATTTTAAAGGGCTTAAAATCAATTCAATGTCTCATCAGGAATGATTTAAAATAAAAATTGGGCGTACAAAACCATTAAAAATTACAAAAGGTGAAAATAATGGCGTATTTTTCAGTATGCTAACTGTACAGTTGAATAGAAACTGAATTAAAAAGTAGATTTTAACCCTTCTATTAGATATTAAACCATAAAAGGAAGTCAAGTCGATTCCTTATCATTGACGTTTATTGTAAAATTTGAAAGCATCTATTTGACCCAAAACCATAAATTAAAAACTAAAAATGGACAAGAAAATAGCAATCTTAAGGGGGATTAACGTAGGAGGTAAAAGGAAAATTTTGATGACGGACCTTAAATCCTTATTTAAAGAATTAGGGTATAGCGAGATTTCAACATATATACAAAGTGGCAATGTTATTTTCACTTCAGCTGATAAGGCAGATGAAAAGGAAATGGCAAACAAAATTGAAAAGGCCATTGAAGAAAAATTTGGATTTGAGGTTCCTGTAATCGTTCGAACCGCTAAGGATTTGCAAAAAACATTATCAAACAACCCCTATTATAAAGATGGTGAAATGGATATTAGCCCATTACACATTACTTTCTTGGCACAAAATCCAACCAGTGAAAACCTTGATAAAATAAAAACTTTTGATTTCCCACCTGACAAATATACAATTGAGGGAAAGGATGTTTTTATTTATTGTGAAGGAAAATACCATCAATCCAAATTGACCAATAATTTTTTTGAAAATAAGCTAAAGGTGAAAGCTACCACCAGAAATCTCAAAACCCTAAAGAAGCTTTGCGAATTAAGTCAATAAACCAGACTGCTTGAAAAAGAACAACATCCTCTTACTAAATTGAATTGTGAACTCCCAAAATAAAAACCATTTCATGATCATGAAAAAATTATCCTTCATACTATTACTTGTATTTTCAATTTCATTCACTTATGCCCAAGACATTTCTTATGAGCAGTTAGAGAGCCTGCCTTATTATGGACAAGAGCTTAGAAAAACCGACAGCTATTTATCAGAGCGCTGCGTGTTGGATATATACTATCCAAAGAATACCAAGGATTTTGCGACAATAGTGTGGTTTCACGGAGGAGGTATCACCGGAGGAGAAAAAGAAATCCCGGAAGCGTTAAAAAATCAGGGCTTTGCAATAATTGGCGTAAACTATCGATTATCTCCTAAAGTCAAAGCTCCCACATACATTGAAGATGCTGCAGCTGCCATTGCTTGGACGTTCAAAAATATCGAAGAGTATGGAGGGGATCCCAAAAAAATATTCGTTTCCGGACATAGTGCAGGCGGATACTTGGCCAGTATGGTTGGATTGGATAAGTCTTACCTACAAACACATGGTATAGATGCAAATGAAATTGCCGGATTGATACCATTTAGCGGTCATACCATTACTCATTTCACAGTACGCAAAGAGCAAGGCATTCCCGGAGAGCAGCCCACCATTGATAAATATGCGCCTTTGTTTCATGTAAGAAAAGATTCGCCTCCATTATTACTTATAACAGGAGACCGTGAACTTGAACTTTTAGGTAGATATGAAGAAAACGCTTATCTAATGCGCATGATGAAAGTGGTGGGGCATAAGGAAACTGTCCTCTACGAAATGGATGGATATGGACATGGAATGACCCATCCTGCCTTTCCATTGCTTATCAAAGAAGTGAAAAGAATTTTAGGCAAGTAAGCCTAAAAAGGTGCTTATAAAGCAATACCAATAATTGAATAAAAGCAAAGCTTATGGATCAATCTCAAATAAAGGACATTCCCGCATTGTATTCAAAAATTCAATCCAAAGCCAAGGAGATAGGATTCATCATGCCTTCAGATCTCTATATAGGTAGTTTGCTGAAAACCCTTATCTCATCCCGTATTAATGCCAATATCTTAGAAATTGGCACAGGAGCCGGCTTGTCATTGGCATGGATGGTGGACGGCTTATGTGAAAATTCTCAACTTACTACCATTGACAATGACCCTCAATTAACCAATATTGCAAAGGAATTTTTCGAAGAAAACCCAAAGCTTAGCATTGTATGTGAAGACGGAGAAAAATGGATAGAAAATTATGAGGGTCCATTATTCGATTTGATTTTTGCGGATGCTTGGCCCGGCAAATACAGCCATATAGATGAAACCTTAGCCATGGTTAAGCCTGGTGGATTTTACGTGATAGATGACATGAATCCCCAAAAAAACTGGCCTTTAGGACATGCTGAAAAAGCGGAGCAATTGATAAAAACCCTCGAAGAAAGAAATGATTTCAACCTTACAAAAATGAATTGGTCAACCGGTGTAATACTTATGACCAAAATATAATAAGGATAATAAACCCTATTTCGATTCAAATTTTATATGTTACGAAACAAATTTATCACCGTTTCATGAGGGCATTATAATTTGAAAATCGTAAATAGCATATAAAATCACCCTTTACTCAACTAACTACAATACAACAATGGCCTTACCCAATATTTTCGATAAAAATGTTACTGAGGGATTAATTGCTAGGATCAATCAATTGAAAGCTGACACCCAACCGGAATGGGGTAAAATGACTGCCCCACAAATGCTTGCCCATTGTAATGTGACCTACGAGATGGTATTTACAGACAAACATCCCAAGCCAAATTTCTTTATGAAATTTATTTTAAAACTGTTTGTTAAAAAAATTGTGGTAGGTGAAAAGCCATACAAAAGGAACTCACAAACCGCACCGGCTTTTTTAATAACTGATACCAGAGATTTTGAGAAAGAACGCAAAAGACTCATTGATTATTTAAATCAAACACAGGCATTGGGTGCAAAGAGCTTTGATAATAAAGAATCCAATTCTTTTGGTAAGCTAAGTATAGAAGAATGGAACAACATGTTTTACAAGCACCTTGACCACCATTTAACTCAATTCGGGGTTTAATTTTTATTTCTATAACTACCTGAATTAAACGGTTTTTCCTAACCTTATTTTTAAAACCCTGCATCCAGGGTCAATAAAAATTGTGCCTATTATTTCAGGGAAGCAGAGAGGAAATTGGGCAAAATAAGAAGTTTGGCATCCGGTATTTTATATCCGGTAAAGTAAATCTTTGATATTAATTCTGCAAGCCATATACGGTCTATAAAGAAATCCATCTCTAAATAAAACTAAATTCATCGATATAGTTTTAAATCCCAGAGGAATAGTTTATTATAGTAGTTGAATCTTGAAATGAACCCTAAATTAGCCAATATGCATCTATTCAATTATAAGCGAAGAAACCTGGGTACGGGTATTCACCTTTTAGGTGCAATTCTATTATTGGCAAGTTCTATTGTTCTGCTTAGCTCTGTGTTTATTGAAGCAGCAGATAATCTCCAAAAAACCTTATGGGTAGGTTTAAGTGCTTTTACTGCAGGACTGATTATTATCAACACTTACGAGGGCACTTTAATTGATCTGGATAACAAATCCATCAAGGAATATTTCTCCTTTTGTGGATATAAAACCGGGCATTGGCAAAAACTACCTTCCGTAAAAGCCATTAAATTGGTCCCTATTGAAGAAAAGACATCCAATACGCCCAATGGCATAAGTCCTACAATCAGTTCTATAAAATTCAGTTATCAAATCGTTGTTTCCTTTTTACCGAAAAAACTAATTTACACCTATTCCTACAATAGTAAATCAGAAGCTCAAAAAAAATACAAAATGCTTAAAGAGAACCTTTTGATGGATGAATTCAATGGGCCTCTTTCCAAATAAACCTGAAATAATACCTATTTTTTCTGTTGAAACTTAACACTGAAGCCCCCCTGTAGGAAAGGCCTCCCAAAAAAATTAGGAATAAGCATTGCTATTGCTCCCCAGTCAACAATCTTTAAACTTTTTTTCCATAAACTCATTTCGCCTACCCTAGAGGGCTTAAAAGGAAAACAGCTGTTGCTATTGTTCTTTATTCATGAATGGGTTTTCGACCATGGTTTTTTGAAAAATTTCACTAATCTCATTTTCAGTTAATTCCCTATCAAAAACAGCCAATCCCCCAATTTGCCCATTGAAAAAATTGCCCATCCCTCTGGACAGAACCACAGCGCCAACGGTAAAGTCGGACCCGTTGTCCCCCATTCCATCTTTAAATAAATAAGGGTTTTTAGAATGGATCAATCCATCAGGCAATCCTTCAAAACCTTTGGTATTATTAATAAGCTCAGGTGCCCTTTCCTCAAAAACACCATCCAAATAGGCCTTTATGTATTCCCCGTCATAACTAAAGGCAATATTATGCCATTTTCCTTTGGTTAGTTTTTGCTTACTTGCGGCATAATCACAGCTGTATGGGAAAGGAGGCGTAGGCCCTCCTGAGTAAGAAATATGACCACAGACTTGGGACGCTCCATTGTAATGAGGAAGATCTACAAATAACCCATACTGTCGTTTCCCTCCGTCGGTATACTCGTTCCACATTCCACCAACAAATCCGGTTTTCCCTTCCCATTTTACCCATGCCATTACCGTTACCCCTTGATTTTTACCATATATATTTAAATCCGCAGTTTTTTCATGACCTAAAGAAAAATACGCTTCATTCTCCATTAGCGCAGAATAACCAGACAGGGGGCCTTCAGGTATCCGTTGGATCTCACCGTTCATTTCCTTCAAAGGAAATCCTCCCTTTCCTAGGGCCTTTCTGGCCTTTCCACCTTCCTCCTTAAAATCCCAGAGGGCTACAAGTCCATCCATTTCTTGAAGGCCTGCAAGCTGATTGTCTTCCTTGCAACTCATTAAGGTAAACACGCTTAAGGAAAAATATAATAGACGTGAATAACGCATAGCAATTGTATTATTTAATTGATCATGTATAAGTAAGGCAAAGAATACCACCAGCCATACATTCCAAATAATGTTCAACATTACTTTTTTTCTCACAAAAGAGCTTTCACCTTAGTAAAGTTGGGATTAAAATTACTATATAATGTTTTACCCATCAAAATTCCTAGCGAACCCAATATTATGTATATTGTTGACTTGTTTGTCATTTAAAACAAAATCCAAAACCTCTATATCATGAAAAGGCAATTTAATAGATATTGGCTTACCAAAAGCATCATTTTTAGCTTTTGTCTGTATATGACTGCGTGTTCAGAAAAATCAGAAACTAAAATCAAAGTTGCCAAGAAACCTAATATAGTGTTTATCTTTACTGATGATCATGCTTACCAAGCCATAAGTGCTTATCAAAGCCGTCTTGCAGATTTGGCCCCAACTCCCAATATAGATCGCATAGCGGCTAATGGTATTCTTTTTAACAGCGCATATGTCACCAATTCTATTTGTGCTCCCTCCAGAGCAACTGTACTTACCGGTACACATAGCCATGTAAATGGACATCGGACCAATGGTGACACTTTTGATGGCAGTCAAATTACCTTTCCAAAACTATTAAAAGACAATGGATACACCACAGCCCTCATTGGTAAATGGCATCTAAAATCTACCCCAACCGGATTTGATCATTGGGAAATACTTCCCGGACAAGGACATTATTACAATCCTGATATAATATCCGCCACAGACACCAGCATAGCTGAAGGTTATGTCACAGATATTATTACAGACAAATCTTTGGAATGGTTGGATGAAAACAGTAAAGGTGATAAGCCTTTTATGCTAATGTTACAACATAAGGCTCCCCATAGAAAATGGGAAAAAGGACCTGCGCATTTGGATCTTTATGAAGACCTCACCTTTCCTGAACCGGAAAACCTTTTTGATGATTATTCAAGGCGAGGTACTGCGGCCAAAACACAGGACATGAGCATAGAGAAAACCATGGACCTAGCTTCTGACCTTAAGGTTTGGACAGAAGCCAATAAAAAGGGGGCCATATTTAACCGAACCTATGCAAGGATGAATGCAGAACAACAGGCAAACTGGGATGCAACCTATGACCCGATTATTGCGGATTTCCAAGCACAAGACCTTGAGGGAAAGGAGTTAATACAATGGAAATACCAAAGGTATATGAAAGACTATTTGGCCACCATAAGGTCCGTTGATGATAACGTGGGACGAGTTCTTGACTACTTGGAAGAAAATGGTTTGACAGAAAATACCTTAGTAGTTTATACCTCAGATCAAGGCTTTTATCTCGGAGAACATGGCTGGTTTGATAAGCGTTTCATGTATGAAGAATCCTTCAGAACGCCCTTATTGATGCAGTGGAAAGGAACGATTCCTTCCGGAATCACCAATGACCAATTGGTATCTAACCTCGATTTTGCTCAAACCTTTTTGGACATGGCCAAGGTTCAGGCACCAGACCGTATGCAAGGCAAAAGCCTATTGCCATTGATGAAAGGTAGTAAACCGGAAAACTGGAGAGAATTTCTGTATTACCATTACTATGAATTTCCTGCCGTACACAGTGTCCGAAAACACGAAGGAGTAACCGGTGAACGGTATAAATTAATGCATTTTTATGAGCTTGATGAATGGGAACTTTACGACTTAAAGGAAGATCCAAGGGAAATGAAAAACCTATATTATGAATCCTCCTATGACTCCCTCAAATCTGCTATGACCGATCGCCTAAAACGTATCAAAATGCATTATGGAGTGATCACACCCAAAAGTAATTATTAATACCAATTGAACCCCCCATGCGCTTATCCTACCTTTTCTTTTTTACGATTTACATGACTTTCGCTTGCAGCCCGGGCAAAAATAAGGACACAGATCAGTCAGCCAATACTAAAGCTGACCTCCAGCTCTTGATGGACAGCTCGGACGAACAGTTAAAAGTTTATAACAAGGCTAATCCCGACAAGCCTCTTCTTGTTCAGGTAGCAGAAGCCCAATTCAGGCCCTACCTTCATCCCATCGTAGCTCCGGATGGAAAAGGAATTCTAACAGAAAAGAGCCCTGATCACCACCAACACCAAACTGGAATTTATTGGGGGTTCACTCGAGTAAATCAAAGGGATTTTTTCCATAATCCCGGAGCGGACCATTGGAAGAAAGTGGCTGTGAACATACTAGAAAATGAGGGTGAAAATGTTTCTTGGCAAACGGTTTATGAAATGCTGGATAGTTTGGGAAGGCCATTGATGACAGAAACTCAAACCTGGAGTCTCAAGGTTCAGGGGGAAGAATATTTACTGGATTTGGAGTGGCGTGGAAATGCTGCCCAAGACATTACCCTAGGTAAATACGATTATGGGGGACTTTTTATTAGAATGCCATGGAAAGAAGGAATGAAGGCAGCCATCACCAATACTGCCCGACAAGTCAATGAAAAAGCGGAAGGAGAACATTCCATGTGGGTGAATGTGGGAATGCAGGTAGAAGGTAGATCAGAGATGGCCAATATTGCAGTTTTTGATCATCCTGATAACAAAGGCTATCCGCAAAAATGGCGAGTAGACCAACAGTTTGGCCTTGGACCGGCCTATACACGTGACGAAGACTGGAAAATTGATAGTGGAGCTACCCAAATTATCAAACATCGACTACTGTTCTATACCAAAGCCTTCAATGATGTGGAAGTAACGGAGGCCTGGGCAGCTTATACCGGAAGGGAAGGCATGTACAATACTGCTTCCTTATGGCAAATGGCAAGAGACGAGGGCAGAAAAGCCAAATTTTTAACCCCCGATGAGGCAGTTGAGGAAATGACTGTAAAACCAGGATATAAGGTGAATGTTTTTGCTTCAGAACCCATGATAAGCCAGCCGATGGCCTTTTGCTGGGATGATAAAGGGCGGCTTTGGATAGCTGAAAACAAAGATTACGAGTCAAGACAGCATGGTTTTTCAAACAACGGCAACAGCCGTATCCTTATTTTGGAAGACACAGATGGTGATGGAAAGGCGGATCAAAAGAAAGTTTTTATGGAAGGGCTGGCATTTCCTGCAGCTTTAGCTGTGGGCTTTGACGGGGTTTATGTAGGAGCACCGCCCAACCTTCTTTTCATTCCTGATAAAAACCAAGATGACAAAGCAGATATTGAGGATATTGAAGTTTTGCTTACCGGATGGGGAATAAGAGACCGCCATGAAACATTAAATAGCCTTCAGTGGGGGCCGGATGGTTGGCTTTACGGGCTACAAGGCTTTGCTACTCCATCAAAAATCAGGAAACCAACTGAGAAAGAAAAAACCAAACTCTATTACCATAAAGACCCATTTCCGGAAGACTTACTTGAAGCAGATGGGGTAGACATTAATGGAGGAGTTTGGCGCTATCACCCTACCAAGCATAGTTTTGAGGTAGTCGCTCATGGCTTTAGCAATCCCTGGGGAATTGATTACGACGCCAAGGGCCAACTCATTATGTCGGCCTGTGTAATCCCTCACCTTTGGCATGTGGTGCCGGGAGGGATTTATCATCGGCAAGGAGGGCAACATTTCAACCCTTACGTGTATGAAGATATCAAAACAATAACCGACCATAGTCACCGTTCGGCCCATGGAGGGGCTAGAATTTATCAATCAGACGCTTTTCCTAAGGAAGAAAAAGGGAAAGTTTTTATGGCCAATATCCACGAACATGCAGTCTTATCAGACAGTTTAATACCAAGTGGGTCAAGTTTCATTGGCAAGCATTCGGATAATTTCCTTATGGCAAACAATGCCCAATGGGTGGGTTTTAGTATGGAAATAGGTCCGGAAGGCGGCCTTTATGTATTGGATTGGCACGATGCAGATATCTGTGGTCAAGAAGTCCTTAATAGTGAAACAGGTCGGGTTTTCAGAATTATGCCTAAAAACAACCAAGCCAAAAACTGGAAAGGGAGGTATACTGACCTCAACCTCCTGACAGATATGGAACTCGCTGGCTTACAAAGCAGTGAAAGTGACTGGCATGCAAGAAGGGCCAGAGGGATTCTACAGAAACGAGCCTATTATAGTGAAATAAAACCAGATGCCATTCAGGCATTAAAAGCTCTATTTTCAAGTACAAATCCTACCGATCTGAGACTAAAGGCACTATGGACCCTACATCAAACCAATACCTTAACGGAAACAACCTTGCTGTCCTCCCTGAGCGACCAAGACCCCTATATTCGTTCCTGGGCCGTTCAATTGATTTGTGAAAGCAATACTCCCCTACCAAAAGCAAAAGATATAATGGTAGCAATGGCAGAAACAGACCCCTCCCCCATCGTTCGGCTTTATTTGGCCTCTGCCTTACAAAGAGTTCCAGAGGACTGGAAATGGGAACTGGCAGCCCATCTGGTTTCCAGAAAAGAAGACCAAAATGATCACAACATACCCAAACTCGTTTGGTTTGGAATTTCAGATTTAATTGAAAAAGATGAGAGAAAGTTTATGGAATTGGCCGAACAGTCTAAAATCCCATTGCTCACAAAATACATTGCAAGAAGGGCTGTGGACGGCGATGCATTGAAACAACTTGTCCAGGCGATTATTTCCTCTTCCCGTAATCAAACATTATTACTGGAAGGAATGATCAATGGAATGGAGGGTAGAACAGATTTGGTTGCTCCCGACAACTGGAAAAACTTGGAAAGTCAATTAAAGAAGAACCTTGCCACCAAAGGCTTTGCTGAGGATATTGCGGCCCTATTTGGAGATGCTGAAGCCACCCAAAAAGCTTTGGCAAGTTTGAGAAGCAAAAATAGTAATAAGAGAGAAAAAACTAAAGCCATACAATTATTAGCTGCCCGCCAAAAGGGAGAATTGGTACCTATACTTCTCGGCTTATTCGAAGACAAAGACCTGCAAGAAGAGGCCATCAAAGCTGCGGCAGCTTTTGATAATGAGCAAGTAGGCAAAGCCTTGATAGCTATATATCCACAGGCAAGCCCTGAAACCAAAGTTAACATCCTCCAAACTTTATCCTCTCGACCAAGGTATGGAAACCTGCTATTAGATGAAATTAAAGCCGGAAACATCGTTAAAAAAGAAATCCCTGTCACCCTTGCCAGACAGCTTCACCGAGTGATTGGAAGCGGGTTTGTGGAATTCTGGGGGCCAATAGAACATGTACCCAATGATGAGGCAGCCTATGATAAATACCGGTCAATGTTGACAAACAATGCTTTAAAAAATGCAAATCTTAAAGCAGGAAAAGCCCTTTTCACGAACACTTGTGGGTCATGTCACAAAATGTTTGGAGAGGGAGCTGATATTGGACCAGACCTTACCGGATCCAACCGGACTAACACTGATTATATTTTATTGAACGTCTTGGAACCAAGTGCTGAAATTCAGGACGCCTATAAATTGGTTGTAATCACCACCATGGGAGGACGAACCTACACCGGGAACGTTGTAGGAGAAAACGCCAGACAAATCACTTTAAAAATTGCCGGCCAAGAACCTGTAAAAATCAATAAATCAGCAATTCAAAGCAAAGAAGTCACCAATGTTTCTTTAATGCCTCCGGGTCTTTTTGAGTCCCTTGGTGCGCAGGAAGTAATTGATTTAATGGCATATTTAAAAAGTCCGAGAAAAATTAATTAGCATCATTTAATAAAATCCATGGTTAATTTTAATCCTCAAACCTGCAGAATTACTCAGCATATGTATCCATTTTGAGGATTGTAATCCCCAATTGGGCCGATCCCCAATATAATATCCTAAGTCATATGCAAATTGGTAGTAAATGGTCAGGTAAGGGTTGATCTCAAAATTCACCCCAATTTGGGGAGAGAGAACGGCTTTGGTATATAGGTTGGTGGAACTTTCGGTAGATATCACAACCTCCTGATCAGATTTTAGATTGATAAACTGAAATCCCACTTCACCTCCTGAAAATAGCGAAATATGGTCATTGACAAAGTAATCATAGCGAAACAACGCTTTTGGTGACAAAACTTGCTGATAAGGATTACCGGGAATTTCTTCGCTATTGACCCTGTAAACCTTAAAAACCTCAAAATTAAACCCATAACTAAACGAATGTGCGAGTCTGTAATCATTTACATGGTGATTAAACCCAAATGCATACCCTAAGGAAGGGTTAGTAATCCCTGAATGGTCACCCAATAAAATCTTTTTGGTCAGTCCCCCACTAATCTCTGCTTGTTGGGCTGTCAGATTATTAGTACTTAAACCAATGAGTAGAAGCAAAATGAAAAGAGAGGCTTTGCTTTGTATGAAACTAAATTTTCTTTTATTCATAACAGCTGGTTTTCGTTAAGAGAGAATTTTCCAGTAATGGAAAGACAATAGTTATTCCATAAATGCTAGCAACAATTATCAACCCGAAATGTCAATAGGCTCCTATTTCATCATCCGGGTTCAAGGAGCATTTAAAATAAGCCACTTTAATATTTAAACAGGGAGGTGATTTTATGCCAGAAATGACATCCGAACTTCTAGTAAGTAAAACGCTATTCCCTTGGAATTTATTTTATTGTTTTGAGCAAAAACCACAAAACCAAAGTTTTTAGGTTTAAGAATCTATATGAATGCTTAATATGTCCGCTGGCTTTAATTGTCCTACAATTCTTATTATTGATACCAATCATCAATAGAAAAAACTATCTTTGTGCCCAAGATTTTTAATCCCTTGACAGCAGAATTGGACGGAAGATATATTTGGCAACATGAGTTGGTCAGCCTTCATTTAATGAAGGAAAAAGCCATTTGGTTAGAGAAGGAGAATGCACTTTTATTGGCCGATACGCATTTTGGGAAAGCCGCTCATTTTAGAAAAGCCGGAATTCCTGTTCCTGAAAGTATTCATTTAGATGATTTCCATAGAATTAGCTCGCTTTTGAGTAAAACTGGAGCTTCCAAAGTTTTCTTTCTTGGTGATTTATTCCATAGTGAAAGCAACGAAAGCTGGTTTACTTTACTTGAATTTATGGAATTATTTCCTGAAATAAATTTTCATTTGGTAATGGGGAATCATGACATATTGCCGGATAGCCTATATGAAAGTAGTGCTTTAAAAATCCATAAGGGCAATTTACTACTTGGTAATTTGGTGTTAAGTCACGAACCTCAGGAGGGGTTGCCGAAAAGTAAATTGAATATTTGTGGGCACATTCATCCGGGAATTGTGATAAAGAAAAACAGTAAACAAAAATTCAGATTACCGGCTTTTTATTTCAAAAACAACTCCTTGATATTGCCGGCTTTTGGTCAATTTACCGGCCTCTATTGTATGGATTTAAAATCTGCTGAATGTGCGATGGTGACCACCCTTGAAAGGGTTATTCCAATCAAATTAAATAATAAGGTTGGTTAAGTAAATATACCTGATTAATTTTGACAAACACATAATTATGTGATGGCCAAATTAAAGAGAAAAAAGACGAGGCTGGGAAGTTATAAATTTGCCAGTGTATTATTCAGTATCACCCTTTCGTTGTTGATGATGGGTATATTTGGGGTCATTGCCATTCAGGCAAAAAAGCTCACTTCCATCATCCGTGAAAACATTGAGGTGCAGGTATTTCTTAACAAAGATCTACCACAGGCCTCTATTGATAAACTCATCGAGCAAATGGGAAAAAAGCCCTATGTCTTAAAGAAAGAGGCTGGTCCTGTATTGCGCTTCACCAGTAAAGATGAAGCAGCAGAAGTTTTTCTCGAAGAGGTTGGGGAAGACTTCAACCAGTTTTTGGACGACAACCCCCTAAGAGATTCTTTTACATTTTCTATTAATGAAGAGTCTCAAACAGCTGAAAAAATCCAGCAGATCGTTGCAGAAATTGAGGCTACCCCCGGTGTCTTTGAAGTGACTTATATGCAAGATGTTGTTTCTTCAATCAACGAAAACCTGCTCAAAGTGGGGATAGTAATGGGTGCATTAATCTTAATTTTGCTGGTAACCGTGGTTATTTTAATTAGTAATACGATTAAACTAGCTTTATTCTCACAACGGTTTTTGATCCGTAGCATGCAATTGGTAGGGGCTACCAAGGGCTTTATAAGAAGGCCTTTTTTATGGCGTGCTTTTTTATATGGAGCTTTAGGAGGGGTATTTTCCTCTACAATTATATTCAGCCTTTTGGAATATGGCAAAAACTTTGTCGAAGGCTTACAATTACTTTATGATATTGAATTGCTTGCCATATTATTTGGAAGCTTAATTTTATTGGGGGCACTGATGTCTTGGATCAGCACCTACAGATCTATCAACAAATACCTTAACATGTCACTGGACGAATTGTACTAAACATTATGAAAAATAATCCATTGCCTTTTTCGAAAAAAAATTATCAACTCATGCTTATCGGGATAGCCATTATCACTATTGGCTTTGCCATTATAGGATTGGACAAAACCACTCATGGGTTTGGATTTATGGGTTTGACGCTGGGGCCTATTGTTGTATTGTCAGGTTTTCTTTTTGAATTTTACGCTATTTTTTATAAAACCAAATAAATAAAATGACCATTTTTGAAGCAATTATCTTGGGGATTGTTCAAGGCTTAACTGAATTTTTACCTGTATCCTCCAGTGGCCATTTGGAAATCGCCGGAGCTCTTCTTGGTAGCAATTCCTTACCTGAAGAAAGTTTACTTTTTACGGTAGTTGTTCATTTTGCAACTGCATTAAGTACCATTGTAGTATTTAGAAAGGATGTCGCCAAATTATTGGCCGGTCTATTCCAATTTAAAAACAATGAAGAAACAATGTTTTCACTGAAAGTTATTGTTTCAATGATTCCTGCTGTGGCGGTTGGATTGCTTTTTGAAGAGCAATTGGAACAATTTTTCGGAGGAAAAGTGGTATTTGTAGGTTTTATGCTACTGGTCACTGCACTCCTATTATACCTTGCAGACAAAGCCAAAAACACAGGCAAACCGGTTTCCTTCTTTAATGCTGTCATCATTGGTATTGCCCAAGCTATTGCCATGCTTCCGGGAATTTCTCGTTCAGGTGCTACCATTTCTACCTCAGTCTTGTTGGGTATAGACAAAAACAGAGCCGCTAGGTTTTCCTTTTTGATGGTGGTACCACTTATCTTAGGAAAAATAGGCAAAGATGTCTTATCCGGGGATTTGACTTACCAAAGTGATCAATTTGGAAGTATGATTATTGCCTTTTTAGCCGCTTTTGTTGCAGGACTGGCTGCTTGTACCTGGATGATCCAGTTGGTAAGAAAAAGTAAATTGAGGTACTTTTCAATTTATTGTGTGATTGTAGGAATACTGGCCATTGTAGCCGGAACATATTATTGATGGACAAACAGCAAAAACCATACGGAGAAGTATTTCTTATCAATAAGCCCTATCAATGGACTTCATTTGATGTTGTAAAGAAGCTTAGAAATACCCTCAAAGTAAAAAAAGTTGGCCATGCAGGCACACTTGACCCTTTGGCCACCGGACTATTGATCGTTTGTGCTGGAAAGGAAACCAAAAATATCGAAAAATATCAAGCCCAAAAGAAGGAATATACCGGCACATTTGTTTTGGGTAAAACTACTGAATCGTTTGATTTAGAACAAGAGGTCATAACAGTAGCAGACCCTTCTCATTTAACGAGGGAAGATATTGAAGAGGCCGTAGCAGAGCTTACAGGAGATATTATGCAAATCCCTCCCAATCATTCCGCCATCAAAAAAGATGGTAAAAGGGTGTATGAATCAGCAAGGAAGGGAATCACGGTAGTGCTTGACCCCAGACCTGTAACCGTAGAAGCTTTTGAAATAACAAGCATCGCACTACCGGAAATTCATTTCAGAATTGTTTGCTCCAAAGGCACTTATATTAGAAGCCTGGCTAGGGATTTGGGTGACAAATTGGAAGTAGGTGCTTACATGTCGGCACTTAGGCGAGATGCCATTGGTGAATTTAAACTTGAAAACGCTTGGCAACTAGAGCAATTGATAGATAAAATCAAAAAAGAGCAAAATGAAAATCTATAAATCTCTTGATGATTTTCCTGACATTCAGCGGCCAGTAGTTACCATTGGTTCTTTTGATGGGGTTCATTTGGGCCATCAAAAAATTCTCAAAAGAATCAACAATATTGCGAAGTCCATTCATGGAGAAACCGTTTTGGTATCTTTTTGGCCACACCCCAGGATGGTGCTTTTTCCTGAATCCCATGGGATTAAATTACTGTATAGTTTTGATGAAAAGGCAGCACTATTGGAAAAATTTGGTGTAGATCACCTTATCAGTATTCCTTTTACCAAGGAATTTTCGATGATGGAATCTAAGGATTTTATTGAAAATATTTTGGTCAAGAGAATAAAAACAAAAAAACTAGTCATTGGCTATGACCATAGGTTCGGAAAGGGAAGAGAAGGCAGTTTTGCACACCTACATGCAGAACAAGAACGGTATAATTTTGACCTGGAAGAAATCCCTAGGGAGGATATTGATGATATCGGGATCAGTAGCACTAAAATCAGAAAAGCTTTAAAAACAGGGAACATCGTCAAAGCAAATGAATTTTTAGGTAGACCCTACAACCTCCAAGGCAAAGTAATCGAAGGAGATAAAATTGGCAGAACAATAGGTTTTCCCACGGCAAATATCCAACTTAATGAACCCAATAAACTGGTACCAATGGATGGGGCTTACCTCGTTAAGGTAAATATCGATAAGAATCTTTATAATGGTATGCTGAATATAGGTATGCGACCCACAGTATCCGGTGAACACAAGAATATAGAAGTAAATATTTTGGATTTTAACCAAGACATTTACGGTAAAATAATAAACCTAGAATTGTTAGAATTTTTAAGACCCGAAAAAAAATTTGAAAGCCTGGCAGCCTTAACCAAGCAATTGAAAACAGACCAGGAAAAAGTGGTGGATTTTTTTTCGACGAAAAATAAAAGTACTAATGATAAATAAAACTGTTAAAAACGGTGTTGAAGCAGTTTCTGATATAGAAAATGGTGCTGTTTTACTAGTAGGAGGCTTTGGTCTTTGTGGGATCCCAGAAGCCTGTATCAATGCACTTCTACAAACAAATTTAAAAGGGCTAACCTGTATTTCCAATAATGCAGGTGTAGATGACTTTGGCGTAGGTCTTCTTATCAAACAACACATGCTGCGAAAATTAATATCCAGCTATGTGGGAGAAAACCTGGAATTTGAAAAACAATTTACAACAGGATCTTTAGAGTTAGAATTGATTCCTCAAGGGACACTCGCCGAACGAATAAGAGCCGGAGGAGCAGGAATACCCGCATTTTATACCCCTGCCGGCATTGGCACGCATGTGGCAGATGGAAAAGAGGTCAGGGAGTTTGATGGTCGTTTGTTTTTACTGGAGCGCTGGATTAAAGCAGATTTTTCATTGATCAAAGCTTGGAAAGGGGATACTGCAGGAAACCTTATTTACAAAGGCACTGCCCGTAATTTTAACCCCCTTATGGCTACTGCCGGTAAAATTACCATTGCAGAGGTTGAGGAACTGGTTCCGGCAGGTGAGTTGGATCCCAATCAAATTCATACACCAGGAATATATGTTCAGCGAATATTTCAAGGGGATGGTTATGAAAAAAGAATTGAAATTAAAACCGTTTGTAAATAATCTTTACTCCGCATGCTAAGCAAAAAACAAATCGCTCAGAGAATCGCCAGTGAGATCAAAGACGGTCAATATATCTACCTTGGGATAGGGATTCCTTCTTTGATTGCCAACTATCTTCCTGAACAGTTACAAGTGGTATTCCAATCAGAAAATGGATTATTAGGCATAGGTCCATACCCCGAAGAGGACCATATGGATCCCGATCTAATCAACGCAAGTAAGGAAACCATATCAATGGTCAAAGGCTCCTCTCTTTTTGATTCTGCAGAAGCATTTGCCATGATAAGGGGCGGGCATATAGACCTATCCATTTTGGGGGCTTTAGAAGTTTCAGAAAATGGTGACATCAGCCACTGGAAAATTTCATCCGGCCTTATCAAAGGTGTGGGGGGAGCCTTGGATTTGGTAGCTTCAGAGGCCAAACTTTATATAGCCATGCACCATTGCCACAAGGATGGCTCCTCAAAACTCCTGAAGCACTGCAAGATGCCAATAACAGGAATAAAATGTGTACAAAAGATATTCACTGATCTGGGCGTATTTACTGTATTACCAGAGGGAGGTTTTAAACTTTGTGAAAGAGCTCCGGGTGTGAGCATTGAAGAAATAAAAGCAAAAACCGAAGGAAGACTCGTTGTAAAAGGAGAAATTAAAGAAATGGAATTGTTTGACGCAGAATAGTGAAGTCCCTTTGCGATTTCTTTCTTAATTTTGCAGGCATAAATAGAATAATAAAAAATGAAAAAATCTGAAATTAAGTTTACCGTTACTCTAGATGATAAAAATTTACCGAAGAGTATAGAATGGGATGCTACAGACAAGGAAAGTGAAGGGCAAGAATCAACAAGGAGCATAAGCTTGAACGTTTGGGATACACTTAATCAAAGTACTTTAAGAATTGACCTTTGGACGGAAGATATGTCTGTCGCTGAAATGAAGAGATTCTACATCGATATTTTGGGAGGTATGGGGCAAAATATACTCAACAGTACTGGAGACGAATATTATGCAGAAGAAATTAAAGCCCTTTGTGATCGTTTGGTAAAACATGTAAACGAGGAAAACGCAAAACAAAAATAATTTACTAGCTTAAATAGTGCACACATGTAATAGGATAAGCCCTTGGGTTTATCCTATTTTTTTTCTCCCAATATCCGGCACCAAATACTTTTAACCCGAGAGGATACAATAGAGCTTCTATTAAGCGCTAAAATCGCTCCAAAATCAGCCACTTCATTGCACTTTTCAATTTCTCCATAGAGATGTTTTGCTAAAATCACGAATATGCTTAGTTTCCTTGTGATTGCATCGCTTCTCCCAAACACTAGAAATCCTATTGCGAGATCCGAGTTAAAACTGATTGAATACCCGGCTATATTTTCCGCCATTACCTTTTATTCAAAAAATCAATTAGAAATTAAGGGGCAAATATTTTAAAGAAGCAAAATCGAAACAAATAACTATTAGAATAGTAATTGAAACAGCCTATTATTTTACAAATATTATCGTAAATTAATAGAAACATTTGATTGGACAACATCACATTTCTATTACTTAATACGGAAATGCCTTATTAAGAGATACTGAAGTTGAACGAGAATAGTATATAATCACTTTCATTTAACACCTAAACCCATTGTGCCATGAATACTAACCAACAACGAAAGGGTTTCCGTTATTACTCCCTATTGATCGGGCTATTGGTTTTTTCAATAAGCTTATCTTATGCTCAAGAGAATACTACAATAAGTGGTACAGTCAAAGACCAAGATAACGGTGAAACCTTAATAGGGGTAAATATACTTGTGAAAGGTAAAGTCTCCGGAACTATAACTGATGTAAATGGCAAATTCTCGATAACAGTAAGCTCTCCTCCCCCAATTACTTTAATTTTTTCCATGGTGGGCTTTGCCAGTCAAGAAATAAATATTACTTCAAGCAACCCTCCTCCTTTGGAGGTGGCCCTTTCAGAACAAACCTTTTTGGGGCAAGAAGTGGTTGTTTCTGCTTCTAGAGTAGAAGAAAGCATCCTCCAATCACCGGTTTCCATAGAAAAAATGGATATTTTAGACATCAGGGAGGCTCCAGGAGACTCTTATTATAAGGCCATTTCAAACTCAAAGGGAGTAGATGTCACCAGTTCATCCATTAATTTCCAAATTTTGAATGCCAGAGGCTTCAACTCTACAGGAAACACTAGGTTTGTGCAGCTCACAGATGGCATGGACACCCAAGCTCCTTCATTAAATTTCCCTATTGGCAACCTCAATGGGCCATCTGAACTTGATGTAGAAAGTATCGAGTTTATACCCGGTGCTTCTTCTGCCTTATATGGACCCAATGCATTCAACGGCATACTTTTGGTAAATAGCAAAAACCCTTTTGAATACCAAGGCTTGAGTGCCTATTACAAGCAAGGAATAAACCATATAGGCACCGCCACAGGCGAACCAGAATCTCCTAAACCCATGTACGAAGGTGCCATAAGGTATGCCAAGGCTTTCAATAACAAATGGGCATTTAAAATCAGCGCTTCTTTTATGCAAGCAGAAGACTGGTACGGCACCAATGCCACAGATTTAAATGCAGTATCCCAAGGCGACCTTCCCTTCAACCCAGGGGCAAATTTGGTACATACCTTTGGGGATGAGGTATCCAATAATATTGGACTCTTAAGGAATGTAACTGCCATACAACAACAAGCAAGTCAACTGGGCTTAGGTGCTTATATTGGTAGCATTCCGGATCAGGTGGTTTCTAGAACCGGCTATCCGGAGAGAAATTTGGTTGATTATGGAGCAAGCAATTATAAAGTCAATGGTGCATTACATTACCGTATCTCAGATAATGCGGAGATTTTCTACTCTTTAAATTACGGTTCAGGTACTTCAATTTACACGGGTGCCCAGAGGTATTCATTGAAGGAATTCTTTATTACCCAACACAAATTAGAACTTAAAGGAGACAATTATTTTATTCGGAGTTATACAACCAGAGATAATTCAGGGAAATCCTATATTTCAGATTTAAACGGAATTTTGATCAATGACACTTGGAAAGACAATTCTACATGGTTTGGAGAATACACCCTCAATTATTTAGGAGCACTTGCCAATCAACAAGTTGCACCAGGAAGTTTAGGGAGTATAGAACAACAAACTGCAGCTCACCAGTTTGCCCGTCAACAAGCGGATGATGGAAGGTATCTTCCCGGAAGTGCTGAGTTTAATAGCACAGCTCAGAGCGTTAGTGGGGATTTTATTCCGGAAGGCTCTTTATTTTATGACCGGTCAAGAATGTACTTAACAGAAGGCCAGTATGATTTTAAAAATGAAATAGATTTTATGGACCTTCAGGTTGGTGCATCTTATAGAATCTACGACCTTCGGTCTAACGGTACCATTTTTGCCGATGGAGAGGGCAATGACATCACCATCTCAGAAATTGGTGGTTATGCCCAAGCCACTAAACGCCTATTCCAAGAGCAATTAAAGGTAATTGGCTCATTGAGGTACGACAAAAATGAAAACTTTGAAGGCCAGTTTAGCCCCAGGATATCAACTGTTTTCACAGAAAAAAACCACAATTTTCGGTTGTCCTACCAAACAGGTTTTAGGATGCCTACTACCCAAGCCCAACACATAGATTTAAACGTGGTTTCGGCCCGGTTAATAGCAGGTTTACCATACTATAGAGACAAGTATAAGATTTTTGAAAATGGATATTCTTTGGCTTCAGTTCTGAATTATACCGCAGCAGTGGCGGAAGGTGCCAGTCCTATAGGCCCTGCAGCTACAGGATTGTTGGAACAAGTAACCTCCCTTCCTGCCTTAAGGCCTGAAAAAGTAAAAGCATTAGAAGCTGGTTATAAGGGATTGTTGATGGACAATAGGCTATTGATTGATTTTGCATATTATTACAACCGATACAATAATTTCATCTCCCAAACCGCCATTAGGAAAGCTCCGGGTCCGGTTTATCCAGGTGCTGAGGCCGGTTCTGATGAGGCAGCAATTAATGCTGTCAATGCACCAAGTCTGCTCACTCCTATCACAACACCCGGACAAGAAAACACCTTTCAGACTTATACCAATATCATAGACAGAGAGGTACGTGCACATGGTTTGGTATTAGGAGTCAATTTTAATTTACCTAGAAATTTTACCATCGGTGGAAACTACAACTATAATGAATTGCTTACAGAATTTGAAGCAGGATACCTTTCGGAGTTTAATACCCCTAAACACAAAACAAATATCATCTTCGGTAATCGAAAACTAACAGATAAATTAGGGTTCAACTTGGCCTATAGGTACCAATCCGCCTTTAGGTGGGAGTCTAGTTTTGCCAGAGGAAATGTGCCGGAAATACACAATTTGGATGCCCAGATTTCTTATAAGGTAAAGCGATTAAAATCAATATTAAAATTAGGAGGATCCAATGTACTTAACAACCGGTACTATCTGAATTTTGGTGGCCCTACCTCAGGAGCCATTTACTACCTATCCATCACCTTTGATGAACTGTTGAACTAAACCAAAAAAACCATGATACGATATCGCTTACTTTTCAAATATTTGTCCATTGGTTTGTTATTTTCATGCCAATACGAGTTTCCTGAGCCGGGTCAATTGAGCCCAGATCCCGGGCAAGCAGATTTCTCCAAAATGGTGACCATCGGTAGTTCTATTACCGCCGGCGTAATGGATGCAGCCTTGTACAATCGCTCCCAACAAAACTCCTATGCTGTAATATTGGCCACTCAAATGAAAGAGACCGGAGGTGGAGATTTCAATGTTCCCGAAATCAACGCAGAAAATGGAGACTTGATCCTTAGCCCCACAGGAGGAGCACTGGGACGATTAATCCTTACCCTAAATCAAAATACCGGTAGCATATTGCCCACCCCGATAGTTCCCGGGGATGCCCTCACCACATTTTCAGGGGACAAAACAGCTTTAAACAATTTTGGGGTAAATGGTCTTACCCTGGCTCAAGCTTTACTTCCTGCTTCCGGTAATATTCAGGAATCTTCAAACCCTTTGTTTAACCCTTATTATGCACGATTTGCCAGTAACCCAGGTAATTCAACACCCATAGGAGATGCGGCATCTGCCTTAGCTGATGGTGGTACTTTTTTCGTTTTTTGGTTGGGAAAAAATGATGTTTTACCCTACGCCCTGACCGGAGGTGCCATTCCTGAACTATTAACCAGTGAACAAGATTTCTCCCTTCGCTATCAAACCGCTTTAGGCACTATGTTGCAAGCAAGCCCAGAAGCAAAAGGTGCTATTGGCAATATACCAAACATCAATGAACTGCCTTATTTTAGTACGGTCCCTTGGAATGCATTGCCTTTAGACAATTTCTTGGCAGGCCTTGCCAATAGTGTTTTTACAAATTATAACAGTGGTCTAGACAACCTGGCTACAGCCGGAATGATTAGCGATGCTGAAAGAGATTTACGAAAAATAAATTTCTCTGCCGGACAAAACGGATTTTTGATTGATGATAAAACTTTAACTGACCTTTCAGAAATGGGCCTACCACCTATTAGGCAAACCAATGTAAATGACAAGGTTGCTTTGACTACCGGACAAATATTGGGTTCAAATTCCGGTGATGATCCTACTTTAATTTACGGGGTTACAGTGCCAATTGCCGACAACTACATAATGCTTCCTTCCGAACAGGCTGAAATGGAGGCCCAAATAAATGCATTCAATCAAATCATCGCCACTACAGTCTCAGCCAACGAGAACCGATTGGTTTTGGTGGATACAAAAAACCTTCTGGAAAGAATCGGACAAGGTGCTCTAACCGCAAATGATATCGCCATCTCCAATTCTATCTTGCCTCCCTATGGTGTTTTTTCCACAGATGGTGTGCACCCAAATGCCCGTGGAAGTGCTGTGGTAGCCAACCATTTTATAGAAGCCATCAATGGTAAATGGAATAGCACCATACCTGTGGCCAACCCAAATGCTTATATAGGAAATGATCTGCCTCGCTAAGAAACATGAAAACAGGTACCATCATATTGGCTGCAGGAAATTCCAGCAGGTTAGGTAAGCCCAAACAGCTAATTCCCTATAATGGGACTAGCCTCTTGCAAAACATTGTCAACATTACATTGGAGGCAACTAATGGCCCGGTATTGCTTGTAGAAGGGGCAGGAACCTATCCTCTTAGACCACATCCCAGATTAAATAAGGTGATGAATAATAAATGGGAAAGCGGTATGGGGAGTTCAATAAAATTAGGCTTAAATACGCTAGTAAGCCAAGCACAAATAACACAGGTATTGGTGCTTTTATCAGATCAGCCATTCGTAAGTATAGCGTTAATCAAGAGTTTAATTCTTAAGAAATCCAAAAATCCCAAAGCAATAGTTGCTTCTTTTTATCAAGACGCACCGGGAGTGCCTGCTATTTTTGATCAATCTGTCTTTCAGCAATTAAATTCTATTCCGGATAAAGTTGGGGCAAAAAAACTGCTATTAAACAATCCGGAGCAATTGTCCTTGGTTAGATTTGATGCGGGCAATATTGACATTGACAGTCCTGAAGATCTAAAAGCATTTAAAAATTCAGATTGGGAGTATTTTAATAAATAAGAGCTAAAAATGCAGCTATAGCTAAAAACGAGGTCCATAAGGTAAATCGCCACAAGTCATTTCAATAGGTCTTTGGATAATAAACCGGGTAAAATACCACTTGTGGCGATCTGACTTTAAGATATTAATTTACAATAACTGAGGCATCCAATAGTGAAGCTGCTGCTTCATCCAGGTAAATACCACAGTCAGGATGATTTTGCAAAATACTTGCGGGATATTCGGGACTAACCTCGTTTTCAAGACAAGCTTTTACTGCTTTGGCTTTTCTCTCATCCGGCACAGAACAAATGATTTTTTTAGATTTCATGATCTGTTGGATGGACATACTAATGGCTTTTGTAGGTACATCTTCCAAAGTTGGGAACCAACCCTCTCCAAATTGTTGCTGGCGACATGCAACATCAAGGTCTACCACCAAATATGGCGTTTCGATATCAAAATCAGCTGGAGGATCATTAAAAGCCAAGTGTCCGTTTTCTCCTATGCCAACCATGGCTACATCTATCGGAGATTTACTAATAAGCTCATTAAGGCGACCAGTTTCCTCAATGGGATCTTTTTCCCCATCAATCAAATGGTAAGCTTTCAATTGACCAACTTTATCCAAAAATCTTTCTTTTAAATATTTCCTGAAACTTGCAGGGTGGGTGATGGGTAAGTCCAAATACTCATCTAAATGAAACATGGTGACCTTGCTCCAATCAATCTCCTTATAGGTCAATATGGTTTCAATGGTTTCAAATTGGCTAGTACCAGTAGCTAAAATAATATTGGCTTGCCCATTCTCCTTAATAGCCTTTATGATGGCTTCAGCAGCATGATCTCCCGCCAATTTACCCATTTCAGCCGGGTTTTTTCGATTATAAATCTTCATTTAATTAGGTGTTTTTTAATTAATATTGAATTGATCATTTATCCCCAATTCACTTTTAGGTTATTTACAAATAGTTAAAAATTAATTTATTATGTGGTACCTCTATTCGGCAAAATAATGTTAAGGGTTCAGGTTAAGTGATCACCTTTAATCTCTTTATTATCTTTTTATATTGCATCATTAATATCAGGCTAGATGTTGATTATTTTTATTTTTTCTTTTACTAGCTCAGCTAAAGAACCATAAGTCTATCCTAAAGTTTCTTTATTCATAAGAAAATATTGAATACAGTTTTTTGCTTACTAAAGGATTTTTTTACCATATATAAATCAAATCTACCGCTAATTTCTCCAAATTATTTATAACTAATGATAATTAATTAGCTTTTTTATTTCATAAATTTAAAATATATTGGCACTTTAAGTTATTCAATTAACTCGTCCAATTTACTCAAAGTCTTTGTCATGGAAACCACTCCTTTTAATCAAAAAGAATCAGGGCTAAATGCTCCCTCATCTACCTCTCAACTGACATCTAAAAGACTTCTCTCCATTGATGCCTTAAGAGGTTTTGATATGTTATTAATTGCAGGAGCCGGAGCCTTTTTAGTATTATTGAAAGGTAAAACCGGAATTCCTGCCATCGACTGGATTGCCGGTCAATTCTATCATCCTGCTTGGAATGGATTCTCATTTTATGACTTTATCTTCCCACTTTTCTTATTTATTGCCGGAGTTTCGTTAACGTTCTCATTAAATAAAGGAAGAAAACTTGGAATGTCCAAACCAACCCTTTATAAAAAGACATTTTCGAGGATGTTAGTGCTTATTCTATTGGGTATTTTATACAAAAATGCGCCTGTTCCTGTTTTTGAACCCTCTCAAATTAGGTATGGTAGTGTTTTGGGCCGTATAGGAATTGCAACATTTGTGGCCACCTTGGTGTATTTAAATTTTGATTTTTATAAAAGATTAGGAATTGCTTTGGCTACCCTGTTGCTATATTATGCAGCTTTATTTCTAATCCCTGTTCCAGGTTATGGAGCCGGAGATTTAAGCATTGAAGGAAATTTGGTAGGATGGTTTGATCGCACATTTATGCCGGGGGTTTTAAAGCAAGAAATCTATGATGAATTGGGCCTATTGACCCAAATACCAGCACTCTGCCTAACAATTTTCGGCACCTTAGCTGGAGAGATACTAACCAAAGCATGGTTGGATTCCAAAAAAATCAAACAACTGGCTGTTGCTGGGGTGGTCGGCATCATTTTAAGTTTGATTTGGGATCTACACTTCCCTATAAATAAGCACCTTTGGAGCAGCTCTTTTATTCTTTTAACAAGTGGAATGGCATTCCTAACTTTATTATTGTTTTATGTGGTGATAGACGTATGGAAAATTAGAAAATGGGCATTTTTCTTTCAGGTGATTGGTCTTAATTCGCTGACCATTTACTTTGCCTTCAGCTTTATCAACTTCCGCTTCACCAGTGAAAAATTATTTGCAGGCCTTTATGCCCCGCTTCCTGAGGAATGGCATCCGGTTTTTCAGGCCTTTGGTGCATTACTTTTGGTTTGGATATTTCTGTACATATTGTACCGCTTGAAAATCTTCGTAAAAGTCTAGTAGGGCTAAATTGCAGCTAAAAAAATCCCCTTCAGCAAATCATTCATCTTTCGGGTGAACGGTAAGTGAAGGGGATTTTAATGACTTGATCAACGATATAAGCTTATTTTATTTTTTGGGCGATGGCAGTGGCGATACTCATAAGAGCTTCAGTTTCCTCATCATTAAATTCATAGGGATCTTTTTTGGCTATGCCTAAAGTACCAAAAAGTTTCCCTTCAACAATCATTGGGGCCGTAATGGCTCCTTCTACTTTTGTATCTTTTGCTCCTGGCCTGACCACGCCTGAATCATCGGTTTGGAGATTACATACTTGAACTGCTTCCATTCGTTCCGCAGCTATTCCTGCCATTCCTTTTCCAACCGGAATTGTACTCATTTTTGGCAATAAGAAATCAGGAATACCCACTTGCGCTTGAAGTTCCAATAAGCCTGTATCCTGATTCAATACATGTAAGGTACCTGTAACACAATTAAATGCTGATAGCGTCTCTTCAAGCCAAGGCTGCCAAGACAAATCATTCGCTTTAAGAATTTTATGGGGTAGGTCAAATTTGGTGTCCATTATAAAATTAATTTTGTTTTCTATTAAAATATTTCCATTACAATTATAAACAAATCCTATTTAACCTTTAAGGTTAATTTTATAAATTCGAAGGAATAAACGACTATGCCATGCAGCTTTTTTATGAAGAGGAGATTAACGGGGATGTATTTACTTTGGACCCGCAGGAATCCAACCACTTAGGGAAGGTCCTTCGGAAAAACATTGGGGATACCGTCTTATTTACAAATGGAAAAGGGTCTTTGTTTACTTGTCAAATTGAAGACAATAATCCTAAAAAATGCCGGTTGAAGATTGTAGAACAACTCTTCACACCTATGGAGAAATTCCACATCCACCTGGCCATTGCTCCAACCAAAAACATGGATCGTATGGAATGGATGCTTGAAAAAATCACAGAAGTAGGTTTCAATGAAATCACATTTTTAAAGACCACTCACATCGAAAGATCAAGATTAAAATTAGACCGCCTGCATAAAAAGCTTGTTTCAGCTTGTAAACAAAGTTTTAAAACCTGGTTGCCAGAAATTAACCCCATTGTTGACTACGAGAAATTTATTTCTGATCCTGCTTTTCATGCACATGAACGATTTATCGCTTATGTCGACAAGGACAATGACCGGCATCTAATGCAACAAGCCACTATTGGTCAGTCTTATCTTGTCTTAATCGGTCCTGAGGGAGATTTTAGTCCCGGAGAAATTACTTCAGCCATAAACAGTGGTTTCAAACCCTGCTCTTTAGGAAAGCATCGCTTAAGAACAGAAACTGCCGGTTTGGTAGCAGTTCATTCTTTAAATTTATTGAATACAGAAAATTAATGTGATAAAGCACCTATAGCCTAGGCGTTCATGAAGAATGATTTTTATCATAATAAATGAGCGCCCGTTCAAGATCTTCAGGCACGTCGATGGCTACAGCCTGATGATGGGTAGTCACCATTTTAATACGAATACCATTTTCTAGTAACCTTAATTGTTCCAGCATTTCAATATTTTCCAAGGCAGATTTTTCCCATTTGGTGAATGCCATCAACAACTCTTTTTTATAGGCATATATTCCTATATGTCGAAAATACTGTGGTGAAGAAGCCTCATTCCTTTTGAAGGGAATGGGAGAACGGCTAAAGTAAAGGGAAAAACTTTCCTGATCTGTGACCACCTTTACAATATTTGGATTGTTTATTAAGCTCGGATCAGCAATGGGCGACATTAAAGAAGCTACTTCCACCTTCTCATCTTGGAATGCCTTCACCAGATTAGAAAGGGACTCCCTATCTTGGAAGGGCTCATCTCCCTGTACATTTACAATAATATCGGCCTCAATGGAAGCAGCAGCCTCGGCTATCCTATCGGAACCACTTTCATGTGCCTTTTGGCTAAAAAACACTTTACCTCCTTCATTTCTTACAGCTTCCGCAATTGACTCATGATCGGTCACCACCATTACATCATCAAAAACATTGGTGGCCATGGTACTCAAATAAGTTCTTGCGATCAATGGCTTTCCTCTTAAATCTGCTAATAATTTTGCAGGAAAACGCGTGGCTCCAAACCTTGCAGGAATTAAGGCAATGGTCTTCATTTACTTGATTTACAAATTAAAATTCCACTGAAAATCAGTGATTTACCCTTTAATATTTCTAAGATTCTATCCAAAATCAATGAAATAAAAATTATTTTAATAGCAAAGCTAAGCAATTTGAGAGCAATTAAGGGTAAAAAACAATATCTTTATTGTATACCTTAAGCACTAACAAAATTATATGGTCATGAAACACTGCTTCAAACTTCTGGTCTTATTCTCTTTATTATTGTTAAACCCAAACTCGGGATTCTCACAAGTCATCAATGGTTATGATAAAACAGAATATGACATCCCTATGCGGGATGGGGTTCACTTACACACCATCGTCTACAGTCCCAAAGACCTATCCGAACCCTATCCGATATTGATGCAACGGACACCCTATAGCGTCGGCCCTTATGGTTCTGGAAATAGGAAAAGCAAGCTTGGCCCTTCTCAGTTTTTAATGAATGATGGATATATTTTCGTTTATCAAGATGTGAGAGGCCGTTGGATGTCGGAAGGCTCCTACGACAATATGCGCCCCACCCTATCCAAATCCGAAAGAAATTCCAACCAAATAGACGAAAGCACAGACACATACGATACCATAGAATGGCTACTCGCCAATATCAATAACCACAATGGAAAAGTAGGCATTTGGGGAATTAGCTATCCTGGTTTTTATAGTGCAGCCGCCCTACCCTTTGCCCATCCAAATCTTAAGGCCGTTTCACCTCAAGCCCCCATAGGCGATTTTTATTTTGATGATTTCCATCACAACGGTGCTTACTTCTTAAGTTACTGGTTGGCCACTTCAGTTTTTGGCTACCAAAAGGAAGGTCCAACCCAGGAAGCCTGGTATGGCATGGTGAATCCGGAAACAAACGATGGTTACCAATTTTTTATGGACATGGGACCTTTAAAAAATGCCAATAAATGGTATGGTGAGGATAATTTTTTCTGGCAACAATTAAAAAACAACCCTGATTACAATGCTTTTTGGCAAAAAAGAAGCATAATTCCTCATTTAAAAGACGTGAAGCCTGCAGTATTAACCGTTGGAGGTTGGTTTGATGCAGAAGATCTCTATGGCCCACTTACTATTTACAAAACCATTGAAAAAAACAACCCTGACACCTACAATGCCCTAGTGATGGGGCCTTGGTCTCATGGAGACTGGTCAAGAGAAAATGGGTCTCAGGTTATTTCTAATATTTATTTTGGCGATTCTATCTCCACATGGTACCAAAAAAATATTGAACGTGTTTTTTTCAATCATTATCTAAAGGGACCCGAAATAGGTAAACCAGCTCTTCCTGAAGCATATATGTTTGATACCGGAAGCCATAAATGGGAAAAATTCGAAGAATGGCCTCCAAAGGAAAGTCAATGGAAAAGCTTTTACTTTCAAGAGAAAGGGGAACTTTCTGAAACCACACCGGAGGGAAATAGATTTACCACTTTCATTTCAGACCCCTCCAATCCTGTCCCTTATAGTCAAGACATCAAACTAACCTTCACGCCAAGAAAATACATGGCAGACGACCAGCGATTTGCTGCCAGAAGGCCTGACGTGCTGACTTTTACCAGCGAAGTATTAAGTGAGGACATGACGCTTGCCGGGGAAGTTTTGGCAAAATTAAAAGTTGCCACTTCTCAAACGGACGCAGACTGGGTAGTTAAGATCGTCGATATTTTTCCCGGAGATCAACCCAACCATGCCTACGTTTTAGATGGGGTGGACATGGGCAACTACCATCTAATGGTTCGTTCAGAAGTCATCAGAGGAAGGTATAGAGAAAGTTTTGAGTTCCCAAAACCCTTTATTCCGGATCAAATCACTGCTGTTGATTTCAAGTTACAAGACCTTTTCCATACTTTTAAAAAGGGGCATAAAATTCAAATTCAAATCCAGAGTACTTGGTTTCCTTTAATTGATCGCAATCCTCAAAAATATGTTCAAAATATTTTTGAGGCTGAGGAAGAGGACTTTGTCAAAGCCACCCATAGGGTTTTTCATACAGAAAAGTTTGCCAGCAAAATTCAAGTAATGGTCCTTCCTTAGAATTAGAATGGTTTAAAATTACTATTTGAAGCCAAAGATCCGTATTTCGTCAGTTGATTTTAACTATCTTTATCTTATAAAACAGTGCCGCAGTAATTAAATGGCAAATGCCAACTCTCTTATCAATTAATCGTAAGAGAATAGTTGCTCAACTAAAAAGAAAGAAAAATATGAATATCAAGGAAAAAGAAATTGTGACCTTAAAAAGGTCTTTATTGATGGATACGGAGGAAAAGCTTAACAAGCAAGTGGAAATGGAAGGCAAATCTTCTGCCTACTACCTCTCCATGGCTTCATGGGCAGAAATGCAAGGGTTTTCCCATTCTGCTAAATTCCTATATGACCATGCTGAAGAGGAAAGAGGCCATATGCTGAAATTATTTAGGTATATTAATGAAGCCGGTGGCCATGCCATTCAACCTGAGATTACAGATATCAGACAACATTTCAATTCCCTAAGAGAAGTCTTTGAATTGATTCTGGAACATGAAATTGAAGTCACTAAATCCATAAATACTATTGTTGATCATTGTTTCAATGTTAAGGATTTTGCCACTTTTAGCTTTATGCAATGGTATGTAACAGAACAACGTGAAGAAGAAACCGTTGCCAGAAGAGCTTTAGAAATCTTTGATATTATTGGCGAAGAAGGCGTTGGCTTATGGACCATTGACCAAGAAATGGGCAAATTACATGCGACCAATGATTCGGAGGTATAATTATAAATAAGCCTTCTATTATCCAGCTAAGGTAAATTTGAACTTTTTCATTGAAAAAGCCATCAGCAAAATACGCTGATGGCTTTTATTATTTCCTAACTTAAAGTCATACAATTTTTGAAACCACCTTAATTCTTCAAACCTCTACTTGAGAATTGTAAGTATTTGTTCAAAGCAACTCGTCACTTTGAAGCAACACAGCCCCCTTCTTTTCCATCTCATTAAAAGCAGCCAAAGTATCATTGGGAGTCAAATTAACTCCTTTTGTGGCATCTATAATCAAAAAGGTCTGAAAACCTAAATCTAAGGCGTCCATTACAGTGAACTTAACACAGTAATCGGCAGCTAGACCTGTAACAAATACCTTTTCAATCTTCTTGCTTTTTAGATAGTCTCCCAATCCGGTTTGTTCTTTCCTGCCGTTGTCGAAAAAGCCACTATAGGAATCAACTTTCGGATTGGTTCCCTTCTTAAAAATTTCACGCCAATTATTATGATCAAGCCCTTGATGAAAAGCTGCACCAAAAGATCCTTCCACACAATGAGTAGGCCATAAAATTTGCTCAAGACCATATAAAATTACGGTATCCCCTACTTGTTTGCCCTCATGGTTAGCTGCAAAACTTCCATGATTTGAGGGGTGCCAGTCTTGAGTGGCCACGATAAATTCAAACTTTTCTTGTAACTTATTGATTACAGGAACTACCTTATCCCCATCATTTACCGCGAGTGCTCCACCCGGCAAAAAGTCATTTTGTACGTCCACTATAATAAGGGCGGTATTATTGAGATCAATTGCCATTGTCCATCGATTTAGCTTTAAGTACCAATGCTGTTCTAAACTCGTGTAAACTTGCCTCTAGCCCAACCGGATAGATATGGGGATTGATCAACCTCTTATGGGTTTTATCAAAGATGGCAAGCCTATCTTGTGTCCTTTGTCGAATCTGCTGAATACTGGGCCGCTCATATACTTTCTTTCCATTGACAAAGATTGGTTTAAGCAAAATCTCAGCTTCTGCATTCCCTACAGAGATTTTCTTTCTTCGGGTAGGGTCTATGGGATCAATTATCGTCACTTTATCTCCTTGTTGCAAACCTTCCAGATAAATCATGTCGGCTATTGCCTTACCATTTGCAGAATACCTAAGTACGTTATGGTGGCCGGGAATATTAATTTTTATGGATTGTTGAGACAATTTTATTTTAGGAACCCAATCTCCATCCTTACTTCTTAATGCTGACAATTTATACACAGCCCCTAAAGCAGGTTGGTCATAGGCAGTGACCAGCTTGGTCCCTACCCCCCATACATCTATGGAGGCCTCTTGCATTTTCAGGGAGGTAATAATGTGCTCATCCAAATCATTGCTGGCCACAATCTTAACCTCCGGAAACCCTGCCTCATTTAGCATTTTTCTAGCCAAGTTACTGAAATAAGCCAAATCTCCGGAATCGATCCTAATCCCTTTCAATGCTTTACCCCTCTTTTTCAGCTGCTCAGCAACCACTATTGCATGTTTGACTCCTTGCACAATGTCATAGGTATCCACAAGCAAAATGGTATTGTCGGGAAAGGTCTCTGCATAAGATTCAAAAGCCGTTAATTCGTTCTCAAATGACATGATCCAACTGTGGGCATGTGTACCCGACACAGGAATACCAAAAAGCTTTGCAGCCATAACATTTGAGGTGGACGAACAGCCCCCAATATAAGATGCACGGCTTGCTGCGAGTGCCCCATCTATTCCCTGAGCTCTTCTTAAGCCAAACTCCATCACTGGATCTCCATTGGCGGCTAAGACCATCCTTGCCGCTTTGGTAGCGATTAAAGTTTGAAAATTAATGATATTCAATAAGGGTGTTTCTAAAAGCTGACATTGGATAAGTGGACCCTTTACCCTTACCATAGGCATATTAGGGAAGACAACTTCACCTTCTTCTACTGCATCTATGTCACAGCTAAAGGTCATGTTTTTTAGATAATCAATAAAACCACTTTCAAAAACCTTTTCCCCTTTTTCATCTTTCATTTCGGCCAAAAAAGCAAGATCATTGTCACCAAAAGTCATATTTCGGCAATAATCAATGATATAATCTAATCCGGCAGCTATCGTAAACCCACTTTGGAAAGGATTTTTCCTGAAAAATAGATTGAAGATAGCTTCCTCCTCTGCTTTTCCTGATTTCCAATAGGCATAGGCCATGGTAAATTGGTAATAATCAGTCAATAAAGTCAGTGAACTATGGTAAAGGTCTTTGGTTATTTTCATAAAAGTGAGGCTATAAATTTCAAATTTACAGGTTTAAGCGGCTTAAACCATATTTTAAGCCATTATTTTGCTTCTGGCTTCCTCGCATATAAAAAGTTTAGAATCACACCGGTAAGCACCAATAACATCCCTCCATAAGTGTACAAGTTGTAGGTTTCTTCAAAGAGAACATATCCGAACCCGAGGGCAAAAATTATCCCAAGGTAATTTAAGTTCGACACCTTGGCTAAATTTGCATTTTGATAAGCAATGGTCATAAAATACTGTGCTAACTGAGATAAAACACCTACCAAAAAGAGGAAAGCCCAATCCCAGCCTTCCGGTTGTTTCCAGTAAAGCATGCTTATTAGTCCGGCAATTGGAATGGTAACAAGCGGAAAATAAAACACAATCACCAAGGGGTGCTCGGTATTTTTTAGTCTTCTGATCACATTATAAGCCAAACCGGAAAACAAAGCTGAAGTAATTCCTATAACCAAAAACAAACCATTTATCCTCGGGTCAAAACCTTCTATCATTATCACTCCGGAAAAGGCAATGGCAAAAAACAAAAACTGCTTGGGTTTGACTTTTTCTTTAACGATAAAAATTCCTAAAATGCTAGTAAATATGGGGCCTAAATACTGAATGGTGACAGCACTCGCTAAAGGAATATTCTGCAAGGTGTAGAAAAATGTAATCAGACCTATTGAGCCAACGATGCCTCTTATCACCAAAAGCTTCCTATTATTCCCAAAAACCGGGACGGACTTTTTCTTTAAGATAAGGTAACTGGCAATAAAACTAAATACAGATCGAAAAAGGATAATTTCTATGGCCGGAATATGGGGCAATGTTTTAACAACTACATTCATTAGTGCGAAAAAACACACAGCCAGCAACATGTGCTTTACACTTGAATTACTCAAAATAAACGCTTTAAATAGTGAATTAAAATTCCCTCAATAAAAGGCCTTTTTGTATAAATTGGTTCCTGAAAAAAGATAAAAGCAGGAAAAGAAAACTATTTCAATCAAAATTTGTTTGACTAACAAAAAAACCATGGGATTAAGAAAAGGTCAAAAAGCACCGGACTTCACATTACCTTCTACTTCAGGTTCAGATTTTAAACTTTCAAAAGATTTTTTTGGTAAAGCATGTGTAATCTATTTTTACCCAAAAGATTTTACCGGAGGATGTACAGCTCAAGCCTGTGAATTCAGAGATCAATTTGAAGAATTCAGAGATTTAGACCTGCCGGTAATTGGGATCAGCAGAGATGATATGGAAACACATCTTCGTTTCAAAAAATCCAATAAATTACCATTTGAATTGCTTTCTGATGTCTCCGGAGAAGTCTGTAAAAAATACGATGCCTTGGTACCGATCATCGGCATTCCAAAAAGAGTAACCTATCTTCTTGACAAGGGGCATATAATCCAAGATGAATTCCAAGACATGTTCAATGCAAAAGCACATATTAAAAAGATGCTTGAAAACTACTAAGTAGATCAGATAGCTACTTCCCACTTAAATAAGGCAGAAGCATTTAATATTATAAGGAAATCATTTCAAAATCAGTCAATTTCCAGCCGATTAGCACCATGCTTGGAAACCTGTTTAACTTTGCGGTGTTATGCAGCAGCCTCCCAAAATACTGGCTTTCTTATGCTACATCCTTCTTGTTGGATAATAGTAAAGCTACTATAACTGCTTTGAAAAACTCAAGCTTAATAAACTAAAAGGACGAAAAAAAAGGGATGCAATTGGCATCCCTTTTTTACTTTTATACTTTAGGTAATTTCCAACCATTGTTGTAGTTGGCTTTAATTAGCTTATTGGCTTTTCCATTTGTAAACTGACCTTTCTCTGCATCCCAATAGATCTTCTCGCCTAATTTATAAGCGATATTTCCCATATGGGCATTGATAGCCGCTACGGATCCGGTTTTGATTCCACAGTGAAGCAAAGATGGATCATTGGCTTTCATGGCTTCTACAAAGTTTTTGCAATGCATTCTTTGGGCATTCCATTCCGGCTTGACAAGTTGTAAGGCTTCAATTTTCTCCTTTTTCTTGCCATCGACATTTTCGGTTTCAGCAATGACTTTCCAACCACCTCTATTGACAACCAGCGTTCCATTGTTCCCAATAAATGCGATGCCTTCTGTGGTTCCGTAATTTCCGCCATCAATACCCGTAGCATGTTCCCATAGCATATTAAAACCATCGTATTCATATACTGTTTGAAGGGTGTCCGGTGTTTCGGAGGCATCATCAGGATAGGCTAATTTACCACCTGATGCCATTACTGATTTAGGCGCACTTACTCCCATGGCGTATAGGGCTATATCAATTTCATGCACACCCCAATCTGTCATCAATCCTCCCGCATAATCCCAAAACCAGCGAAAGTTAAAATGAAATCTGTTGGCGTTAAAAGGTCTGTCCGGAGCAGGACCAAGCCACATTTTATAATCTACACCTGCTGGAGGCTGGCTATTTGGTAATTTTGGAACGGGGTTCATCCATCCTTGGTAGGCCCAAGTTTTGACCAACCTAATATTTCCTAGCTTCCCGGATTTGACCATATCTATGGCCTGGGAATATTGAGAGCCACTTCGTTGCCATTGCCCTACTTGCACCAATTTCCCATACCTTTCTACCGCCTTTACCATCAGGTTACACTCCTCAATGGAATTGGCCAAAGGCTTTTCTGTATAGGCATGTTTACCTGCTGAAAGGCTGTCGATCAAATTCAGGCAATGCCAATGATCAGGGGTACCAATGATTACCGCATCAATATCCGGATCTTCAAGCATCAGCCTGTAGTCCTTGTATTGCTTGGGCCTTTTTCCTCGCAGTTTATAAACATCTTCGGTACGTTGGTCCAATACACTTTGATCCACATCTGCCAATGCTACACAGTTGACTTCCGGAAGCCTTAAGTGACTGTGCATATTTGACCAGCCCATTCCCTTGCAGCCAATTAAACCAAAATTAATTTGATCATTGGCTCCCACACGTTTAGACCTTGCATTTACATGCGTTGCAGACAATAGGTTGGGTAATGTGGCCAATCCTGCTGAAGTAAGGATTGATTTATGAATAAATTTTCTTCTGGAGTTCATCGTTAATTTTAATTAATAGAAAAGTAAATCAATCTAACTTTCTCGCCCATATATTCCTAAAACTAACAGGGTTACCATGGTCCTGGATATGAAAAGGCAATTCTTCCTCATGCGCCACATAATGAGGAATACCTATATATTGCGTAGGCCCATGTAGTGTTACATTGTTTTGTACAAGAATTCCGTTGTGCAATACAGTAATTCTTGCGGGAGATATCAACATTCCTTTGGAGTCGAATCTCGGAGCGGTAAAAATCACATCATACGTGTTCCATTCTCCCGGAGGGCGCATGGCATTAACTAAAGGAGGATGCTGCTTGTAAATACTTGCTGCCTGTCCATTAGAATAGGTCTTACTTTCATAGGAGTCTAGAATCTGCAATTCATATTTTCCCATTAAGAAAAATCCTGAATTACCGCGTCCTTGGCCTTCTCCCTTGATTTCACTGGGTGAACGCCATTCCAGGTGCACTTGAACATCACCAAAAGTTTCTTTGGTTTTAATTCCTCCTGTTTTAGCCACTACGGTGAAAACTCCGTCATTAACTTCCCATTTGGGGAAACTCCCATCTCTCTCACTTACCCAAGCATCCAAACTACTCCCATTAAATAATACAATAGCATCCGCCGGTGGCAGGTGATTTTCTTTTCCGGGCTTAACAGATTGTACAACCGGCTCGTAAAACTCAGTAGCTTGAGGTGGCAATTTAATATCTTTTTCTTGAGCTGAAACAGAAAAAGCAACAGTGACGCCCAAGGCTAAAAACAAAGAAAATAATTTTGATTTCATTGGTTTATTTTTGGTTTAAGAATATGTGTTTCTCAAATTAAATGATTTGTGGCAGATAAACCTTAACTAAACGGCATAAATTTCTCTTTTTGTAAAATTCCTCAATTAAAATGCTTACCATTTCAACGCATTAAAATCATTTAAATTTACCTTAATCAATTAAGGTTTCATTACAGGACATATTATGATTACTTTTGTTTTGTTGATGATAGCCCTTAAAAGTGGTAATTAATCTCAGTACATCTTCATTTGTATTTATTATTATGAACAACCGACAGTTATTTTTATCTCATTTGGCACAAACGACCGATTTTCCTCTCCTGATCGAAATTGAAAAGGCAGAGGGTATTTATATGTTTGGTCCCAATGGTGAAAAATACATGGACTTGATTTCAGGCATTGGTGTTAGCAATATTGGTCACCGCCACCCTAAAGTATTGGAAGCCATTCATAAACAATTGGACAAATACTTGCACCTAATGGTTTATGGAGAATATGTACAACAACCGCAATCCCTTTTAGCCCAGGCCCTTGTTAAGACATTACCGGAAAGCCTTGACAATGTGTACTTGGTTAATAGTGGTAGCGAAGCCATTGAAGGGGCGCTCAAACTTGCCAAAAGATACAATAACCGCAGAGAAATAATTTCATGCATAGACGCCTACCACGGTTCTTCCCATGGTGCACTTTCAGTTGGAGGAAATGAAATATTTAAAAGAGCCTATAGGCCCTTATTACCGGGAGTGAGAAATATCCAATACGGAGACAAGGAACAACTCAATCACATTAGCACAGCAACCTCGGCTATAATCCTAGAAACCATTCAAGGTGAAGCGGGAATACGTGTGGCTGACAAGCAATATTTTAAAGCCCTAAGGGAAAGATGTGACCAAACCGGCACTCTCTTAATCTTGGATGAAGTTCAAGCAGGATTTGGAAGGACAGGAAAATTTTGGGCCTTTGAACATTTCGGAATCATTCCGGATATAGTGGTTTGTGCCAAAGGTATGGGCGGGGGAATGCCCATTGGGGCATTTATTGCCTCCAAGGAGATCATGGAGGTATTTAAAGATAATCCCTTATTGGGCCATATAACCACTTTTGGCGGTCATCCGGTAAGTGCAGCTGCTTCCTTGGCCACCATAGAGGTGATTTTAGAAGAAAAGTTAATAGATACAGTTGAAGAAAAAGCTGAACTATTTAAAAGCTTGTTAAAACATCCCAAGATTAAAGAGATTAGAAACAAAGGGCTGTTGATGGCAGTGGCTTTTGATTCATTTGATACATTGAAACCTATCATTGACCGTTGCATTGAAGATGGTGTAATTACAGATTGGTTTTTATATTGTGATAATGCCATGAGAATAGCTCCACCACTTACCATAAGTAGGGAAGAAATTCATACTGCTTGTGAACGTATTTTAAAAGCCTTAAATGAGGCTTAATCAATAAATATAAACCAGCTCCCAGCTTTTTTAGGGGAAATTTAAAGCGAAAAAATTATTTGAAATTAACATTCTTGATATTCTATTTATGCATGACTAGCATAGATGGAGAATGTACCTGGGGCAAATGGACATAATTTTTAAATTTTCCTTATTTTGCACAGAAATTGATAATCTAGGAATAGAACAATAAATAAATTAACCAATATTATGATGATGATCCGCCATTTTTTATTCACCTTATTTTTATCCATAAGCTTTACCTTATCGGCTCAGGAACAATCCGCCCCCTCAACAGCAGAATTAGAGAATGGCACGATTGAAGAACAATTTGAATATATTAAAAAGGTTTCTACTAATTATCAAGAGTATAAGGTCATTAAATTACGTTCACTAGAACAATTACGTACCAATATTTTGGATTCATTAAATGGGTATAAATCCACCATTCAGGAGCTGAAGGCTACCCTTCAGGAAAACAAAACCCAAATAAATGACTTGAACCAAAAGCTAAGCACCACCAAAGCTGATTTTGACCGAGCTGTGGAAGAAAAGGACAGCTTCAGTATTTTTGGTATGTTATTACACAAGAATTTTTACAACAATTTGGTATGGGGAATAATTATTCTTCTGATTTTAATACTAATTGTTTCCTACTTCAGGTTTAAAAGAAGTCATCAAGTAACTGCTGAAACCCAACAAAGCTTAGAGGATCTTCGCGAAGAATTTGAATTACACAGAAGAAATACCTTGGAAAGAGAGAGAAAACTCAATCGTCAATTGGTGGATGCGCTAAACAAAAAAGATTCATGAAAACAATCGCCATAGACATGGATGGGGTTTTGGCAGATGTTTATACACAGTTTATTGACATGCATTTTGCAGAAACCGGAGAGCGCCTGAATCAAAAAAACATGATAGGTTTAACAGAAGGAGAGGCATTTCCACACCTATTAAAACACGTAAACGCTAAAGGTTTTTTTGAAACAGCACCGTTAATTTCCGGTGCCAAGCAGGTGGTTGAGGAATTATCTAAGGTTTATAAGATTTTTATCGTGTCTGCTGCCACAGAATTCCCATTAAGCCTTGGAGAGAAACACCTATGGTTAAGTAAACACTTTCCGTTTATTACTTGGCAACAAATGGTTTTCTGTGGTTCAAAGGAAATTATCGATACTGACATCATGATAGATGATCACTTTAAAAACCTTGATTACTTTAAAGGGAAGACCTATTTATTTACCCAGCCTCACAATGAAAATGCCAACCCAAGAAATCACGAAAGAGTTAATAATTGGGAGGAATTGAAAAAGATTTTATTGTAAATCACAAATTAAACCGGCCCTTATTGATGCTAATATAGCGTTATTGATTTCATCAAAATTTATTTTCGAAACATTACACAATTTAATGGGATCCATTCTCAGACTAGGGCTTCTTGCTGATTTATTAATTACCTGATAACCAGCGTAATAATTAACAAAAACATAACACAAAAACCCCGAATTTAGCTGTTTAAAGCTTTTTTCGGGGT